>NZ_MKTM01000033.1:0-277722 GCF_001898245.1 Flavobacterium sp. 40-81
TTCCGATGATTTCCGGAATCTTAGTCGATAAATCGAATTCTTCATATAACGGTAGTCCGGTATAGTCACATAATGAGTAAGCCGGTACTGGCATTGGCACAACCGGTAATGGGTTGACTATTAGTTTTAATGAAACAACATCAAAACAGCCGGTTGTGTTATGCGTGACACGAACATAAATAACCTGTGGATTCGTAATGTTGGTATAGCTGAATATGTTATTGATTATATTGATTCCTGCCTGTGCATCATTCAGGTTCACATGATAGCTAAGCGTATGGTTGGCCGGATTTAATGTCCCTAAAATTTCGGATGCCTTAACGGTAAGGTCAAAAGCCGCAAAACCATCGGCTGTATTGTCATCACAAATCACTAACGGTGTTGGTGTCACGGCTTCCGGTGTTTCATGTACGATTAACTGTAGTTGTACCGTATTGGTACAGCTGGTTAAGGTATAACTAACGTTTACATAAAGCGTTTGTGTCCACGGATTGATATTGGTATAAGGGCTTTGAAGAGCATTCAGTTCCAATTGCGCATCTTCCGGTGTTTCATGGAAAGTCACCGAAACGCCGGGCGGAATAGTTCCTCCGGCTATTACTGCTGCAACACCGTTTAAGTCGAACGGACCGAATCCGTCGTTATTGGGATCGCAATATTCCAGAGGCTGCGGGGTTACCGCAAGCGGTCCCTGAGTGATATTCAGTTCCAAAGTGGTGGTTGCAAAACATCCGGTTACCGGATTTTTAACACGAACAAATATGGTCGCCGGTCCGCTGGTATACGGTATCGGTAACGGATTCAGTCCGGTATTAGCATCTCCCTGCGTTAAGTGATAACTCACCTGCAAACCGGCAACACCACCCGTTACAAGCGGATTGTTTAATGCCAGATCAAACGCCGCCGTGGTAGTTGTTCCGTTACTACAGGCATTCATTGGATTTAATGGCGTAATGACCGGTGACGGATTTACAATTAACTGGAAAGAGCCCACACTTATACATCCGGTTGTATTTCTCAACTGATACCAGATGGTCTGCGGGTTCCCCGTATTGGGAAACGCTGTTGCCGGAACAATCGGAGCCGTTCCGGACTGGGCATCAGCCTGGCTGATATAATACGACACCGAAACGCCGGTCTGGCCGTTGATTAACTGGGTGTTTTTAACCGTCAGATCAAATATTTCAAAACCATCGCCCGGTACACTTGTTTCGCATACTTCATAGTTTGTCACATCCGGATTGAGTGCCGGACGTGCAATTACCTTTAACAATAAGGTTGTAAAGGAAGCACACTGATTGGCTCCGCCACTAACCACCCTGACATACAAGGTTTGAGTCACCGGGTTAATGTTGGTATATAAAGGTCCTTTTGGGTTGGTTCCCGCATTGGCATCGGCCTGCGTTTCATGAAAAGTTACCGTATAGGCCGTATAGCCGCCGGTAATTTCATTGATCCTGGTTGTCAGGTCAAAAACCGCAAACGCATTAGTACTGTTGTTGCTGCACACTTCAAAAGCTGCCGGCGTATTGATAACTGGTGCCTGAATAACGTTTACCGTATGGGCAGCTGTTAACGGCTGGCTACAGGACGGTGTACCGGCAGAAGCTACAGCAACCAAAGTGTATGTACTTGAATTCGTTAAGACTGGTGTTGTTACTGTAGCTGTTCCCGTTCCGTTTAGCGTTATAAACTCATTTGGGTTAGCATCAACAGTATAGGTAACGGTTGCGCCGGGCGTTCCGCTAAAAGTAATCGTTGCCGTGGTACCGGAACAAACCGGAGCTGTTCCTGTTATTGCAGCTGTAGGCAACGACGTGGTTGTAATGGTCACAGATCCCGTTTGAGGCTGGCTGCAAGCCGGTGTTCCGGTAGTCGCAGCACTAACCAGGTTGTAGGTTCCTGCCGTTCCGCCGGTAAGCGTGGCGGTTCCCGCAGCATCCAGTACAATTTGCTGGTTTGCCCCTCCGTTAAAAGTATAAGTAACCGTAGCGTTAGGTGTTCCGTTAAAGGTAATTGTTGCAGCGTCGCCCGAACATATAGTGGCTGTTCCGGATATCGTTGCTACCGGCAGCGGACTAACGGTTACGGTTACAGAAGCGTTCAACGCCTGCGAGCAGAGCATCGTTCCGTTATTATCGATGATCTTAATATAACTTAAGGTATAAGTTGTGTCGGCTGTTAGTGTCTGTGTCAAGGTAAATGTCCCGGCAGCATTTAAAACTGCTGTCTGAACTGCACCGCCGTTAATCGTATATTCAATAGTTCCATCCGGAGTTCCGGTAAAAGTAACCGTTGCATTTTCACCGGCACATATAGCCGTTGGCGCAACACTTAAATTAGCCGTAGGAACCGGATAAACAATCAGTTTAAAATCCGTGATACTGTAGCATCCGGAAGTAGTATTCGTTACTCTCGCATAAATTGTCTGGGGATTAACCGTATTGGCTATAATATTAGGCAATGGTGCAATACCATCGTTTGCGTTGGCAAGCGTTGTATGAAAAGTTATTGTATTATTGGCAAGATCCGGATTGATCTGGCTTCTTACACTATTCAGGTCAAAAAGACCGATATTCGGGGTTGCACTGCACACTTTTAAATCGGCAATAGTATTGGCAACCGGCGGCGGTGCAAAAGCGCCTCCGTTCAGAGTTGCCGTTCCGGTCCATTCCAGATCAAATCCGCCATCGCCTTCCGGCCGGTCAATTGCAATATAATAGGATTGTCCCGGCGTAACATTTAACCAGCGGACATAACCGTTACCATTAGCACCCGGGCCTGTTTGCGTTAGGGTTGTTGCCCCGTTCATTCCCGTATGATTATTGGTCATTCCTGCCAGTTGCGGATTGGTGGTTGCACAGCGTATCGGGCTGCCCAGATTCGAACAGGTTCTGTTTGGCCCGTAAACCCAGAAATCGTAATCCACAACAATATTGGTATCATTAGGGATAATGTTAAAACCCAATGTTCCCGCCTGAACCACATTGATTTTTAGCCAAATCGAATTGTGTTCCGCTCCCCCACAACCGGAAACTTCCTGAACCGCTCCAATACCGCTGGCATTGGAACTAAAAGTACCATTACCGCAAACCGTAATGGCATTGACGCAATCGTTAGGCTGGTTTTGAGCAATCGCCACATTTGAGAAAATTACGGCTAACAATGCTAATAGAAATTTCTTCATTTATCAGTTTTTTATTGATGAACAATAGCCAACCCCGACTGTATGCATCAAGGTTAGCTATTGTTTTTTTATTGAAACCGATCTAATATCTCTTATGAAAATCGCGAACTATCTGTTGTTAACTTCCAAAAAACCATGAGACTGTTTTGTATTCCCAACTTTCAATAAGAGATGATTCAGATCTATTTTTTAATGATTACAAATTCAGAACGTCTGTTTTGAGAGTGTTCTTCTTCTGTACAGTTCGTACAATTGATTTTAAGCTCCGAACTTCCATATCCTTTTCCGGAAATACGGTCTTTTTCAATGCCTTTCGAGATCAGGTATTGTACGGTTGCCTGTGCTCTTTGTTCGGACAATTTCAGGTTGTAAGCGGCACTACCTTTGGAATCGGTATGTGATTTTACCATGATTACCATTGCCGGATGATCTTTCATCACCTTAACCAGTTTGTTCAGCTCATTCGCACCCTGCTCTGTAATATTGCTTTTGTTGAAATCGAAATACACCGGATTCAGCAATACTTCCTTATCGGTAATGATAACTTCTACCGGTACTAATGGTGTTTCGACCATCATTTCACCCGATTTTATTTTCTGAACCGGGAAGGTTCCGGCTTCAAAATTAGGGGCTGTTGCCTGGAACACATAAGCCGTTTCACAGTCCACATTATAACTTACTTTTCCTTCGGCATTGGTTTGTTTGGTTGCAATGATATTTCCTTTAGCATCCAGTATAGCCACCGAAGCATTGGTTAACAGTGCTCCTGTTTTTTTATTGGTCACCAAAGCAATCGCTTCTGCCGAACAAACCGGTGTAGCCATATAAATAGCATCCGAACCGTCACGGTTAGAAGAAAAGTAACCGATGTTCAGGGTTTTATTAAAGCTGAAAGAGAAATCATCTTTTTCACTGTTCACCGGTTTTCCAACGTTTTGGGCTGTTTCGGAAGTTCCTAAATCAATTTTAAAGACATCCAATCCGCCAAATCCCTGTTTTCCGGAAGAAGCAAAATATAAGATATTATCGTCCGTGATAAACGGAAAGTTCTCTTTTCCGGGTGTATTTACCGCAGCGCCCAGGTTTTGCGGTTTGCCATATCCTGTTGGTTCTACCGCTACTTTCCAGATATCCGATTCTCCTAAACCACCCGGCATATTGGAAGCAAAATACAAGGTCTTACCGTCTTTACTCAAACTCGGATTGGTTATCGAATAGGCCGTACTGTTTATCGGAAGGGCTTCAATCTGTCCCCATTTTCCATCTGTTTTTGTGGCTTTATACAAACCCTGCTGCCCTACTTTGGTATTGCTGTTCTTGCTTCTTTCATATTGTCCGGCACTATGACCGTCGCGGGCAAAAAACATCGTTTTGCCGTCACTGCTAATGGTAACCGGACCATCGTGGAAAGGAGTATTCAGCTCATCAACCGGTTTGGGTTCTGTAAACGTTCCGTCTTCATTTCGGGTTGCCTGGAAAATATCCAGGTACGGCTGATTCGCCCATTTATCCGTTTTCTTAGCGGTATTTCGGGTACTGGTAAAATAAAGTGTTTTGTCATTGGTGAGTACCGCTCCAAAATCGCTTTGTCCTTTACTGTTTATGTTCGTAGCCGCCACATCAAACATTTTTGTACGGTTGGTCAGGCTGGGAATATAATTGGGATTTGCTTTGTGTTCTTTTGCTCTGACATCATTTGGCATCAAACGGGCAAAGGCATCCATTTGTTTATTGGCATCCTGGTATTTTCCCAATGCTTTCAGCGTTTGCGCATAACGGTAATAGGTTTCTGCCGCAGCTTTGCCTTCCGTTGCTTTGGCATACCATTTGGCCGCTTCGCTCATGTTGAATACATTGTAGTAACTGTCTGCCAGCTGAGTATAGACATATTCATTAGCATTTTTACTTTCCGCTAATTTCAAATATTCCTCAATAGCCCCCACATACTGGTAGCTTTCAAAAAGCTGGTCTGCCTTTTCTGTCGCTTTGTTTTGTCCGTAACCTGCTGTTAGCAGTAGCATTAAGCCTAATGTTATATACTGTTTTTTCATTTTATATCCTTTGGTTTAGAAATATCTTGGTGAAAGTGATACTTTTTTCGGGAAGTTCAAATCAAATAACAACATAAATTCATGTGAAGCCGGCGTTGTTACCTTTAAGTCTGAAACAATATGGTCATAAGCGTATCCGATTTTGATGTTGGGTGTAATGGCATAATTCACCATTCCGCCAAAGGAATCATCCAGTCGGTACGTTGCTCCCAGTTCGAACTTATCAAAAAATAAAACATTTGCTGACAAATCTAATGAGGTTGGTGCCTGAAATGCCGACTTTACCATAAAAGAGGGCTTAAATTTCATATTATCGGTCAGGTTAAACACATATCCTCCTGTTAAGAAATAGTGCTGTGTTTCGCTTCCGAAATTGTATTCCTGTCCGTTTTGAGTAACATCCAGATGTGTTTTTTTCAACATGCTGGGTACCGAAAAGGCCAGGTAATAGTGCTGCGTATAATAAAAGACCCCGGTACCCACATTAAAATAGGTATTGCTGGTATCTTCCCGGAAGGCAACATCACCCGGCTGCGGTACAAATCCGTTACCGATTTCCGAGAACAATCCGATTTTCTGGAATGTCGCCCCGGCTTTAAGTCCAAGTGCCAAACGGTGTTCGCCACCTAAATTTAACGTATAGGAGAAATCGGCATAGACATTATTTTCTTCCACCGGACCAATTTTATCGGAAACGGCAGATAACCCTAATCCAACATTTTTTCCAACCGGACTGTGCAGGGATAAGGTCGCTGTTTTAGGAGCTCCCTGTATGTCAACCCACTGCTGTCTGTATAATAATCCTCCGGATAAACTCTCTTTGGATCCTGCATAAGCCGGATTCATGACATTCATATTATACATATATTGTGTATAATGCGGATCTTGCTGTGCTTTGACCTCTAAAGCAACCATAACTATTAGCAAAGCTGCAAAATATAGTTTTTTCATATTCGGCTATTTATTACTTTTAAAAATACAGTCTGCCTGAAAACAAACAGACTGCATTTTAATTTATTGATTAGTGTTCTCTGTTTATATATACCCAACCGGTTACAGTTGTTCCGTTTTCTTTATGAATCGCATAGAAATACGTTCCGTCTGGTAACTCGTTTCCATTGCCGGACACACCATTCCATTGGTTGGTATAGTTTCCTTTGAAAGAATACACTTCTGTACCGTAACGGTTGAAAATGGAAAGTTCTCTCACTCCTAATCCTGTCAGATCAAAGGCATCGTTCGCTCCGTCATTGTTTGGAGAAATACCTTTAGGGATCATTTTACAAGGATTATTGGTTACCGTAAATGGTGCCGAACCGCTACAGTTTCCGGAAAGTACCGTAACACTAAAATTCAATGGTAAACCAGCTGTCGGGTTTTGTGCCAGATACTGATCCACATTAAATGTTTCGGCATTGGTACCTACCGTAATGTTATTGTAGTCTTTCCAGATATAACTCACCGTATCAGGGTTGTAAGAACCGTTTACCGGAACCGCTTTCAATACTAACGTTTCCGATTCGCAGGCACTTTCAACTGCTACTGCAATGGACTGGGAAATAGTGATCGTGAAAATATCCGATCCACCCGTATTACACGTTGCCGCATCCTGCTGTACCAAATAGGTAATGGTATAGGTTCCCGGTGTGCTTCCTGCAATATTGATTTCTCCTGTAGTACCATTGATCGTCAAACCTGTTCCGGCACTGAAAGTACCTCCCTGTGTAAATCCTGATGCTGTCACTGGGAAAGCATTCGGACTGCCGGCACAATAAGTATTGTCATACGTAAAGGCCGTTACCGGGTTTACTCCTGTGGTTAACACTATCGTTGCCGTATAGCTGTCGCCGCCAATACAGTTTGCCTGATCAGCAGTTACAACATATTGCACCTGGTGTGTTCCGGCAGTAGCCGTTGCTAAATCAATAGCTCCTGTAGCTGCATTAACCGTTACCGTCGCCGAGCTGAATACTCCGCCGGTTGTAAAGCCTGCCGGTAATACCGGTAAAGGATTTACCGTTGCATTTACACAGGTTGTTGCATAACTGAACGTTACATTTGGTGCTGTTAGCGGTGTCACGGTGATCACAACCGAGTCTGATACCGCCTGGCTGCACGCTAATGCTCCGGAAGCCGTTACATTTACAATAGTATAGGTACCCGCATTTCCGGTTACAATAGTCGCGTTTCCGGCAGCATCCAATACAATCGTTTGGTTCGCACCACCATTTACGTTGTAGGTTACTACAGCATTTGGTGTACCGGTAAACGTGATCGTTGTTGTGTTTCCGGAGCAAATGGTAGCCGTTCCGGAAATCGTAGCAGTTGGTAATGCAGCTACTGTAATCACAGCCGAACCGGTTACCGCTGCCGTACAGGACGAAGCCGCAGAAGTAGCCCCTACCAATTCAAAAGTAGTGGTTGCCGTAATCGCAGCCGTGTTCAATACAGCCGTTCCGGTTGCATCTAAAACTACGGTTTGCTGTGCACCGCCATTTACCGTATAGGTTACTGTGGCATTTGGCGTACCGGTAATCGTGATTGCAGCCGTATCACCGGAGCAGATCGTTGTACTGCCCGATATTGCTGCCGTTGGCAATGCCAATACGTTCACTGTTGCCGAAGCGGTCAGGTTTTGCATACAGGCATTGGTACCGGTTTCGGTAACACTTACCAAAGTGTACACACTGTTCACCGTTAAGGCAGGAGTTGTAACGGTAGCAACACCATTGGTGTCTAACGTTACCGTTTGGTTCGCACCACCGTCCACAGTATATGTAATAACCGCATTTGGTGTACCGTTAAAAGTAACGGTAGCCGTCGTTCCGGAACAAACCGGAGCCGGAGCAGTTATCGTAGCAACAGGTAAAACATTTACCTGAACAACAATTTCTGTTCTTGGTCCTACACATCCGTTAGTATCGGTAAGGCTCACATAGTAAGAAGTATTTCCTACAGTAGTTGTAACCGGTACCGGAGCAACAGGATTTCCTGTTCCGCCCACAGCATCTGTATACCATAATAAGGTATGGTTTGCCGGTGGTGTAGCGGTTAAGGCAGTCGCTGTCGCATTCTGGCAATAAACAACCGGAGTGGTTACTACCGGTGCATCGCTGATTCCTTCATAGGTAATCGCGATCGATTTTTCACAATAACGTGTTCTCCAATAGAATGTATAAACACCCGGTGTTGTAAATCCGGAAATCGCTGTTGTTTTGTTATTTGGTGTGGCAATAACCGTAGTAGCCGGATTATTCGCAGCGGCTACCCATTGCCCTACACCTTCTGCTTCAACAGTAGTGGTATTCTGACTACAGTTTAAAGTGTGAGCCGCTGTTTTAATAGCCACATTCGCTTTAAAATTAGCCTCATCTAAAAGGTTTCCGATTATATTTTCTTTGGATCTGAAAATAAAACGGGTAACGTTCTGACCTGCCGGAACTGCGTATGATCCGGTATTCAGGTGCCAGATTGGCCCCGGTGAAGCCGATTCCAGCACTAACGTGAATGGTCCTGCCGGCGGTCCTGCAAATAATTGTAGTGAACTACCGTTGCTGGATCGGGCTGCATGTGCAAAACTATAATCCATCTGGGTAATTTCGGATGTATCAAATTCTTTATATATTCCTTTGATGTTTGGATCGTTAGGATTCCAGTCTTCTTCCGGATCACTCAATATCTGAATACATTGTCCTCCGGAATAAGGTCCTAAATTAATCGCATTTAATGCTTCTGTAAAGAAAATAGCACTCCAGGTATCTAAATTAACCCTCCATCCCGGTACAACATATTGCGTACCGATGGTCGTAACTCCGGTAACCGTTTGCATAGGCGGGAATTCAAAACCATGGTTCACCGCATTTATATCACATAAATCCACCGGTGTTTTAACACACACATTGAATTTTCGGGTACTCGGAACGGTACTGTTTAGGGTAAGGCGTACTTTATAGGTTTCTCCAACAACTAATTCAGACATATACATCGCCACAATTACGTTGTTATTGCTGCACGCTTTTTCTTCCAGTACACCGTTTGTGCCTACTTTATAAAGCGTCATCGTCATGTTCGGATACGGCTCATCTCCGGATGATTGGTAGAAGTTACCGGTAAATCCGTTTGCCTCGATAATATGAACTTTTGATGTAGCATCAAATTCAAACCAGATATCACCACCATTGATACCACCACAGCTCATTGGTGTTGCCGATGCCGTAGCCCCGTTAAAGGTTACATCGCTGGCTGAGGTATTACATTCTTCATTCGGGTTAACCGGGATTCTGATTGCCATTGACGGTTCATCATTTCTGATGAATACTTTTGGTCCGGACCAGTAGCTTTTGTTCGTTGCACTACAGATAGCACGCACAAAATATTCGAATGTTGTTGCGGTCTGCGAGTTGAAATCTGCCGGTTGCGGTACATAAGAAGTCGTGTTAACAATAGTTCCCGATTGCGGCAATGTTCCGTTGCCAACCGGTTGTATAAATACTTCCCATTGTGTTTCTGTTCCGCCTGCTGTCCAGGAAAACTCTGATTGCGCATTTACCTGTAAGTTTGTCGGCTGCGGACAGGTAACGGTTCCGCAAATGGAAAGTCCGGTGTATAAGGTTGTTCTTGGTGTTCCAAGTCCCATCGGGCTTGCCCAAACCACCGTTCCGGAAGCATCTTTAACCTGAACCTGTGCATTAGGATATTGTCCCGGTGCGGTTCCGATAGAGTCCCAGAATAAAGAGTATTCCACTCCGCTACACAACAGCAGCGTATATTCTGCCGGTGGTGGTACCGTATTAAAAGGTCCTGTAGGGAATTCCAGCGTTTGCACCAACATTCCGTTTTGCATTACATTGATTCCACCACCCACTCCAAAGGAATTACCACTGGATAAAACAATAGTATATTCACACAGGTTTTCGAAACTACATTTGGTCGTGAACTCAAACGGTCCAACCCATTCGCTTTGCTGTGAACCACTACAAAGTGCTCTCACATAGTACTGGTATTTTAATGCCGGTGTTAAATTGGTAATTGTATACGGGTTGGTTCCTGCCGTATGCAGGTATTGCGGTAAAGTGTTCCCCACCGGAGCCGGAGTTCCATAAGGCTGTACCGATATTTCCCACGGAGCTGTAGTTCCGTTTGCATCCCATGAAATTTGCGCTTCCGTATCGGTTACGTTTTGCGCCATTAAATTGGATGGCTGCGGACAAGCCGGAATATCTTCAATTACCACATTGTCAATAAACAATAACTGACCTCTGTAAGGACCGGTACTTTGATAAAACGGTACATGGAACGCAATATTAATATTCCCGGTAATTCCTGCCGGAAGGTTAATTATTTTTTCCTTGTATTCCACATTGTTGATCAATACAGGATCTGTAGCAGAATCGTATAAAATAGTCGTAAACTGATCCAGTGCGATACCGTTAGTCGATAAACGTACTTTTAAATCTTCGGTAAAGAAGCTGTCGTTTACACGGTAGTAATAACGTAATCTTTGATTGGCTGCCACGTTAATCGTTGGCGAGATCAGCCAGTCTTCATTCTGACCGTTGCTTCCGGTAAACATACCGGCCATCTGGTCTCCTTCATACGGATTAACCGTTACATTCATGTTCCATTTGTTAGAATCGTTGTTGTTGTTCACGATTCTCCAGCAATCTTCTGTTTGAGAATTACTGTTGAACGTTTCTGTAAATGGCGCATTAATAGGGTTACATAAAGTTCTGAAAGTAAATGGCCCTATCCAGTCACTGTAAACACCGCTGCCGCAGGAAGCTCTCACGTAATATTCATAGATCGTATTCGGCAATAGGGTATTTGGTGTATACGTACTGCTGCTCACCGGTGTAACGGTCGCATTAGTTGTACCGGCGATCTGGATTTTTACTTCCCAGGCAGATTCGGCATAACCCGGAACCCATGATAAGGCAGCAGAATCCTCTGTAATATCAGCCGCTGTTAAGTTAGACGGATTTGGACATGCCGGAGCATCTTCAATTACTACATCATCAAGATTTAATGTAGAAGCTGTAGCCGGTGAACTTAATTCCGGTGGTACGCGGAAAGCGATATATACCGGTCCGTTAGCCGTGAAATACAGGGATTTTTCCTGGTATACCGTATTGGTAAATTCCATTAAAGGCGAGATAACGGTAAAGCTTGACGGGTTCGTATCGGTAGTAGAAATCAATACTTCGATACCGTGTCTTGGATTTATCGTGAATGGCGTAGCCAAAGCTCTGTATTTAAACGAAAGTTTTTTGTTTCCGGACACATTAATTGCCGGAGTAATCAACCAGTCATTAAAAGAGTTTGGTCCCATAAAACCTCTTTGTATTCTTGCTTCTGTTGTGCCTATAGTCCATTGCGCGCCATCATTGTTGGCATTATTGGTAGACCAGCAGAATTTTTTAGTGGTAGGATCCGTATCATTAAAACTTTCCGAGAACGGTGTCGGGAAAGTGATACAGGCAGTTGTAAAATCGAACGGCCCGATCCAGTTACTGGTTTGTGTAGCCGAACAGTAGGCTCTCACATAATATTCATAATGCGTAGCCGGATTTAACAAGGTTGCCAGATAAGGATTCGAGTTAACAAGTACTCCTGAACCTGTAGGAACTCCTGCTCCGTATGGCTGAACCGATACCTGCCACTGTGTTTCGGTATCTCCGTTTGTCCAGGACAATAACGCCTGGTTTTCCGTGATATTCTGAGCGGTAGGGCTCAACGGATCCGGACATGCCGGTTTGTCTTCAATAAAAACATCATCAATAGAAATTCTTGTTGCCGTATGACCGGTTGCCGGACTAACAACAAAAGCAATATTAACCGGTCCTGTAATCGAAGTCGGAATATTGATGATTTTTTCCTGCCAGGTTGTATTGGTAATCTGCGTATCCGGTGCCAGTTCAATCGTAAAGTTCTGTGCCCCTATTCCCGTTGTGGAAATACGAATAGCATAACTGGATACCCCGCCAACAACCTGATGTTTGTAACGCAGTCTTTTTGGTACTCCGCTCAGATTTACCTGAGGCGATGCAAACATATCGTTGTTATAGTTCTGGTATGTACTGGTCTGCATCGTGGCATATCCGCCCAGATAAGACCATGTCTGTCCGTCGCCGTTAACGTCAACTGCCGTCCAGCAAGGTGTAGGCACAGTAGCCGATGCTCCTGTGAACTGTGTGGAATATGGTGTTGAAAATACCGGACACTGGGTTGTAAATTTATAAGGCAATCCCCAGCTTCCCGGAATATTATTACAAACCGATCTTACATATAAATCATACGAAGTACCCGGAGCCAATCCGGTATTGATCACATTGTTAAGATTTGTCGTTGTTGGCGTACCGGCTCCTGCAGGAGCGCCCGATCCGGTTGGTACTGCTTTGTATTCCCAGGCAGTGGCAAAACCACCAACGTTATCCCAGGAAAACGATACACTGTTTTGCAACAAATCCTTGTAGGTATAGTTTGCCGGCGGCGCACAATTGCCACCTTCCACTTTTAGTGTAAAACAGATACTTGCCGTAGCCAGTAAATTAGACGATACCACAATCACATACGTGTGGCCTGCCTGAACAAATAAGTTCTGGATTCGCTTTGGAACGTTTGCCGCTGAGGTGCTCACACCTGCAATACAGGAAACACCAACATTGGCACAGCTGTCGTAAACAAAAACTCCTGTTGAGTTATTGTAACATCCTGTTCCGCCCAGCGTGGTCTGTGTTATCGTGATCAGCCCGTTTGCTGTGGGTGTATAGGTTAAGAACGCTTTGGCACCAGCCAGGTAATTCCCGGTTACTGCCGGTGATAAACATCCTGTTCCCTGGTTCGGATAGGTTACTGCCGCGTTTTCATACAAGTTCAGATTGGTCGATAGCGTAAACGGCTGTGTTGTCACATCCGGAATAACGATTGGCGTTGAACAGGATAATCCTAAAATCGATGTTTTAAAAGAAAATGGTCCTGCCCATTCACTCGTAGGGACGGAACCGCCGCATAATGTTTTGATATACACATCATAAAACGTATTGGCTGCCAGTGAACCGGCCGGATAGGAATTGGCAACAACCGTTCCGTTTGCTGCCGGAGCCGTTCCCTGCGGTACTACCTGAACTTCAAAAGAAGTAGCCGACGGATGTGTCCATGATAAATTCGCACTGTTAGCCGTAATGTTGCTAACGGTAAAATTAGGCTGTGTTACTTTTAAACAAGATTCCACAACCCTTACATTGTCTACAAACCAGGAATCGCCCGAAGGAGCAGCGCCTGTTTGGGTATTAACGGCAACAAATGCAACATAAAAATTAAGATTCGACGGCAGATCGGCCGGAATCGGAACCACCTTTTCCTCATAAGCAGTTGGTGAACCCGAATTCAGTTCGGCTTCCGTCCAGGATTTTAATACCACGGTAAATCCGTTGATATCCGGCTGTGTGGCAGTAGAAAGCCTTAGCTGGTAAATCGTACCGTTATTGGTGGCACTCCCCTGTTTGGTAAAAAACCGGATTTCTCCGTTTGGTATGGGTGTTACCGATGGCGTAACTAAAAAGTATTCTGCCGTATTACCCGCTCCGATGTTCACGGAAGCCGGATTAATATAAGCAGCATTACCTCCCAGGTAACCATCATTAGAAATGTCCCAAAGAAGTGTCGGGCCCGGCGTTTGGAATTTTTTCCAGGTAGCCGGAATTCCTCCTTCAAAATTTTCAGTGCTCAGCTGACTGTAACCTGAAACAGAAAATAAAAAAAGAAGAAAAGTCAAAATCTTCCCTTTTATTTTTTTGTGCAATAAGCATTCATGAAATCCTGATAAGAAATCAAGAAAGCCAATCCACAAAAAACCTAAAGTAGTTAATTGTAATTTTTTTTGCATTTTCATTACTTGTTAGTTAATAGTTTTGCAATAAAAATAATTACACTAATGCTACTATAATAGGATAAGGCTTTGTGGTTTACTGAATTTTTAAAGCTGAAAAACAACTTTAAACACCTAAAAAACAATTACTTAAATAAAAAATTAACTTTTTATTTACATTAATTTAAAGGTTTTTCATTTTGTAAGCTTTTGATTACATTATTAAGTCTATCGATACTTGTTTTGGATTTTTTCGCGGCAATAATGAAGCCAATTACAGCCAGAACTGCAATAACAAAAAGGCAAATAAAACCGTATATAAATTTGGGAATAGCATTTTTAAGCTTAATTTTTTCCTCTTTCTCAATCTCATTTAACGAATCACTTATAGACTTTCTTTCTCTTTCTTTGACCTTGGTTTGCACCTGCAGATATTTTGAACGGTAGTTTTTATAGGTACTCCATTCGTTAACGGCGAGGTAGTTTTCAGACAAACCTTTGTATATTTCCTGATTCAGTACCAGGTCTTCCACATTGCCCGAAATTTTGAGTGCCTGTTCCAGTGTTGCAATCGCTTCCTGATATTTGCCTTCCAGTGTGTACACCTGTGCCAGCCCTTTTAAAGCAAATCCCTGAAGGCTGTAGGCATCTACCTGTTTTGCCAAAGCACTCGATTCTTCAAAGCTCTTTATTGCTGCTTCGTTATCGGACATGAGTATATAGCAATTGCCTTTGTTGTATTTGGCAATACTGATTTTACTGGCGCCGCCCATCTGGTCAGTCCCCTGCAGGATCTCGTGAATACCTTTGTCAAAAAAGGTTATCGCGATATCACAGTTTAGTTTTTCTTTATAGATAAACCCTCTCACGATATAATTGATCCCGAGATTGATCCTGACCGAATCGCGCACCGGATATTCGAAGCTTAACTGTTCTGCCTGATCCAGATACTGGATGGCTTTATCGTAAATTTTTAGCTGGTGGTACTGGATTCCGGCTTTGTTGATAATCAGAATCTTAAGCAGCTTGTCGCTGGATTGCGGCAACAGCTGGTTCGCCTTGATCACATATTCCAAAGACTTTTCATAATCCCGTTTGGAGGAATAAGCATCAGAAATGAGCTTATAACCGCGTATTTTGGTATTGATATCATTCCCGGCTTTGCTCACAACCTCTTTTCCGGCTGCGATTGCCTTATCCGGATTGCCGTATATTTCCAGGCTACTTGCCCGGATCAGGCTGTCAAAGTTTTTACCCGACTGGGCAGATAAACCTACACCAATCAAAAGAAAGAATACGGCGAGTAAAGTACTGTTTCGTTTCATAGCGGTACTATTGTGAATTACTAACTTCCATTTCGCTTTTTAAAAGCTCAATAAACGTTATCGGTGCAATTCCGGTTATCGATTTAAATACGGTAGCAAAGCTGCTATGGGACGAAAAGCCACTGTTTTCGGCCAGGTAACTGATCTTATAGTTTCTGAAATTGGGGTCGGATTTTAGTTTTTCCACGATATAGTTGATCCGCAGTTTGTTGATATATGTATTGAAATTTACATCATAGTGCTTGTTGATTATTTCCGATAAATATTTCGTATTGGTTTCAAACTGTCCTGCCAATACGGCAAGCGACATATCGTTATTGGTAAACTTCGTTGAACTTTCAAAGCGCTTTAGCTTGTTCAGCAAAGCCTGTTCCGTTTCCAGCGGAATATTGCTCTTTTTACTGACTTCTTTGACCTCTTTCTTTTCGGTAAAGCGGATAATCAGGTTATTACGGGTAATTTCCAGGTAGTTGATAATCTCTTTCAGTCTTTTCTTTTTCCACTGAAATTTAAACCAGAACAAACCGCAAACGAGTATAACCACAAATGTCAGTCCCAACGCAATATAGAATACCGTGCTATACCATTGTTTCTTAACCTTATAAATGTTTTCATAATCCTGTGTGATCAGGTTAAAAGCCGTATTTACCGATTCCTGTTCTATCGTTTCCACTTCGGCATTGGCTTTCAGAAAATTGGTATTGTAAAACTTATAATTCGTTTTATCATTCAGTGCCAGGTAATTAATCGCTATCTGTTTGTTGATGCTTTCCGTTAGGTATACATTTTCAAACGGCTGGGCTTTCTGCCCGGCACTCAAAAGGGCTTTAAGGGCTTTCTGGTGGTCTTTCTGATGAAAATAAACAGAGGCAATTCCGCTTAAAGCGTATACTTCGGCATAATCGTTTTTGATGCTTGTCTTTTTTAATAAATCCAGTACCTTCTCAAAGTAAAAACGGCCTTTTTCGTAATCATTTAAGCCGCAGTATGCTCTTCCTTTGGTGATCATAAACCACAGGTACATCGTTGGAAATTCCCGTATGGTATTTTCAAAAGAAGCGCCCTGCTTTTCAATAAACTGTGCCGCTTCTTCATATTTTTCCCGATCCAGGTACATCAGGGATTTATCCAGCGTCAGTAAGGATTTTGCATAGGCTTTATCGTTCCGGTCACTGATCTTTAAAGCCTGTTTTTCGGCTACATCAAAGTATTTTTTGGATTGGTCGTCAAAATATAACGCTCTTAAAATTATCGATTTGGTTACCGGAACCTCAATCATATCCCTGTTATCCAGGTCAAAAGGATTCCTGTCTGCTTCAAACAAATAAGTCAGCGCATTGTTATAGTCACCTTTCACTTCATAAATTCTTGCCAGTAAGAAGTTGACTTTAGCCTTTTCTTTACTGGACGTTACCCGCTTGAGCAGGTGCAGTCCCACTTTCAAAGCCTCGTTGGGTTTTGAATAGATCAACTCTTCCGATTCTCTAAACAATAGTTCCTGTTTAGACATAGTTTGTGCTACAATAGAATGGTATGGTAATCCTAATGTAAAAATGAGTAGCATTACATAATAAAATTGAACATTGCTATACTTCATTTGCTCTTTTCCCTTATTATACATGAGTTACAAATGTACCGATTATGTGAACAATGGCAATAGGCTTTGACGGTTAAAACAATATAACGCAGATATTGTTTTTTTAAAACTTAATGGTAAAATATCACAAAAATGTAACACAAAAAACAGGCAGAAAAGGATGTTTTTAAGCAGTGTAAACCTATTCTTAATAAAAAAACAGCCATACGGCTGTTTGCTGAAAGGAAACCGGACAACAATGTACTAAGCATTGTCAATCAAAATCTGGTATTTTCTCCCGATGGGTACTATTCTGTCATCGGTTAAGGTCAGGTTGTGTTTGGTATTGCCGTGCATGTGGCTTCTGTTTACAATGTGTGAACGGTGTACCTGGATAAAATTCTCATCCAGATTTTCTTTGATTTCGATCAGACTGCCGTAAACAACCACCGGAATCACACCGGACTGAAGGTATATTTTGAGGTAATTGCCCACACTTTCAATACAGACAATATCGTCTAAAAGCACGTCCATCATTTCTCCGTTTACCTTTAGCTGTATGGTGCTTTTAATGGTGTTTTTACTGTTCCGGGCTTCACAAAACAATTTGGCTTTTGCTACTGCTTTCATAAAAAGCGACAGCGAAATCGGTTTTAGCAGATAATCCACAGCATCATGCTGGTACGATTTCAGGGCAAAATCGGAATAGGCAGTGGTAACAATCGTAACCGGCCGCTGCGGCATTGTTTCCATCAACTCGATACCGCTCACCAAAGGCATGTTGATATCCAAAAAGATGATATCGTACTCCTGCTTCCTGATTAAATTCATTGCCTCATTTCCATTATAGGCACTATCGCAATATTCCAGTTCCTTACAATGCGAAATATGCGACCTGATGACCTTGTGAGCTGGCTTTTCGTCATCAACAACTAAGCATTTATATTTAGCTTCCATAATTGTAATTCTAATTTAAAAATTCCGCTAATATCCTTATCAATAGTAATTTTATGCTTCACGAACGATACGATCAGCCTCCTTCTCAGGTTTTCCAGTCCGAGGCCGGTACTCTCTAAAAACGAACCTTCTTTCAAACAATTGTTCTCAATGGTAAAAATAAGGTGGTCGTCCTTAAAGCTCCAGTTTATATCCACATAAGGGCTTTCGCATTCCAGTGAAAACTTGACCGCATTTTCAATCAGTGTCATGAAAACCAGCGGCAGGATATAAAAATCCTCATAGCTTCCTTGCCACTCCTGTGTTACTTTTAAATTGTGGCTTTTATACTGGTGATAACCAATGTATTTGTTTACAAAATCAATTTCTTCCGTCAGGGAAACATATTCTTTTTTGGTGGCCTCAATCTGGTAGCGCAACAAGCCGGAAAGCTTTAAGATCTTATCGGCAACCGTTTCCGGTTCGGCCAGTGCGTCGCCATACAGGTTGTTCATTGCATTGAGTAAAAAGTGCGGGTTGAGCTGCTGCTTTAAAAAAGTGAGCTCTGCCTGTGAGTTTAAAAGCTTTTTCTGTGTCCTGAAAACATTTTGTATGACCCATAAATGGATAAAATAAATACCGGAACCGATAAAAACCATAAAAAGTGTTCCCAATATCTCATTAAAAAGAGAGGTAAACTCCCCCATATACCGCATAAAAGTTACCTGAACAATAATGTAAAAGCACCAGAAAGCAAGGAAAAACCTAAAAAAAGTAAAATATTTTTTCTCCAAAAGAAATTTTCTTACAAGAATTACGTTACTAAAGAGCACAGCCGAATAAATGGCTGATAATATTACGATTAGTTCGACCAGAATTCTTTCTGAAGTCTTTTCCGGTTTCTTTTCGACGTATTCGTTAAAGAAAAAAAGGAAAAAAAGCAGTAGGTAAAAAGTGGTATTTCGAACCCAGAAGTTCTCATAAGTAAGGCGTGGTCTCATGAGGGCAAATTTAAAGTAATCAAAATGCTTTCAGCAAATTAGAGGTTGTTTTTTATACCAACGCCATTTGTATAATAAATCAATATTTTAAATAAATTTTAACTTAATTTTTCCTTCACAGAATATCTTTGCAAAAGTTTTAATCATCAACACTATCAAAAAACGAAAGTTACAAAAAATGAACATTAAAATTATTATCAGCCTACTGCTACTCTCCACGAGTTATCTGTTTTCTCAGGAGAAAGTGACCTTAAGCGGTACCATTTCGGATACCAGGAACAACGAAACACTTATTGGTGTTACTATCTACATCAAAAGCCTGCAAACCGGTACAACTACAAACGAATATGGATTTTATTCCATTACCGTTCCCAAAGGGACCTACAACGTTCAGATTAATTACATCGGCTACCAGAGTATCGAACAGACAATAGACCTGAATCAGAACACCCGGAAAAACTTTTCACTGGGCGAAAATTCACAGGATCTGCAGGAAGTCGTGATTACCGAAAACAAGAAGAAAGTCGATATCCGGCGTCCGGAAATGAGCGTGAACAAACTCACGATCAAGGAGATCAAAAAAATGCCGGTTGTTTTAGGGGAAACAGACGTATTGAAGTCCATACTAACCCTGCCCGGTGTAACCAATGCCGGTGAAGGGGCGTCCGGATTTAACGTTCGTGGCGGTGCTGCCGATCAGAACCTGATTTTACTGGATGAAGCTACCATTTACAATTCTTCCCACCTTTTCGGATTCTTTTCCGTTTTTAACTCCGATGCGATAAAGGATTTAAAGCTGTATAAAGGCGGTATTCCGGCGCGTTTCGGAGGCCGTTTGTCTTCCGTACTGGACATTTACCAGAAAGAAGGAAACAGTAAGGAATTCCACATGAATGGCGGAATCGGTCTGATTTCGAGCCGTTTGCTTGCCGAAGGCCCTATTTCTAAAGACAAAGGTTCTTTTCTTGTTGCCGGAAGAAGCTCGTATGCGCATTTGTTCCTGAAATTAACCGACAACAAAAACTCGGCTTACTTTTATGATCTGAATACCAAACTGAGCTACAAATTAAACGACAACAACAACCTTTACCTGTCCGGCTATTTTGGCCGTGATGTGTTCAGCCTGAACGACAGCTTTGAAAACACCTACGGTAATACCGTTGTGAACTTAAGATGGAACCACCTGTTTTCAAACAAGTTATTCTCCAATATGTCCCTGATTTACAGTGACTATTATTATGGTTTAACACTTGATTTTGCAGGCTTTAACTGGGATTCCGGTATTAAAAACTACAATTTCAAATATGACCTGAAACACTACGTTTCCGATAAAATGCAGTTAAGCTACGGATTGAATACCATTTATTATGACTTTAATCCGGGAACCATTAAACCGAATAAACCGAATTCCGGTATCAATGCGGATCAATTGGATAAAAAATATGCTTTTGAGCCTTCCTTATATATCGATGCCGAACAAAAAGTAACCGAAAACCTTTCCATTAATTACGGTTTGCGTTACTCCATGTTTTACAGATTGGGAGCACAGACCATTAACAAATATCAAAACGACCAGGCTGTAGTTTTTAACAACGATATTAAAATCTATGAAAAAGCTACGCCTATCGGAACAGAATATTACGGAAGCAATAAAACCATTGCCAGCTTTAACAATCTTGAACCGCGTTTATCGGTTGCCTATGCTTTAAACGACGATCAGTCGGTAAAAGCGAGTTACAACCGTATGAGCCAGTACCTGCACCTGATTTCCAATACGGCTTCGCCAACACCACTGGATGTCTGGGCACCAAGTGATAATTTCCTGAAACCGCAAATTCTGGATCAGTTTGCTGTGGGGTACTTTAAAAATTTCAGTGACGACAAATATTCCCTGGAATTAGAAACGTTCTATAAAAAAATCAAAAACCGTGTGGATTATATTGACGGTGCCGACTTAATTGCGAATAACGCCATTGAGCAGGTTATCTTACCCGGACGTGCCCGTGCTTACGGTTTAGAAGTTCTGCTTCGTAAAAATACCGGAAAATTAACCGGATGGGTTTCCTATACCTTATCCCGATCGGAACAGCAGACACCGGGAAGAACACCGGACGAATTGGGGATCAACAACAGTGACTGGTACCGTACCGGTTATGACAAAACCCATAATTTATCGGTAACGGGAAGTTATGCCTATAATGAAAAATGGACTTTTGGAGGAATCTTTGCGTTACAATCCGGACAGCCGGTAACCTACCCGAACGGTCAGTACCAATATCAGGGAATTTCCGTGCCAAGCTATGGCGGAAGAAACGACAACAGTCTGCCGTTGTACCACCATCTGGATGTTTCGGCTACCTATGTACCAAAACCGGATAAGAAAAAAGGCTGGCAGGGAGAATGGGTTTTCAGTATTTACAACCTTTACAGCCGTAAAAATGCCGCTTCCATTTCCTTCCGTCAAAATGAAGATACCGGACGAAATGAAGCCTTAAGACTATCCATTTTTGGAATGGTGCCATCCGTAACGTACAACTTTAAATTCTAAATTGATTATTAAGACATTATAAAAGAATCAGATCATGAAAACAATATTCAAATATTTATCGGTACTTTTTATCTGCGCACTAAGCAGCAGCTGCGAAGATGTCGTGGATGTAAAACTGGATACGGCACCGCCGCGCCTGGTGGTAGATGCAGCCATTAACTGGATTAAAGGAACTCCGGGTGACGTTCAGAAAATCACGCTGACCACAACTACCGATTATTACAGCAATACCATCCCGAAAGTATCCGGGGCTACGGTTTATATTACCAACAGTGCCAATACTGTTTTTGATTTTATCGAAACCGTGAGCGGTAGCGGGGAATACATCTGTAACAACTTCCAGCCCGTTATTAACGAAACCTATACGCTGACTATCGTTTCCCAAGGCGTAACCTATAAAGCCACCGAAGCGCTAAAAGGGGTACCCGACATTTTATATGTGGAACAGAATAACAATGGCGGTTTTACCGGGAAAGATATCGAGCTGAAAACATTTTACGATGATCCGGCAAATGAAGACAACTACTATTTATTCCGTTATATACGCAACAGCACTTTGGCAAAATTTGATGTTTCCGACGACCGTTTCGTTCAGGGAAACAGAACTTTCGACCTGTACATACATGAAGATATGGCAGCGAATGACAATGTTAATATCCGCCTGATGGGTATTTCAAAACAGTATTTCAACTATATGAGCATTTTAATCAGTGTTGCCAACGGCGGTGGCGGTGGTCCGTTTCAGACACCTCCGGCAACCGTTCGCGGAAACGTGATCAACCAGAACAACCTGACTAATTATCCGCTGGGCTATTTCAGCCTCTCGGAAGTATCTGAACTGGATTATACGGTAGAATAAACCTGAAAAGACAACTTTTAAAAGTTGTCTTTTTTGTTTTAAAATCATTCCTTACTTTTGAACGAATCCAAAAGAAAGAAAATGTCTTCACACCATATTGTCCGCGATGATCAGGAACCCGCTTTAATAATTGCCAACGGAGCACCCTGTGATGCAGAATTGCTGGGACAGCTATTAGAATGGTCGCCTTTGGTAATTGTTCTGGATTCGGCTATGGAGCGCGTGGCAAAGCTGGGTATTAAGGTAGATGTATTGCTGGGAGATTTTGACCGTGATTTTGATACGGAATACTATAAGCAGATTCAATATCCCATCGAGATTGTCCACACGCCGGATCAGGAAAAAACCGATCTGGAAAAGGCTTTCGATTACCTTATCGAACGAAAAATTCCTGCCGTAAACGTCGTTTGGGCAACCGGCAAAAGAGCCGATCACACGATTACGAATATTACCAATATCGTTCAGTACCGCAATCGGTTAAAAATTGTGATCCTCGATGACCATTCAAAAATATTCCTGTTACCCAATAAATTTGAAAAATGGTACCCGGCCGATACGATTATTTCCCTTATTCCTATCGGCAATGTAAACGGTATCCATTCCAAAAACCTTTTTTATCCATTGCAGGGCGATAGCCTGACCATTGGTTACCGCACCGGAAGCAGCAACCATGTGGTACAGGACGGTATCGTAACGATTGAGCATCAGGAAGGTGACCTGCTGCTAATGGAATGTTTTGACTAAATTGTTTTTTAAAAATACCGTATTTTAACATCCTTTTTAAAAAAGTAGAAAAAAACGCGGAAAATAATGAAACAAAAAGTTATTTTAGACTACTCATATTTAAAACCACAATCATAACAGCATGAAAAAAATAATTCTTTGCAGTTTGGCACTGTCCTTATTTATGGGAAGTTGTTCTTCCCAAAAAGGATCTTCTAAAGATTATGTTTCCAAATACATTGGCACAATCAATAAAGAAGAATTAAAAAAGCACCTGTATATCGTTGCTTCCGATGAAATGGAAGGAAGAAATACGGGAGAACCGGGACAGAAGAAAGCCGGAGAATATATTATTTCGGAATATAAAAAAATGGGAATCTCCTATCCGAAAGGAGCCGATAGTTTTTACCAGAAAGTACCCTCAGAATTTATGGTTCGCGCTTTCAGTCCGAAGCTGAACGATTCCGAAAACATCTGGGCGTATATTGAAGGTTCGGAAAAACCGGATGAGGTATTGGTCATTTCGGCACATTATGACCATGTGGGCATGAAAAACGGTGAGATCTATAACGGTGCAGACGATGACGGTTCCGGAACTGTTGCGCTGTTAGAAATCGCTCAGGCGTTTATGGATGCTAAAAAAGCCGGACACGGACCAAAACGTTCGATACTGTTTTTACACGTAACCGGTGAAGAACACGGTTTACACGGTTCAAGATATTATTCCGAACATCCTTTGTTCCCTTTAAAAAATACTATTGCCGATATCAATATCGACATGATCGGCCGACGTGATCCGGCACATAAAGACAATGGTAATTATGTGTATGTTATCGGATCGGATCGTTTGAGTACCGATTTGCACAATATCAACGAAGAAGCCAATAAAAAATATGTCAACCTTTTATTAGACTATAAATACAACGACCGTAACGATCCGGAGAAAATCTACTATCGTTCCGATCACTATAACTTTGCAAAACACGGAATTCCGGCGATTTTCTTCTTTAACGGAGTACACGAAGATTACCACCAGCCGGGCGATACACCGGATAAAATCGAATATGATTTACTGGAAAAAAGAGCCAGACTGGCTTTTGCCACCGCCTGGGAACTGGCAAACCGTCCAAACCGTCCGGTTGTAGACAAAAACGGAGAATAATAAAAAAAGCCTCAATACTGAGGCTTTTTTTATTCGGTATATTTTTCAATGTTAAATCCGGCACTTTTCACCTGTTCCATCAGCGTGCTTTCCGGAACATCGCTGGTAACGGTTAATATTTTCTTAGGGTTTTCCGTTTCCACTTTCCAGTTGTTCTCACCTACTAACGGATCTAATACCGGGGTTACTTTCTGAACACATCCGGAACAGTTGATATTGGTTTTGAATTTCATCGTTTCCATTTTGATATTTGTTTTATGATTAATCTGTTTTTACTTTTTAAATTTCAGCAGTAAGCTGTTGCTCACCACACTCACGGAGCTCATAGCCATAGCGGCTCCGGCAATCATCGGATTCAGCAAAAATCCGTTTATCGGGTATAATATTCCGGCGGCAATCGGAATACCGATAATGTTGTAAATAAATGCCCAGAATAAATTTTGTTTGATCGTTTTCACAGTTTGTTTTGACAGATGGATCGCAACCGGTATCTTTTTTAAATCGGACGCAATAATCGTCATGTGGGCTACGTCCATCGCAATATCGGAACCTTTACCCATGGCAATACTCACATTTGCCTGTGCCAAAGCCGCACTGTCGTTAATACCATCACCAACCATCGCGACCACTTTTCCCTGTTCCTGCAGCTGTTTCACATAGGCTGATTTATCCTGCGGCAATACACCTGCTTTAAACTGTTTAATGTTTAGCTGTCCGGCAACCGCAGCTGCTGTAGCTTCATTATCGCCTGTGAGCATGATTACTTCAATACCGTTATCCTGTAATTCCTGAATGGCCTGTACCGAAGTTGGTTTGATCGCATCCTGAACGGCAATAACCGCCAGTACTTTTTCAAGCGAACCGAAAAATAAAACCGTAGCGGCTTTTGCATAATAACCGGCAGCAAACTGTTTTAATTCTTCCGAAATCACAATCCCTTTCTGCTCCATTAATCTCTGGTTACCGATAAAGTAAATTTCGTGGTCCACATTAGCGCGGACTCCAAATCCGGTAATGCTTTCAAATTCGTTTATCGCAACGGTATTCAGCCCTTCAAACGCATCCACAACAGCCTGTGCTAACGGATGTTCCGACTGTGCTTCGATTGTTTTTAAAATAGCGGCTTTCGAACTGTCGCCTGCCAGCCACTGTATCCCGGTTACTTTTGGTTTCCCTTCGGTGATTGTCCCGGTTTTATCCAGGATGATTGTATCTACTTTTTGTGCCAGCTCTAAACTTTCCGCATCTTTAATTAAGATTCCCTGTTCGGCTCCTTTTCCTACACCAACCATAATCGCTGTTGGCGTGGCCAGACCTAATGCACACGGACAGGCAATAACCAGTACGGTAACCATAGCCATTAATCCCTGTGTAAAGCCGTTTTCGCCACCCAGAACTATCCAGACAATCAGAGTTACTACGGCAATTCCCAATACTATCGGTACAAATATCCCGGCAATTTTATCGACCAGTTTCTGAACCGGAGCTTTACTTCCCTGTGCATTCTGAACCATTTTGATAATGTGTGCCAGCAGCGTTTCACCGCCCACTTTTTCGGCTCTGAACTGCAGGCTTCCTTTCTGGTTGAGTGTTCCCGCAAATACCCTGGCACCTTTTTCTTTTTCCACCGGAACCGGTTCGCCCGAAATCATGCTTTCATCCACAAAGGAACTACCGGAAACCACTTCCCCGTCAACCGCAATTTTATCGCCCGGTTTTACCAGTATCAAATCGCCAAATACAATGGATTCTATCGGTGCTTCCATATAGTCACCGTTGTCTTTAACCAGCGTAACCGTTTTGGGCTGCAATCCCATTAGTTTTTTTATGGCCGAAGCCGTATTGCCTTTTGCCTTTTCTTCCAATAGTTTTCCTAAAAGGATAAACGTAATCACCACTGTTGCCGCTTCAAAATACACATGGGCATGGACGCCCCTGCTGTGCCAGAAATCGGCAAAAAGAGTATTAAAAACACTGAACAGATAGGCAATTCCGGTGCTTAACGCCACCAGCGTATCCATATTAGCCGATTTGTGCTGTAGCTGTTTCCAGGCATTGCTGAAAAAATCTTTTCCATACCAAAACAAAACCGGAGTGGCAAAAAACCACATGATCAGATTGCCGTATGGCATATCCATAAAAAACATACCGATGATAAATACCGGCAGGGTCAGGATTGAAGCGCCAATTGTTTTGTTTTTTAGCTTTTCGTAATGATTTTTATTTTGTGCTGCTATAACTTCATTCACATTCACATCTTCTTCGATGATCATATCGTAACCAATGGACTGAATGGCATTTTTGAATTCTTCCAGAGAAGCTTCTCCCGGATTATAGGCAACTTTTGCTGAGGCATTCGCATAATTAACGGCCGCATCGACAACACCTTTCTGGTGTTTCAGCATGCTTTCTACGCTCACTGCGCAAGAAGCACAGGTCATTCCGGTTACCGGAAAATTTTTGATAGTGGCTTCCATAATAGTATCTCGTTTTGATAGTACAAAGTTCGATCATAACACTATGGAAAGTGTTGTGGAATTTTACAATAGAGTTGTAAGATTTACACTTTATCTAAAGGGATTCTTTTTTCGGAACGGATGTTTTTGAAGTGGGAAGGTGTTAGTCCGGTTACTTTTTTAAACTGATTGCTCAGGTAGGCTACACTGCTGTAACCCAGTAAATCGGCGATTTGTTTTAAGGAAAGTTCATCGTAAACGATCAGTTCCTTTACTTTTTCTATTTTCTGGTTGATCAGGTATTTTTCAATGGTAATGCCTTCCATTTCAGAAAACAGGCTGCTCAGATAATTGTAGTCGTATTGCACTTTGTCCGACAGGAATTCGGAAAGGGTAAGTTTTGTTTTTTCCTGATCGTAGTGAATAAAGTTGATGATTGCCCCTTTTACTTTTTCAATGAGCTGTTTGCGCTTATCGTCAATGATTTCAAACCCGATGGCTTCCAGTTCATCAGAAAACTGCTTTAATTTTTGGTCGGCAGGCATATCGTCAGCAAGCGTCACTTCGCCCATAATAACGGTTTGGTACGGAAGATCGATTTTATCTAAAATTTGCGTAACGGCTAAAACGCAACGCTGGCAAACCATATTCTTGACTGCAATTTTCATCATACTGTAAATTTACTGTCAAAAATACAATTTGCCAACGGTATTTTAAATTCTTAACTAAGTTTTAAGGCTTCAGGATTAAAAGTGACGGCGTATTGTTCAGCCATGTACTTCTGGATTCAACCAGTTTTTTCCAGCTGTCCACACTGATAATCATCAGATCCTGCTCCTGTAGGAAATCTTTTTCTATTTTACGTTCGTTCAGTAATTTAATATGATTCGGTGCCTGTTGCTCGATCGCGCGAATGCCTTCTTTAATGGTCGCATTGTTTTTGATATTCCCCACTACATCCAGTACGGTAACCTGCGATTCTACATTGGCAATCAGTTTCTGGGCATAGTCAATTAAAAAGGCATCCGAATTATCAAAAAGCGTTACAAAAACGCGGTCTGCTTTTTCAAAGTTCTTATCGACCAATACGCCAACCGGAACATCCGTTTTGGCCAGGATTTGTTCCGTACGTTCGTCAAAAGGCGAATTTTCGAATAGTTTTTCCTTTCCGGTGAATTTATTCAACAGGTTTTCAGGATTGATGATACGGGTTGTAAATCCTAAAATTTTCCCCAGTAAGGTTCCTTCAAAGATGGATTGTCCCAACGCGATCAGAACCAGGTCAAATTCTCCTTTATTGGACACTTCGATCACATCCGAATCGATATCTGTTGATGTTTTAAACAGGGTGGTTACCTTTTGTTTCAGTTCTTTCGATTCTGCTAAAATCGGCTTAAAGCATTGTTCCTCGAATTCTTCCACATTAAACGGATTCACTTCGTTGCTAAGCGGAATGTGCATGGCGGTAACCATCGCATTTTTCTTCATCTTCTTTACAAAAGTATTGGCTAAACGCAGCAAGCCTCTTCCCTCTTCGGGTGTGTCAAACGAAACCAGTACTTTGTATTTGCTGATCTGGCTGATCTCGGACGGAATGATATCGTTTTTCGTTTTGAAAATAAAGTTGATCAGGTCCAGCGCCGGTCCGGTCATTAGGGTTGTTCCCAAAGCCATGATAACCATCATCGCAAAGATTTCGGGTTTTAAAACGCCTAAATCATAACCGATGTTTAACACCACCAGTTCCATCAGTCCGCGGGTATTCATTAAGGCCCCAATGGTTAAACTGTCACGCCAGTTCTGCCCGACAAATCTTGCCGTGAGCGCACTTCCCACAAATTTACCCACTACGGCAACCAAGACAATCAATCCGCATACTTTCCATAAATACGGATCATCCAGTAAGCCTATCTGCGTGCGCAAACCGGTAAATACAAAGAACAGCGGCAATAACATTACCTGGGAAACATCTTCTACTTTTTCGATGAAAATGTTACGGAATCGCATGTTTTCCGGCATAATGGCTCCTGCCATAAAAGCGCCGAATAACGCGTGGATCCCGATTACTTCGGTAGCATAAGACGAAATCAGCAAGGTTAAAAAGAAAATTGCGACTACCGATTTGGTGATGCTTTCTTTACTGGTATATAAATCGCCGATTCTTTTCAGGAACGGGCGTACTACTTTTAACATCAGGATCACATACACGATGGCCAGCCCGATGATGTACAGGGAACTTAAAAAAGAACCTGCTTTTACAATCGCGATTACCGCTGCCAGGATACACCATGCCGTAATATCATCGGCTGCGGCACAGGTAATTACCATTGCGCCCAGTTTGGTGCGGTGCAATCCTCTTTCCTGTACAATTCTGGCTAAAACCGGAAAGGCGGTAATACTCATTGCAATCCCGATAAACAGTCCGAAAGAAAGAAATTCAACACCGTCCGGTGCAAATTGTGTATAGATAAAATAGGCTAAAACGAGTCCTAAGGTAAACGGTATCACGATACTGGCGTGACTGATTACCACCGCTTCTTTAGCTTTGTTTTGCAGTACTTTCAGGTCCAGTTCCATCCCTACTACAAACATGAACAAGATTAGTCCTATCTGGCTCAGGAATTGTAAGTTCCCCAGCGAGGCTTCCGGGAACAAGGCGGCCGAAAATTCCGGGAAATAGGTTCCTACCAAAGAGGGACCGAGGACAATACCGGCGATGATTTCACCAATCACCATTGGCTGTCCTATTTTTTTGCAGAGTTCCCCGAACAAACGGGCAACGAATATAATGGTTACGATTTGTGCCAGTAATATAGCCAGCGGATGCGTTAAGTTATGCGTTAAAGAGCTGAGAAATTCCTGCCATTGGCTGTTTCCGGAATTAGCGACTACGATATGGCGGCCGGCTTCTAATCCTTTTCCGTTTTGTACAATCCAATACATCAAAGCTGATGTTACACCGATTATTCCAATGTAGAAGAAACTGTTTTTGAAGTTTTTCATGATGTTATCTTTTTGGCTTACACTTATTTTAGCGCAAAGGTGCTATATAATGAATTGAAAAAAAACAAATTGACACTATTTGAAACGCGACTTGTAACAAGACGGTAAAAAAATGTAATGAAATTTAAATCTTAACTTTTTCCAGAAACTCCGAACGGTAGCTTTCACTCAAACTAAAGCTGAACGGTTTTCCGTTTGATGCCGTCAGGGATGCCGTAATTTCATCGTGGGAATAGAACTGGATGTTTTTAATAGCCAGCGCTTCTTTTTTATTGACGCGGCAAAACTCTTCGGCCGGAAGCTGTTTCAGCAATTTATCGAACGAATAGTTCTTGGCAACCAGTTTGGTAAGATCCTGTAAATAAATGATTTTATCCCTGCTGTCGGTTTCTGCCGATTTGATAAAGAATATCTGTTCTATCGGTAATATGGCTTTGCCTTTATCGGTATTGAGCTGTAAGTGTTTTTTAACGGTTTTGGCAGAACTTTCCACGCGTTTGAGTACTTTTTGTACTGCCTGCTGCAAACGTTCTTTTTTAATGGGTTTCACGACATAGTCCACCGCATCAAGCTCGTAGGCTTCCACTGCAAAATCTTTATAGGCTGTTGTAAAAATGACTGCTTTGTCCTGCAGCAGATTCGCTACCTGCAGACCGTTCATTCCCGGCATTTCAATATCGGAAATCAACACGTCAAATTCATATTCCCGGCATTCCGCCAGAAAGGTTTCGGGATTATTAAAGGCGCGTACCACTTCCAGTTCCGGAATTTGCTCACAGAGCATTTTGAGATAGGTTAATCCCGGTAATTCGTCGTCAAGAAGCAAGCATTTGAGTTTTGTGCTCACGTAAGTTAATTTTTAAATGGGCAAAATAGACATCTCCTTCAACGAATTTGTCCAGTTTGTAATGGTTTTTATAAATAATTTTCAGACGTTGCTCCAGCGTTTCGGAACCCAAACCGCTGTTTTCTTTTTTAAACGTCATTTTATTGGAAATCTTATTGGAGACCGTCAGGGAAAATACATTGGCTTTTAATTCGATCACAACGGTAATAAACGCATCCGAACTTTGTAAATCGGCATGTTTAAACGCATTTTCGATTAAATCGATCGAAATTAAAGGTGCCAGTAACCGCTGGTGGTACATGCTGTCGTTTTCGTCAATTTTCTTTTTGATTGTCAGCGCAAACAACGGACTGATTTTGATTTTATTGATTTCAATCAGGTTCAGGGCAAAGTCAATTTCTTCTTTCGGACTCACAAAACGCTGCCGGCTTTCATACAGTATGTAATCCAGTACGTTGGATAGTTTATCCATTGCAAAATAGGTCTGGTAGGCATGCGACTGTATGGAATTCAGGATATTTTTAAACAAATGCGGATTTAACTTGGATTCCAGTGTTTCCAGTTGCAGGTGATTAAAGCGTTCTTCAAAATCGACATACTTGACCTGCATGTATTTCTTTTCTTTTTCCAAACGTTTCAAACGGTACAGCAAATAGCCCACGAAACACAAGGTAAGCAGGCATAACAGTAACAATATGTAATCCAGTTTTGTCACGCTAGTTTATTTCTGAACCGGTTTTTTGCTGTCATTCCAGGCATCCATACCACCGTCCAGTTCTACGATTTTCTGAAATCCTTTCTGCTGTAAAATTTCAACAGCTTCGGCACTTCTGCCACCCGCTTTGCAATATACATATACCGGTTGTTTTTTGTCCAGTTTGTCAACACGCTGGCTAAAGTCCTGGTCGTAAAGGTGCAGGTTTTTTGCTCCTTTCAAATGTCCGGAATTGTATTCTTTAGGCGTACGCACATCGATTAGCTGTCCTTTGTTTTCCGTGATTGTTTTTTCAAAAGCATCCGGAGCAACCAGCTGCGTTCCTTTTTTTACCTGCGCCTGGCAAGCTGTTAAAAAGAAGACAAAGAATAGCAGACTAAAAATTTTTGTTTTCATGAGGGTAATTTTCAAGGTCTAAAAGTACAAAAAAAGTGAGTAGCCCTTTGTTAATGTTTTCGGTATGATAAATATCATTTTTTCGCGAAGCTGCCCGGTGTAATTTTGAATTTGAAAAATCACATCAACTATGGCAATCTCATTGGTTCAAAAATACAACGTCCCCGGACCCCGATATACCAGTTACCCGACCGTTCCTTACTGGGATGAGCAAAGTTTCAGTACAGACAAATGGAAGGAAAGTTTTGTAAAATCGTTTACCGAAAGTAATGCAACAGAAGGAATCAGCCTGTACATTCATTTACCTTTTTGCGAGAGTTTGTGTACCTTTTGCGGCTGTCATAAGCGTATTACAAAACGTCATGATGTGGAAGACAAGTACATCCAGGCCGTTTTAAAGGAATGGGATCTGTATTGTGATGCCTTGCCGGAAACACCGCTCATCAAGGAAATTCACCTGGGCGGCGGTACACCTACTTTTTTCTCACCGGCCAACTTAGAATTGTTATTACTGGGCATTTTTAAAAGAGCCCAAAGAGCCGATAATTACGAATTCAGCTTCGAAGGACATCCTAACAATACCACACGGGCACATTTGCAAAAGTTATACGATCTGGGTTTCCGCAGGGTAAGTTTCGGCGTTCAGGATTATAACGAACGGGTTCAGAAAGCCATCCACAGGGAACAGCCTTTCCACAATGTGGCCAAAGTTACTTTCTGGGCAAAAGAGATCGGTTATACTTCTATCTCGCACGACCTGGTTTTCGGTTTGCCGTTCCAAAGACTGAAAGATGTGGTTGATACTATTGAAAAAACAAAATCGCTGGCGCCACACCGGCTTGCTTTTTACAGCTATGCACACGTGCCGTGGATCAAAGGAAACGGACAACGGGGATTTAAGGACGAAGATGTTCCGAAAGATCAGAAAAAACGCCAGCTATATGAAGTGGGAAAAATGATCCTGCAAAAAAACGGTTTCCACGAAATCGGGATGGATCATTTTGCCATTGAAAGCGACAGCATGTACGAGTCTTTTAAACAGGGAAAACTGCATCGCAATTTTATGGGCTATACGTCTTCTAAAACGCAGCTGATGATCGGGCTTGGTGTTTCTTCCATCAGCGACAGCTGGTATGCTTTTGCGCAGAATGAAAAAACGCTGGAGGATTATTATGCCCGTCTGGACAATAACGAGCTTCCGGTATTTAAAGGGCATATTTTAACCGAAGAAGATCTTATTATCCGCCGCCATATCCTGAACCTAATGTGCCGTTTTGAAACGTCATGGACGCCGGAAACCAGTTTTCCGGAAATCGAACAGGTAATTGACCAGTTACAGGAAATGGAAAATGATGATTTGGTAAAAATTGAGAACAATACCATTTTTGTAACCGAAAAAGGAAAACCCTTTGTCCGCAATATCTGTATGGCTTTCGATTTGCGTCTAAAAAGAAAAGCACCGCAAACGCAGTTGTTTTCCATGACCATATAATTATTCTATTATTTCGGCATCAATGATGACAATACTGTTAAAAAGGTATTGCTTGTAGGTTCCGCAAACCGTTACAACATCACCAACCGATGCCGGTTTTTCTGCCGGATGGGTGCGGCTGATCAGATAGCACCCTATATTTTCTATTTTACCTGCCTTTAATACAATATAGGAAGTGTTGTCGATGTCGCGGCCTTCCTCCAGTATCGTACCGCTCACGATAACTTTTCTATTGCGGAAACGGCAGTCCCCTATTATCGAATCATTACAAATGAGCCATAATAATTCCGGTGTGAGCCGAAAGCTTACATCGGATCCACCGGCATGATCCGCCCTGCTATCCCTCCTCATTTTTATACCGCTTTTGCTGATGGTACCGGTATGTTCCGAATACAGCAGCCAAATATTGGTCATGATAAACAAGGTCACTACCGCTATAAAAGAAGCCATTCCGATATATTTTATTTTCTTTTTGAGCATACCTGTTTTCTTAGCAATTTAACAAATTACTACTTATAAGTAGTGAATATTGTAATATTTATTTAGTAAAATTTGTTGACCTATGAAGCAACAAATCAAACATCCTACTTTACTAAAAGCGCTTGCGAAAAGACTGAAATACATTCGTAACATCAGGAATATCCGGCAGGAAGACGTCGATATGGATACCGGGATCAATATCTCCAGAATTGAGATGGGTATTCAAAACTTAACGCTCTCTACCCTTTACACTTTGTGTGAATATTATTCTGTTTCCTTAGCCGATTTTTTTTCGGAAGGTTTTGTTCCGGAAGATCTTGTTTTTCCGGCTGAAGATCCAAAACCGGATTCTTTATCCAGGAACGATCCGGAGTAAACAGGCAATAGTATTGCAATCCCGATTCGTTATCTTTGTATAAGCCAAAACGATTTCAACATGGATATTTTACTGGAAAAGATAAGTGCCTGCACGATATGCAGCGATTTTTTGCCGTATGCACCCAAGCCGATACTTTCGTTCAGCAAACAGTCTAAAATACTGATTGTAGGTCAGGCTCCGGGGCAGAAAGCGCACGACAGCGGGATTCCGTGGAATGATGCCAGCGGCGATGAATTGCGGCGATGGCTGAATGTGGACAAAGCACAGTTTTATGATACGGAGATTTTCGGGATTGTTCCGATGGGATTTTGTTTTCCGGGACGTGGAAAATCGGGCGATTTACCACCAAGACCGGAATGTGCGCCGAAATGGCATGCAGAAATTATCACGGCATTGCCGGATATAAGACTTATATTACTGATCGGGGCGTATGCACAGCAGTATTACCTGAAAGAGCGTTCTTTCGCTACGCTAACAGAGAATGTGTCGCATTACCAGATGTTTTTACCGAAGTTTCTGCCGCTGGTACATCCGTCACCAAGAAACAGGATATGGCAGAAAAAGAATCCCTGGTTTGAAGCAGAAATCATACCCGAATTACGGGCAATTGTCCGTAAAGCGCTTGCCGGTTAGCCGCAATGTGCCTCTCCGCGTACAAACAGGCTCATATTGCTAGGCGAAACAAAAGGAATATCCAATCCTAATCCTCTCATGATAAACAGCATTCCGATACAAACGGCTACATAAGGTATGGCTTTTTGAATTTTATTGCGAACGGGCATACTCACCAGGTTGGAAAGATAAACTACCGCACTCATCATCGGGATGGTTCCCAGTCCGTACAGAAGCATATAGGTAACGCTCAGTACTTCATGCTGCATGGCAATTGCACCAAAAAGTGCGACATAGACCAAACCACACGGCAGGAATCCGTTTAAGAGGCCTATGGTAAATAAGGCTTTATAGCTTTTTTTTCGGAACTGGCTGCCCAGACTTGTTTTTACTTTGGAGATGACCCGGTACACGGGTTTTGAAAAATTGTAACGGGCGAAGATTTTTTCCGGTATGAGTACGACTGTAATCATTAAAATACCGGCAATAATAGATATTTGCTGTTGTATTCCGGCAAGAAAAAGGCCCTTACCGACAATTCCGAATAGTAGTCCGAGTGTTCCGTAGGCCGTTAAGCGTCCGATATGATAGAGCATAATCTGAAGCACTTTTTTAGCCTGATTATTTCGATCCACCGGCAGCATCATGGCAATCGGACCGCACATTCCAATGCAGTGCAGACTACTGATCAATCCGAAAATGAAAGCTGAAAACAACATAACTAATTTTTAGTTTTATCATTTTTAAGCTTGTAGCCAAGAGGAGACAACCTAAAAACCTATTAAAAAACCTCCTGACTACAAGCGCAAAAACTACAAATTGACATTGACTACTTGCTTGTTCAAATATGCTTTTCCGTCATATTCCCAATCGATTGTAATGTCCCAGCGACCGTCTACCAAATTTGTTTTAGGTATGAGCAAATTTGAAGAAGACAACGAAATCGGAGTTTCGAAATCTAATTTCTGGTTAGACGGTCTGTACAGGGACACTTTCCCTTTAATATTGGCACTATTAAAGCTTTTCGGAAAAGTAACTACAATACCTTCCTGCTCCACATTAACCGATAATTTATCGGCTAATCCGGCTGCGTTCTGTTCTTTATCCAGCTGCTGCTGAAAGATCATTTCTTTTTTATAATATTCTTCCGTAACCATTTCATGGTCATAATCCTTATCTGACTGTACTTTGAAAACAAAGTATAAAATAAAGGTCATAAACAATCCGAATGCAATTACGATACTTGTTCCCCAGTTTATTTTCATAATAGTTCTTTTAAATAAAAATCTGTTATTTGAAACTCCTGCTATAGCCGCTTTTGATTAATTGAAACTTCTAGGTCCTAAAAAGTTGGTTGTAGTGGTTTCAATCAGCAAATCACCATCATATACTTCAATTATTGCTTTTGTTTTATCGTCTTTTAAAAAGGCCGGATTTATTTCAATAAATAAAGTTCCCTGAGCCAGTCCTTCTTTTTTAATGGTGAAATTTTGTTTTCCCACCATGATGATTTTTCCTTTCGGACTTACCAGTTTAAAGTGGACATCTTTAAAATCCCGGACCGTTTTGTTAACTATTTTAAAAGTAAACACATTACTGATGTTTTCTCCTTTGCGTTCATAGAGCTGTCCCGGTAAACGTAAAACGGTTGCTTCCACATCGTTTCGCAGGAACAGCATTCCTACCAAAACTGTGATCAGGATAACCAATACAGACACGTATCCTTTCATTCTTGCAGTAAAGACGAATTTTTCTTTTTTGACGATCTCATCTTCGGAAGCATATCGGATCAGGCCTTTTGGCAGGTTCACGCTTTCCATGATGTGGTCGCATTCGTCAATACAGGCGGTACAGTTAATACATTCCAGCTGGGTTCCGTTACGGATGTCAATTCCGGTAGGACATACATTTACACATTGCCGGCAATCAATACAGTCCCCTTTTCCCAGTTGCAAACGGTCCTCATTTTTTTTGAATTTGGCCCGCCCGGTTTCGCGTTCTCCTCTAACGTGGTCGTAAGCCACTACTATCGATTTGTTATCCAGTAATACGCCCTGTAATCGTCCGTACGGACAGGCAATGATACAAACCTGTTCTCTGAAAGAGGCAAAAACGAAATAGAAAACCGCGGTAAAAACCAATAAGGCAATCAGCGTACTGGTATTGTGAAACGGTCCTTCTTTTACCATTCCCAATACATGCTCACTTCCCACCAGATAGGCTAAAAACACATTGGCAATTAAAAACGAAATGATAAAGAACACCAGCCACTTGAGGACTCTTTTTCTTATTTTTTCGGCATTCCACTCCTGTTTGGCCAGACGCATCTGCGCTCCTCTGTCGCCTTCAATCCAGAATTCTATTCTGCGGAATACCATTTCCATGAATATGGTCTGCGGACAGATCCACCCACAGAAAATACGCCCGAAGGCTACTGTAAAAAGTGTTACGAAAACAACTCCTACAATCATTGAGATTACCACTAAGTGGAAATCCTGGGGCCAGAAAGGGAATCCGAAAAAGTTGAATTTTCTTTCCAGTACATTGAACAGCAAAAACTGGTTGCCGTTAATTTTTATAAAGGGTGCTGAAAACAGGAAGGCTAACAGAAAGTAACTGACCCATTTTCTTTTTTCATAGAATTTTCCTTTCGGTATTTTTGGGAAAACCCAAGCTCTTTTTCCTTCTTTATCAATAGTTCCTATACTATCTCTAAAACTCTCATCAGGGATATTAGACATGGTCTTTCTTTTTTAATTGCAGGATCCGGATGCGAATCCTGCAATATTTTGTTTTTTTATTTTAAAGCAACTGTCGCCACTTTTGCGCTGTCTGCCGGTTTTGCAGCAGCATCCGAAGCCGGAGCACTATCGTCTTTCCATACATCTCCTTCGGCCGCTTTACCGTCTTTAGGATTTGTACCCTGCAGACTCAGTACATAACTCGCTACTTTCTGGATATCGGAAGGTTTGATTATCGGTTTCCAGGAAACCATTCCTTTTCCGTCACGTCCACCTTCCATAATGGTATTGAAAACGTTTTTGATGCCGCCTCCTAAAATCCAGTGGTCATCGGTTAAATTCGGTCCGATTCCTCCACCTCCGTCAGCACGGTGGCACGCTACACAGTTGGTTTCAAAAATTGCTTTCCCTGCGGCTAAAGAAGCACCATCTGTTAATAAGGTCACTTTTTCTTTATCCATTAAATCCGGAGCTGTTTTTTTGTATTCTTCAACTGCAATTTTTGCTTCTGACATTTCTTTTTCATATTCCGCTTTCTGATCGTCATGTCCTAAAACATGGAACTTGATAAGGTAAATAAAGGCAAAGGCAATACAGGCATAGAAAAGGTACACCCACCATGGCGGTAAAACGTTGTCTAATTCTTTGATTCCGTCATAATCATGATCCATCATTAACTCTCCTTCTTCTTCCATTTTTCGGGAGCGGGTTAATTTTTGCATTATCCCTTTGTAAAATGCGGATTCTGTAAATGGCTGATTTTCTTCAATTTCTTTTTGCTTACGTTGTTCTTCCGTCAGCAAAGTGTTTAATATATTATTTGTCGCTTTTAAAACCATTTCCATTGCAATCAATACAAATAAGAACAGTAATAAAATCACCGATACCATAGGGTACTTTATAAAGGCAGGTCTGTCGCCGGAGTCGATACAGAATTCCACAGCCATAAAAAAGATGGCAAACAAAACCGGAACTCTAACATATACTGGAAAAAATTTTTTCATACTTCTTACAATTATTGATTGTTTGCTGTGTTTTGGTCCTCAAAAGGGAGATTACTCATTTCTGTAATTTTCTCTTTTTTATAGGTTAATACCCAAATATATAATCCTACGAAAAACAGGAAGAAAATAAGTAATGAGATTATCGGATAAATTTCAATTCCTGAAATAGTCTCCATATTGTGTTTAATAAACTTTAGCATAACAAATTATTTTTGATTTTCAGCTACGTTTTTTACTTTGATATCCGTACCCAAACGTTGCAAATAAGCAATCAAGGCTACAATTTCTCTATCGTGCATCGGTACAAATGTTTCCCCTCTTGTGGCAGCATTTTTCTTACTTTCCTCATAACTTTTCACGAAGTCAGGGTCTGCATGTAAGTTCTTCTCAATTTTCTGAGTTTGTTCTTTGATACTTTTTGAAGCATTTGTTATTTCTTCTTCCGTATACGGAACACCCAGTTTAACCATTGCACGCATTTTGTCCTGCGTTTTGGAGTAATCCATCGGTTTGTTATCAAACAGCCATTTATAGCCCGGCATGATTGATCCTGACGATGTACTTTGCGGATCCCACATGTGGTTAAAATGCCAGTTATCTGAATATTTACCACCAACACGCATTAAATCGGGTCCGGTTCTTTTTGATCCCCATAAGAACGGGTGATCGTATACATATTCACCGGATTTGGAATATTCTCCGTAACGTTCCACTTCAGAACGGAATGGTCTTACCATTTGGGAGTGACATCCCACACAACCTTCTCTGATATATAAATCACGTCCTTCCAGTTCAAGCGGTGAATATGGTTTCACACTGCTGATGGTCGGGATATTCGATTTTACAACCAGGGTCGGGATAATCTGTACGATACCACCAATCAGGATGGCAACAGTTGCCAGAATGGTTAATTGGATCGGTTTTCTTTCCAGCCAGCCGTGGAATTTTTCTCCTTTTAATCGGCTGCTTGCTATTTTTTGTAAAGCCGGAGCTTCTGCTAATTCGTCTTCAATTTTCTGACCTACTTTGATGGTCATGATGATGTTGTATACCAATACCAGGGTTCCGATTACAAACAGGGTTCCTCCTATGGCTCTCATGGCATACATTGGCATGATTTCTTTTACTGTTTCCAGGAAGTTACCATAAACCAGGGAACCGTCCGGATTAAATTGTTTCCACATTTGTGCCTGAACAAATCCGGCTACATAAAGCGGTAAAGCATACAATATGATTCCCAATGTACCAATCCAGAAGTGGAAATTAGCCAGTTTTGTAGAGTATAATTGTGTTTTGGTCATTCTCGGGATCAACCAGTAAATCATACCGAATGTCAGGAATCCGTTCCAGGCTAAAGCTCCCACGTGAACGTGTGCTACGATCCAGTCGGTAAAGTGTGCAATTGCATTTACATTTTTTAAGGATAGCATTGGTCCTTCAAAAGTTGCCATACCATATCCGGTAATCGCTACTACGAAGAATTTCAATACCGGTTCTGTTCGCACTTTATCCCAAACACCTCTAAGTGTCAGTAATCCATTAATCATACCACCCCAGGACGGTGCGATCAGCATTACAGAGAAAACAACTCCTAAATTTTGTGCCCAGTCCGGTAAAGCGGTGTACAACAAGTGGTGCGGTCCTGCCCAGATGTACAGGAAAATTAAAGACCAAAAGTGAATGATGGATAATCGGTATGAATATACCGGGCGATTAGCTGCTTTCGGAACGAAGTAATACATCAGTCCTAAAAACGGTGTAGTCAGGAAGAAGGCCACTGCATTGTGTCCGTACCACCATTGTACCAAAGCATCCTGAACACCAGCGTAAACAGAATAACTTTTCAACGCACTAATTGGTAATTCCAAGCTATTAAAGATATGCAGTACTGCAACAGTCACAAATGTTGCCAAATAAAACCAGATTGCTACATATAAATGACGTTCTCTACGTCGCAAAATGGTCATAATCATATTAATACCAAATACTACCCAAATAAGTGCTATGGCAATATCTATAGGCCATTCCAGCTCTGCATATTCTTTAGATGTTGTATATCCCAGCGGTAACGTTATGACGGCAGCAACAATAATTAACTGCCAACCCCAGAAGTTAATATTACTCAGAATATCACTATACATTCTGGCTTTTAATAAACGTTGTAAAGAGTAGTACACCCCTGCGAAAATGGCATTACCTACAAAGGCAAAAATTACCGCATTCGTATGCAATGGTCTTAGACGCCCGTAACTCAACCAGGAAATTCCATCGGTTAAATTAGGGAATAAGTACATCGTAGCCACAAGGAGCCCGACTAACATTCCCACTACTCCAAAAAGTATTGAAGCATAAAGGAATTTCTTTACAATTTTGTTGTCGTAATAAAATTGTTGCACTTCCATAATTAGTTCTGTTTTTCTATTTTTGTTTCTGTTTTATTCTTTTTTTTCTTCGCAAGCTCATCATCAAAGAGCATTCTTACTGATGGCGTGTAATCGTCGTCAAATTGCCCGCTTCGTACCGCTTTAATAAAAGCATACAAAAAGACCGCAGCAACGATAATACTGATGGAGATTAATATATAAATGACACTCATACCTTAAAATTGTGTTAAACAAAATTACTTTACCCGTTTTTCAAAAAATATGATATTTATCATACTTCTTATTTATTTCGATTCTACCAAAACACTATAAACCAACACCTTACTCTATTCCTCAAAAACTATTATGCTTTCCGGGAGTACAGATTACTCATAACGGTCACAAAGCTTACGATGGTAATGGTGCTTAACGGCATGATAATGGCAGCAACCAGCGGCGACAGGTTCCCGGTTACAGCAAAACTCAACCCGACCACATTGTACAATAAGGACAAGCCAAAGCTCATCATAATGGTTTTCATGGCGTTTTTGGAATAGTTCAGGAAGTAGCCTATTTTAGAGAACTGCCCGGCATCGAGAATACCGTCGCAGGCGGGTGAAAAGACATTCACATTTTCTGAAATGGAGATCCCGACATTACTCTGTGCCAGAGCACCGGCATCATTCAATCCGTCACCGATCATCATGACATTTCCGCCTTTGTCCTGCAGGGTTTTGATGAAGGCCAGTTTCTGTTCCGGTTTCTGGTTAAAAATCAGTTCCGTATTTTTGGGCAGTAATCCCGCGAGCGTTTCTTTTTCTCCTTCATTATCTCCGGAAAGTACCTTGATCTTATAGGTTTTATTCAGCTTGCGGAACAGTTGTTCCAATCCGTCCCGGTATTGGTTGTCAAAGGTGAATTTTCCTTTATAAACACCATCAATACTGATATTTACCGACGTTTGTTTTACTTCGTTCTCTTCCTGTTTTCCAACGAAGGAAGCCGAACCGATCTTTATTGCCGCTTCTTTTATTGTTGCCTGTATGCCTTTTCCGGTAATTTCTTCAAAATCGGAAACAACCACTCTTTCTGCATCGGGTAAAAAATCATACAGCCTTCTGCTTAGCGGGTGATTGGAACCACGCAGTACATTTTTGATCAGCATGATTTCTTTTTCATTCAATGACTGTCCGGTATAGGCTATCGAGGACTTTTTATTGGAGGTAATGGTTCCGGTTTTATCGAACACTATCGTGTCCACTTTTGCCATCTGCTCGATCACCGTTGCATTTTTTAAGTAGAGTTTTTTATTCCCCATTATCCGGAGTACATTCCCTAAGGTAAACGGAGCCGTCAGTGCCAGCGCACACGGGCAGGCAACAATCAGTATGGCTGTGAAGACATTAAAAGCGGTGTTGACATCTATGAATATCCAGTAACCAAAGGAAAGGAAAGCCAGCAATAACAGCACCGGTGTAAAATAACGGCTCACCGTATCGGTAATGGTTTTGTATTTTAAATCGGCTTTTTTCTGGAACACATCATTGCTCCACAACTGTGTCAGGTAACTTTGGGAAACCGTATAGAGTACTTCCATTTCGATAACCCTTCCGATCTGTTTTCCGCCGGCAAAAATTTTATCTCCAGATTTCTTTTCAATCGGGATTTCCTCACCGGTCACAAAACTGTAATCAATATAGGCCTTCCCGGATATTAAAATACCGTCAACCGGAATTAATTCCTGGTTCCGGATCAGCAGGCGGTCGCCTTTTTTGATTTCATAAACCTGGGTTGCTTCTTCCGAACCGTCTGTATTGATTTTGGTTACCGCAATCGGGAAATAGGATTTATAATCCCTTTCGAACGAAAGGAAGTTGTAGGTTTTTTGCTGGAACAGTTTTCCTAAAAGCATGAAGAAAATCAGTCCGCACATGCTGTCGAAAAATCCCTGACCGTAGTCGAAAACAATATCGACCGTACTTCTCACGAACATTACGATAATCCCCAAAGCAATCGGGATGTCGATACTGAGCATTCTGGATTTAATGCTTTTCCAGGCGGATATATAATAGCCCCATCCGGAATAAAAGAAAGCCGGTAATGACAGTCCGAAAATCAGCCATCTGAAAAAGTCTTTGTACTGGTCTATCCAGTACTCGCCCACTTCAAAGTATTCAGGAAAAGACAGGAGCATTATATTTCCAAAGCAAAAAAATGCTACCCCTATTTTGTAAATTAAGCTCCTGTCCACCGTTTTCCTGACACCTTCATAATTTTCCAGGCTTATATACGGTTCATAGCCTATTGAACTTAACAAAAGGACTATTTCTTTAAGATTCGTTTGTTGCGGATCATACGTGATTCTGACTTTCTTCTGCGAAAAGTTCACCTGCGACAGGCTGATCCCTTTTTGAAGTTTTTGCAGATTCTCTAAGATCCAGATACACGAACTACAGTGTATGTGGGGAATATACAACGAAGCGATATGTATTGTGTTTTCTTCAAACTCCAGAAGTTTGGTTACAATACTTTCATTTTCTAAAAAATCATATTTCCCTTTTATGTCTTGTGGTGTCGCTCCGGGCGCCTTTTCGAAATCATAATAGCAGGTCAGGTCGTTCTGGCTGAAAATCTCGTAAACGGTTTTACATCCCAGACAACAAAAAGATTTATCATCAAAAATGATTTCTTCTGCTTTTATAATATCATTACCACAATGGAAACAATTTTGCGTATCCATAAATTTGCTCATTTTACCTGAGACAAAGGTTGTAATTAGGGTAGCAATAAAATATGATATTTGTCATACTTTTGGTATATTTGTATGAACCATTTTAAGGAGTATGTATATGGGGAAATGTGAACAATGTATCGTTAGAGAGTTTAGCTCTTTAAAAGCTTTAAGTAAAGAGGAGCTTTTAAAGATTGCCAGCTGTAAAACGTCTTATATTATTAAAAAAGGGGAACCCATTTTTGAAGAAGGTGATGTTACCAATGGTATCTATTGTGTCAAAGATGGTGTTTGTAAGTTATCCAAACTCAGCCAGAACGGTAAAGACCAGATCGTAAAACTGGTGAAACCGGGTGAGCTTTTAGGGCAACGCTCCATGATTAGTGATGAACCGGCAAACCTGAGCGCTATTGCATTGGAAGACATGCAGGTTTGTTTTATTCCCAAAACCGAGATCCTTTCTTTTTTTAACAACAACAATCAGTTTTCCATGAATGTGATGAAAACGATTTGCGGTGATTTAAAAGAAGCCGATGACCACATGGTGTCTATGGCGCAGAAAAATGTGAAAGAACGCCTTGCCGAGACCTTACTGTATCTAAGCGATACTTTTGGCACTAATGCAGATGGCACCTTAAAAATTCAGCTTTCGCGTGAGGAGTTGAGCAGTATTATCGGTACCGCTACCGAAAGTTGTATTCGTTTGTTGTCTGATTTCAATAAATCCGGGTTAATCGAACTGACCGGAAAGAAAATCAGCATCAAAAACAAGAATCAGCTGCGCAAAATGGCCGAATAGTAACCTATTGTATTGTATATAAAAAAAACCGGCAACAGGCCGGTTTTTTGTTTTATCAGAAAGTTGCGGCTTCCCGTTTTGCTTTTTCAAATTCTGCGATAACATTGGCTACAATTACCGAAACGGGTTGTATGTCGTGGATCAATCCGGCTATCTGACCGATTTCCAGTTCTCCTTCCACCAAATCACCTTCAAACATTCCGCGTTTTGCACGGGCCCTGCCTAAGAGTTCTTTCAGTTCTTCCGGCGTCGGGCATTTGGTATATAATGTTTGTACGTCTTCATAAAATTTGTTTTTTATCAAACGAACCGGCGCCAGTTCTTTCAGCGTTAAATGGGTATCGCCTTCTTTTACATTTAAGATCGTTTGCTTGAAGTTATCGTGTGACGAGCTTTCTTCCGATGCTGCAAAACGGGATCCCATCTGTACACCGTCGGCACCTAAAACCATTGCCGCCAGCATTCCTCTTCCGGTAGCGATACCACCGGCAGCGATTAACGGAATATTGATTTGTTCCTTTACCATCGGGATCAGCGTTAGCGTTGTGGTTTCTTCTCTTCCGTTGTGTCCTCCTGCTTCAAAGCCTTCGGCTACAACAGCATCCACTCCTGCTTCCTGTGCTTTTAAGGCAAATTTGGAACTGCTCACCACGTGTACAACCGTAATGCCTTTTTCTTTTAGAAAAGCGGTCCATGTTTTCGGATTTCCGGCCGAGGTAAAAACGATCTTTACGCCTTCTTCGACAATAATGTTCATTATTTCTTCGATGTTGGGATACAGCATCGGAACGTTTATTCCAAAAGGTTTATCTGTTGCTTTTTTACATTTCTGAATGTGCTCGCGCAGTACTTCCGGATACATCGATCCGGCTCCGATTAAACCCAGTCCGCCGGCGTTACTTACGGCACTTGCTAATTTATATCCGCTATTCCATATCATCCCACCCTGAATTATCGGGTATTGGATATTGAAAAGTTTTGTGATTCTGTTCATGCTGTTAGATATACTATTTTTTGATTAGTTTTCCTGAAAAGGTGGCTTCACCCGAAACAATGGTGTAGCAATAAATTCCGGAAGTAAACGATTCCAGGGAAATGGTTTCTTCCTGAAGGCTGCTGATATTTTTTTTCATGATTTCCTGCCCCAGGCTGTTGTATAGCACAAAACGGGCAACGGTGTTGTCTGGTGACGTAATGGTTATCGTTCCCGCTGTTGGGTTGGGATAAAGGTTAAAGCCGTTTACTGCAAACGAAGCGGTCGATAAGGCTGTATTTAAGGCCAGTTGGAAATCCGGTATTCCGTATCCGTAAAAGTTATCCGGATTGGTATAGCGGTCTGCCGATTCTTTTATGATCCGTACCAGCTGAGCATTTGTTTTATTCGGTAATGCCTGCCATAAGCACGCTACCAGTCCGGCTAATGTGGGTGCCGAAAAAGAAGTCCCGTTATTATAGCCTATTTCTCCGGTTTGTGTTGTAACAACCGAAGCAGCACCCATTGCCATTACATCCGGTTTGATCCTTCCGTCGGCTGTTGGTCCCTGTGAACTAAATCCGGCTCTGACTTCTGAAGCGCTCACCGCTCCTACCGTCAGAACATTGTTAGCATCTGCTGGGGCTGTTATAAATTTCCACGGTTTGGCACCTTCATTTCCGGCGGAAACCACTACAATCATCCCCCGGGTAAACGCGATATTAGCGCCTCTGGTTATAAAGGTGGTATTCCCGTCCATATCCTGGTAGGTATGGTTATAGGCCGCATTGGTAAACAGGTTATAGCCCAGTGAAGAGTTGATTACATCAACACCCAGGCTGTCGGCAGTTTCGGCAGCTTCCACCCAAAGGCTTTCTTCTAACGGACTTTCGCTGTTGATGTCTTCCGTAACAAATAAATAATAGGAAGCATCCGGTGCAGTGCCCACCAACTGATTGTCTACATAAGCAGCCATATTAGACAATACCTGCGTACCGTGCTGGAAGCCGGTATAGAAATTGGCATTGCGGTTCACGAAATTATAGCCGCCTTTAATCTGGTTATTGGTTCTTAATCTTAAAAATGGATCGGTGGTATCCACTCCCGGGAAACCGGCATCCATTACCGCAATGATCTTTCCGGTTCCGGTAAAATCCTGCTGGTGCAGTAAATGTCCGTTGAGCATCTGAATCTGTGCTGCGGAAGCACCATAGGGAAAGTTTGCCTGTACATCCAGCGTTTTATTAAACAATCCGGAAGCGGCAGTATTCGTATTTTTATTGGTATTTAAAGTTTTGTTGGCAAAATCGACATGATGAACAAAGGAAAGTGTTGTCAGTCCGTTAATCACCGACTGTGTTCCTCTGATGTGTAAGGCATTCATCCATTTGGATTTTGCCATCACGCTGATTCCGGGAACGGCTGTAATCTGGTCGATATAGTTTTGGTGGATGGGTACATCCTGAATGTCGACCGCAATATTTTGAGCAGCTCTCCTGTCTAATGCTCTTTGTGAAAGCATGGAAAGAGGGTTGCTCAAATAGGTCTGTGCATTGGGCTTATCGTTAAAATAAACCCAGGCATCTTCTTGTGAAAATGTTACTGTGTGCAGTAATACGAATAGAAACGGAAGGATTTTTTTCATGCTTTCACAAATTAGAAAGCGCAATTTAAGAAATTACTCCCGAACCAACTAATTCATCTCCAATATGCCATGAAACAAATTGCCCTTCTGTTATTGCCGATTGCGGTTCTTCGAAAAGTACATACATACCGTCTTCAAACTGGTATAACGTTGCTTTTTGCAATGGCTGTCTGTAACGGATTCTCGCCATTACTTCCATTTTTTCGCCATTGGCTAAAGCCAGATCCTCACGAATCCAGTGTACTTCCGGTTTTTGAACAAATAAAGCTCTTTTGAACAATCCGGGATGGTTATGTCCCTGTCCGGTGTAAATGGTATTGGTCGTTACATCTGTAGCGATAATAAACAGCGGTTCTTTTGTTCCTCCTACATTCAGTCCTTTTCTTTGCCCGATCGTAAAATAGTGGGCACCCTGGTGTTTCCCGACAATTTTCCCCATTTCCGGAGTATAGTCGATATTCTTCGCCCGGTACGCCAGTTCTTCTTCCAGAGAAGCAAAACCGGTTTGGGTCTGGGTATATACGGCATGATTCGCATCCACTTCAAAAATCAAGCCTTCTTTAGGCTGTAACTGCTGTTGTAAAAATTCCGGCAGGCGTACTTTTCCGATAAAGCAAAGTCCTTGCGAATCTTTCTTTTCGGCTGTGATCAGTTCCATTTTTGCGGCAATTTCCCGAACCTGGGGCTTGGTCAGTTCCCCGATCGGGAATAATGATTTTGCCAATTGTTCCTGGGATAACTGGCACAGGAAATACGACTGGTCTTTATTACCGTCTACTCCGGCCAGTAACTGATATACGTTACCTTCTTCTTTTTCAATAATCCCTTTACGGCAATAATGCCCTGTGGCAACATAATCGGCACCAAGGCTTAACGCTATTTTCATAAATACGTCAAACTTGATTTCACGGTTACACAACACATCCGGGTTGGGTGTTCTTCCTTTTTCGTATTCGTTAAACATATAGTCCACGATACGTTCTTTATATTGTTCGCTTAAATCTACTGTCTGAAAAGGGATTCCTAATTTTTCAGCCACTAAAAGCGCATCATTACTGTCTTCCAGCCATGGACATTCGTTCGAAATCGTAACCGAATCGTCATGCCAGTTTTTCATAAACAGTCCTATCACTTCATAGCCTTGTTCCTGTAAAAGATAGGCTGCCACACTCGAATCCACTCCACCGGAAAGACCAACAACTACACGTTTCATCTATTTCTATACCTTATATTTATGATTCTTCTATTTTTTTTTGCAAAATTACATTATTAATTGGTTTTGCTTTTTAACTCGGTCGGTTTCTTTTTCCCGTCCGTATCGGTCCTGATCTTAAAGGTCACATCGTTTATTTTGGCAGCGTTTACTTCTTTAACCAGTTTGTTGTTTTCGTAAAATTTCCAGATTCCGGATTTCTGCCCTTTTTTAAATTGTCCTTTGGTAATTATTTCATTTTTGGAGTTGCGGTAAACAGAAGGTCCGTCAAACAGATTGTTCACATAGGTTGTTTCTTCAATTACCACTCCTTTATCGGAATATTTTTTATACATCCCCTGCTTAACGCCGTTTACATACTGAATTTCTTCGGCTACGGCTTTGTTCGGGTAAAATGCTTTTCGGGTTCCGTTTAGTTTTCCATTGGAATAATATTCCAGCGTCATGATTTCTTTTCCGCCTTTATGGTAGTACTTCCATTCTCCTTCATATTCTCTGCCCACTATTTTTCCTTCACTGACTTTATTGCCTTTCTGGTCAAAAAACACCGTATAATTAGAACCGTCATTTGCCGAAAAATCACGGGTTGCAATAACAACCGTGGCTTTGGTATTGTCAAAATACTTGAACACGCCCACTTCCTTTCCGTGATCGAAGGTTCCTTCATATCGCGGGTATTTGGTATCGTCGTAAATTCCTTTCCACAATCCGTGACGCTGACCTTTATCGTCGTTCTTATTTGTTTCCTGTGAAAAAGCAATGGTGCTCAATAAGGTGAATATCACTAAGAATGTTGTTCTCATATTTTTGTAATGGTTTAATTATACTAAACGTATCATCCTGAAAATAATTTTAATCCCTGATGATTAAACTGCTAAAGTAAATAAGGATTGTATAAAAAAAGCATCCCTGACGGATGCTTTTCAATTATTTTTTGTTTTGCTTGGCATTTTTCTGTGCTTCCGCCTGCTCCATCATTTCCTGCATCTTTCTTTGAAACTTACTCTGCTTCTGAGGTTTCGTCTTATTCTCCTGAATCTGAGCGTGAATTTTCTCTTCATTCACAATGTAGTTCTTGATAACCAGCATAATACCGATAGTGATCGTATTCGAAATAAAGTAATACAAACTCAATCCTGAAGCATAGTTATTAAAGAAGAATAACATCATAATTGGTGAAACATAAATCATAATTTTCATGATCTTACCCATATCCGGCATACCTTCCTGCGGAGGTGTGCTCATTGCCTGGTCGCCTGTTGTCATTTTCATATAGAAGAAAATAGCAACTGATGCCAATATCGGGAATAAACTCACGTGGTTACCATAGAACGGAATGTAGAACGGTAAGTGTAACACCGAATCGTATGACGATAAATCGTCTGCCCAAAGGAAGCTTTTCTGTCTTAAATCAAAATAAGACGGGAAGAACTGGAAGAGGGCATAGAAAACCGGAATCTGCATGACGGCTGGTAAACATCCTGCCATAGGATTCACACCGGCTTTATTGTACAGTTTCATTGTTTCCTGTTGTTTCTTCATCGGGTCTTTTGAGAATTTCTCATTCAATTCTGCAATTTCCGGACGCAACACTTTCATTTTTGCCTGAGACAAATATGATTTATAAGTTACCGGTGACATTACCAGACGCACTAAGATCGTGAAGATAATAATGGCGATACCGTGAGGAACAAATCCGCTTAAGAATCCGTAAACAGGGATAAATACATAACGGTTAATCCAACCGAAAATTCCCCATCCCAAAGGCATTACTTCATCCAGATTCTTGTTGTATGAATTTAATGTTTTATAGTCTGATGGTCCGTAGTACCAGTTCATGTTATAGTTCAACTCTCCGTTTTTGAATTCTAACGGTAATTTTGCGACGAAGTTTTTAGTAAAAACCGTGTCAATTTTTTCATCGTGAACCAGGTTCTCCGATTTTAACTGAGCTGTTTTAAACGGCGTATCTGTCAATAAAATAGACGTAAAGAAATGTTGTTTGAAGGCTACATACGTAACGTTTTCTGCAGATTTCTCATCTAATTTACTGGTTGCGCTTAACGAGTTGTCTTTTCCGCTTTCATATTCGTAAACCAAATCCGTGTATCTGTTTTCATAGCTTACACTTTTTTCGTTGCGGAATGATTTTAACTGCCACTCCAGATCCAGCGGTTTAGCCGTGTTAATAACATTGCTAAGTCCCTGAGAGCGGATTGCGAAATCCATCATGTATTCTTTTGGTTTCAATACATAACGGTACTCTAAAAACTGGTTGGCACCGGCTTTCAGTCTCATCGTTAAAACCTGATTGTCCCCTTCTTTTGTTACAGTAGGCTCAAAATAAAGGTCTTTGGTATTTAAAATACGATTGTCCTGAGTGTTGATCTGAAGGTTCAGATTGGCGTTGTTTTGTTTGATTAATTCAACATTTCTTTTCGAATTTTTGCTGAATTGCTCAAAACCGTTAACGGTAGCTTCTACGATATAACCACCTTTGTTAGCGATTTTTAACGTTAAAACTTCATTTTTAATTTCGGTAACGTTTTCTTTTGCAGAAGGCAATGAAGCACTGTATGCGAAAGCTCCCAAAGAACTTTGCAATGCTTTTACGCGAAGCGAATCCGGCTGAGTTGTATCGGCAATTGCTTTGGTAACTGCCGCTTCTTTAGCTTTCTCTACTTTTTCAACTTTAGCTTTTTGAGCATCTTCTGCAATGGATTGTTTCTCTTTGTCGATGTTGTTGTACATCATCCAGATCATCAATCCTGCAATCAAAACAAATCCTAAAATAGATTTTGTGTCTAATTTCTTTTCTTCCATTCTAATCGTTTATTGTTTATGGTGAGTTGCAAAAATTTTTAGCAACAAACTTTATTTTTCACAGCTGCTTCTACAAAATGTACAAACAACGGATGCGGATTAGCTACCGTACTTTTATATTCCGGATGGTATTGAACCCCAATGAAAAACGGATGATCCGTTAATTCCACTACTTCCACTAAACCGGTATCAGGGTTTACTCCTGATGCTTTTAATCCTGCATTTTCCAAAGCTTCCAAATAGTCTCCGTTAAATTCATAACGATGACGGTGACGCTCTAAAATATTGGTTTTACCATAAATTGAATGTGCCAGTGTATTTTCTTTTAAAGTACATTTCCAGGCACCCAAACGCATGGTTCCTCCTTTATCGGTAATATTTTTTTGTTCTTCCATGATGCTGATCACCGGGTAAGACGTGCTGTCGTTCATTTCTGTCGAATTGGCATCGGCATAACCCAGAACATTTCTGGAATATTCAATAACGGCCATCTGCATACCCAGACAGATTCCAAAGAATGGAATTTTGTTTTCTCTGGCATAGCGAACCGTTTCTATTTTTCCTTCAATTCCTCTTCCTCCAAATCCCGGAGCAACCAAAATACCATCCAAACCGTTCAGTTTATCGGCAACCGTTTTCTCATCCAGGTATTCCGAGTGAATACTGATTACATTTACTTTGGTTTCATTTGCCGCTCCCGCGTGAATGAATGCTTCCAAAATGGATTTATACGAATCCTGTAATTCTACATATTTCCCTACCAAACCGATGTTAACGGTGTGTTTCGGGTTTTTCAGTTTGTGCAGGAACTCATTCCATTGTGACAAATCCGGTGTTGCTTTTTCCGGTAAATCCAATTTTTTCAGGGCTACTCTGTCCAGTCCTTCTTCCAACATTAAGTTTGGAACATCATAAATGGTTGAAGCATCGATAGACTGAATAACCGCTTCTTTTTTAACGTTACAGAATAACGCTAATTTCTGACGCAGGTCGCTTGAAATTTCATGCTCAGTTCTGCAAACCAGAATATCCGCTTTGATTCCGCTTTCCATTAAGGTTTTTACGGAGTGCTGCGTTGGTTTTGTTTTTAATTCACCGGCTGCCGCCAAATAGGGCACTAATGTTAAATGAATAACGATTCCGTTATTATCACCCAACTCCCACAATAGCTGACGTACCGATTCGATATACGGCAACGATTCGATATCACCAACCGTACCGCCTATTTCTGTAATCACAATGTCAAAATCACCCGACTTTCCAAGCAACTGCATACGTTCCTTGATCTCATTCGTAATGTGCGGAACTACCTGAACGGTTTTTCCTAAAAATTCACCACGACGCTCTTTTTCAATTACAGAAAGATATACTCTTCCTGTCGTAACATTATTGGCCTGTGACGTAGGAACATTTAAAAAACGCTCATAATGTCCTAAGTCCAAATCGGTTTCGGCTCCGTCATCTGTTACATAACACTCTCCATGTTCATACGGGTTTAATGTTCCCGGATCCACATTAATATACGGATCAAATTTCTGGATTGTCGTTCGGTAACCTCTTGCTTGTAATAATTTAGCTAAAGAAGCTGCGATAATTCCTTTTCCTAAAGAAGAAGTCACACCTCCTGTAACAAAAATATATTTCGTCTGATTCATTGTGTTGTTGTTTGTTGTAGTTGTGTAAAAAACTTGGCAAAAGTACAATTATAAATTGAGAATTAATAACTGTAGATTGACAATTATTCGTTAATAAAAGGTTTACGGTTTGGGGAAGTTCTTTTTTATATTCCGGATTAATTCTTCCAGTCCGTTTAATTTGAGTTCATAGACCAACTGCAGCTGTTCGCCAAGCTGCCCTTTTGGAAAACCTTTGTTGTGGTACCAGACAATATAGTGTTCGGGTAAATCGATAAGAAAACGCCCTTCAAATTTTCCGAAGGGCATTTTGGTATGAGCCAGCCTGATGAGTGCTTCTTTATTTTTATCCAAAATATTATTCTCTTCCTATGAAGTCAATTTCATTGTTCTGTGCCATCTTCGGATCATTGCCGTAATCATTTCTTCCATGGTCGCCATCCAGCACAAAATAATACAGGATAATCATGGAACCGATAAACGGTATCAATGCCAGCAGATAGGTCCAGCCGCTTTTATTGGTATCATGCAGTCTTCTTACGGCAACGGCAAACGACGGAATGATCGTTGCCAGTGCAAAAGCCACCAACAGGAAACCTGAAATCCCTATTAATGCTTCCGATCCTGTTACAATAGCAATAATAAATACGATATACAGCGGAACAATAATAATAAAATTACCCAATACATAATACCAATATTCCGAACGACGGGCACGCCCTGAAAAGTTGATGTAATTTTCAATAAACGCTTTTTTCCACCAATCGAAAAAATTATAGTCTTTTTCTGCTTTTACCATCGTCTATTTCCAGTTAAATATTATTTCTTTTTTAATATCCGGGTTCAGGCTCAGATAAACCGGACAGGTCAAAGCCGTTCGTTCCAATATTGTTTTTGTTTTATCGTCTGCTTCGATATTCATATTAAAAGTCACATGAATCTCAGCTATTTTTCGCGGTTCTGCCTGCATAACTTTGGTTACGTCTGCCGTTGCTCCGGAAAAGTCAACATCCATCGTAGCTGCTTTTATTCCCATAACGGTAAACATACAGCTTGCCAGTGCATTCGCCACGGTATCTGTGGGTGAAAAAGCTTCTCCCTTTCCGTTGTTGTCCACCGGCGCGTCCGATATAATCTCACTTCCCGACTGCAAATGAATCGACGACGTTCTTAAATCTCCTAAATACGTTACTTTTGAGGTCATTATTTTGCTTCTTTTACAGTTAAATCATCACTATAGTTCATAATATAAACACCGGTATTGTAATAGCCTCCGTTTATATTTGCGTAGTCAAATTTGTTCTCCACCTGCTCCGATGCATTTTCGTTAACCGATTCCCGGAATCCGTTTTCCTGAAACATTCTCACAATAACATCAAAAGTTACATCAAAACCTCTTGTTGCAAAGCGGTTCGGGAAGATGTTATTTTTCTTTTTAAATGTACCGGCAAAAATAGCCGCTTCCGGAGTTTCGTTATCTTTGGCTACCGAAGGGTACAATAATTTCAATTTGGTTAAACGGCTCAACGGAATTTCTTCAAAATCCAGGGTTTCGTTTTTCTCCAGTGTTACCAGCTGTACCTGGAATTGCGATAATGCACTCACCAGGATATTCAGCGTACTCAGCACCATTACTTTACTTTCCGATTCCAGAATAACGAAATTGGTTTTATCGGCTTCCATCAGGCTTTTGATATTTTCCAGCGTCACATTTCCTTTTTCGTTTAATTCCGCAAATTTTACCGACGGATAGTTATCTTTTAAATATTGTCTTGAAGAGCCTTTTTTAGGATCGACCACCGCAATGATGTTGCCGTTTTTAGACTTCATATAATCAAACATTTTCTGCTTCACATCATTCGAATTCGGCATTGCCTGAAACAGGTTCGAATACGGTTTCCCTTTTTCATTCGATAAAGGCGAAATTACCGGAACATTATACTGGTTCAGCAAATTGGCAGCGGTTTCCACATTAGACTGAAAAAACGGACCGATAACGGCATCCGTATTCGCAAAGTTGTTTTTATCGATAATTGCCGCTACTGCCGATGCGTTTTTCGTTTCTTTAGAGTCATAAATCTTAACTTTTAACGGCAGGCCTAAGGCTTTAGCCGAGTCGATTGCCACTAAAGCACCCGCATAAAAATCAAGGGTCATGTTCAGGAATTTATCCGTTTTTAAACGTTCCTGTGTAGAACGGATCGAGTCGGATGCAATTTTATCCAGGTTAAAAGGCATGAACAATACCAATTCTTTTTCTCCGTCTTTTTTAAGTGTTTTAACAATATCAACAGAAGCTTTGTTCGTTTTAACATCGTCAAATTTAGAAGTATTCGGCAGTTTTAAAACCATTCCCGCTTTAACACCGTCTTTTAATTCCGGGTTTAAAGAGATCAGTTGCTCTTCGCTCAATCCTGACGATTTGGTCAGACGGTACATGGTTTCTTTAGGTTTTACCTGATAGCTCAGGTATTTATTTTCTTCGGCAACTTTTTCAATTTCCTTTTCTACGGTTTTCTGTACCGAAGGAACATTTTTGTTCAGTCGTAAATTGTATCCGATTTCCAGGTTTTCTTTTATTCCGGGATTCAGGTCTTCTAATTCCGGAACCGTTAAACCGTATTTTTTAGCAATACCGAATTTGGTCTCTTTTGCTTCAACAATATGGTAAACCGCTTTACCGGAAGCTGTGCCCGATCCGGCAGCTGCCGCTTGTTTAAGCTCCTGCTTCAATTCTTTTTTCTCAGCTTTAAGCTGTTGTTTGTCTGCTTTCGGAGCGGTAAAAGTCAGCACCTGACCAATTTTCAATCCGTCTTTTTCTACAGCAGGATTGCTTTTGTAGATGGCTTCAACCGTGGTTCCATATTTTTTAGCAATACCGTAAACGCCTTCTTTCGGTTCTACCGTATGTGTAATGGTTACCGTTCCTAAAGTTTCCTTTACTTTTTCTTTAAGGACTTCTTTAGTTGCGGTTTTCTTATCTTCTGTTTTTGCAGTAATTATTTTACCGGAAGCTGTCGGAACCAATATTTTCGAATTTTCCTTTAATCCGTTTTGCGAATCCGGGTTCATCCGATAAATATCGTAAGGCGTTACACTATACTTTTTTGCAATCTGTACTACTGTTTCTCCTTTTTCTACCTTATGTTCTATGTAATTTTTAGTTTGTCCAAAAACAACACCGGACATAAAAAGTCCTGAAATTACAACAGTTACAATATATTTCATACTACTATTTTTAAGCGAATAAGTCGTTATAAAGTTAGAATTTTATAACGACTTATCTCAAATTTACAATTTCTTTTTATTCCCACTCAATTGTGGCCGGCGGTTTGGAGCTGATATCATAAACAACCCGGTTAACCCCTTTCACTTTATTGATAATTTCGTTCGATATTTTCATCAGGAAGTCATACGGTAAATGTACCCAGTCTGCAGTCATTCCGTCTGTAGATTCTACAGCTCTCAACGCAACTACTTTTTCATAGGTACGTTCATCTCCCATAACCCCAACGCTGTTTACCGGTAACAGGATTGCTCCTGCCTGCCAGACTTTGTCGTATAATCCGTGTGTTTTCAGTCCTTCAATAAAGATCGCATCTACATCCTGTAAGATACTAACTTTCTCCGGCGTGATATCTCCCAGGATACGGATGGACAATCCAGGTCCCGGGAACGGGTGTCTTCCCAATAAGTCCGGGCTGATTCCCAAAGTAGCTCCTACTCTTCTTACTTCGTCTTTAAAAAGCATTCGTAACGGTTCTACTACCTGTAATTTCATGAAATCCGGTAAACCACCCACATTGTGGTGCGATTTGATCGTTGCCGATGGTCCTTTTACCGATACCGATTCGATTACGTCCGGATAGATCGTTCCCTGAGCCAGCCATTTTACATCTTCAATAAGATGGGCTTCATCATCAAAAACTTCAATGAACACACGTCCGATTGTTTTTCTTTTCGTTTCCGGATCCTCAATACCTGCCAATTCATTCAAAAAACGTGCCGAAGCATCCACTCCTTTTACGTTTAAGCCCATTCCTTTGTATTGCTCTAAAACGTTCTGGAATTCATTTTTACGCAATAGTCCGTTGTTTACGAAAATACAGTACAGGTTTTCACCGATAGCTTTGTTTAACAATACTGCCGCTACCGTAGAATCCACTCCACCGGAAAGTCCTAAAACAACTTTATCATTTTTAATTTTACCTTTTAATTCGTCTACGATTTCTTCAACGAATGCTTTAGGGGTAAAGTTTTGAGGTACTTCTGCAATTTTTACTAAAAAGTTCTCCAGCATCTGTTTACCGTCTGTTGAATGGTAAACTTCCGGATGAAACTGAATAGCATAAGTGGTTTCTCCTTCAATTCTGTAAGCCGCATTTTCCACATCTTTAGTACTTGCCAGACGAACACCGTTTGTTGGCAATTGCTTGATGGTATCACTGTGGCTCATCCAAACCTGACTGTTTAAAGCCACTTCATCGAAGAAGGCTTCGTCATCTTTTACATAAGACAGGTTCGCTCTTCCATATTCTCTGATATTGGAAGGGGCTACTTCTCCTCCGCTAAAATGTGCCAGGTATTGTGCTCCGTAGCAAACCGCCAGTAACGGCATTTTGCCTCTGATTTGTGATAAGTCCGGATGCGGTGCATCCTCTGCTCTTACGGAGTATGGGCTACCGGAAAGGATAACCGCTTTATAACTTGATAAATCACTGGGAAAGTGATTGAAAGGAAAAATTTCGCAGAAAATATTTAATTCGCGAACTCTTCTCGCAATAAGCTGAGTGTATTGCGACCCGAAATCTAAAATAAGTACGTTGTGTTGCATGTGCAAAAATAGACAATTCTTGAAAATTGAAAAATTTAAACGATTGAAAAAATGTAAAGAAATTATTTTCAAATGTTTACGTAAAAAAAAACTGCCCTAACCGGGCAGTTTTATCAGTTTTTATAAAGAATTGGATTAATCCAATGCGAAATTTATCGTCACATTAGCGGTAACTTCAATCTCTCCGATCGCCAAAGTCTCTCTTGTCATTTCGGTATCGGCCGACATTTTCATGGCTGACATATACGGTCTCGGGTAGTATGTAGACGAATTATCGGCTACCAGGATTGCTTTCCCCATTTTCTGGTTTAAAGCAGCAGCATAATCCTGTGCTTTTGTTTTAGCATCCTGTACTGCTTTTACTCTTGCCTGTGATTCATACTCGGTAACTTTAGTCGATTTGAAATCCACACCGTTAATAACATTTACACCGGCATCTACCAGGCCTAACATCATCGTATCGTATTTTGACAGCTCTTTTAACGTGATCGAAATAGTCTGATTGGCTACGAAATAGTGTTTTTTCTTTTCATAATCGTATGTTTTATTCAACTGAACCTGTTTGGTCTGGAAATCCGCTTCCGGCAGTTTTGATTTTTTTAAGTATTTGATAACGGCATCAATAGCAATATCATTTTTCTTTTTTACATCGGCTGCCACTTCTCCTGTGTTTTCCACCCCAACATTAATGATTACATAATCCGGAGTTACTTTTATTTTCCCTTCGCCGGAAACAACTATCTGTGGTTGTGTTTTCATTTCTTGTGCATTTGAAACTGTTGCCATGAACAGTGTTACTACGATTAAAATTGCTTTTTTCATTTTTGTGCTTTTTAAGTTATATACTACAAATCAAATCCAATGCCAAAAATTATAATTTTCCTGTTTTTGCTAAAAAAAACAAGATCACGATGGGAATTGCCAGCAGTATTACCATTAAAGTATTGTCCTGTAACATGGAAGGAACTTTGGCAATTGTAATAATATATCCGCCAATTGCCCCGCCAAAATGCGCCACATGCCCGATGTTGTCATTTTTGGCTTTCATTCCGTAAATGGAATACAGCAAATAGCCAATGCCAAAAAGATATGCCGGAACCGGAATGATAAAGTACAGTCCCAGGGTCATATCCGGACGCAGCAGGATAGCAGCATATAAAATCCCGGTTACCGCACCCGAAGCTCCTATAGCTCTATAGGAATAATCATCTTTGTGAAAGTAAAGCGTCAGCAAACTGCCGCACAGTAAACTTCCTATATATATGATCAGAAAAGAAGCGGTACCCAGATCCTGAATAACAACCGGTGCAAAAAAGAATAACGTCAGCATGTTAAAGGCCAGATGGGCAATATCGGCATGCAGAAAAGCAGACGAAAACATTCTGATTTGCTCACCTGCACGGATGCTTCCCACGTGAAATTCATATTTTCTAAAAAACGAAAGGTCATTAAAACCTTTAAAGCTTACAATTACCGTTATTGCAATAATAATTAATAGTACAGAATTCATTCCGGTTGGTTTTCTTTCTGTAAAAATACAGATTGTTTGTTTAGGTAATGTTAATTTGGGATGGTAAAAATATTTTTAAAAGTTATATTTGTAAAAAATATCGAAATGCAGTTTTTACTCTATATAATCGCCTACCCTTTTTTATGGTGTATTTCCATTCTTCCGTTTCCTCTTTTTTACTTTCTGTCTGATTGTACTTATGTTGTGGTATACCACCTTGTCGGTTACCGAAAAAAAACGGTTCGGGACAATATCGCATTAACGCTGCCACACCTTTCCAAAGAAGAACGCATCCGGATTGAAAAGAAGTTTTTCAAACACATGTGTGATATGTTTCTGGAAATGATCAAAACCATGACCATTTCGGAAGCAGAGATGAAAAAGCGTTTTGTTTTTACCAATATTGAAATGGTAAGGGAAATGGAGAAAAAGAACAAAAGTATCATTATGATGTGCGCGCATTATGCCAGTTGGGAATGGCTTATCATCCTTGACAAGTACATCGATTTCCGGACTTTTGCCGTTTATAAAAAAATCCAGAACAAATATTTTGACAAGTTAATCCGCGACATCCGTTCGCATTTTAACGCAACATTAATTGAAGCCAAGGAAACGGTAGATGTTATCCGCAAAAATGAGATTAACAATATCAAAGGTTTTTACGGTTTTGCAAGTGACCAATCGCCACAGCTGCACCGAACCAACTATTTCGACACTTTTATGGGCATTAATGTTCCTGTATTTACCGGAGCCGAAATGCTGGCCAAAAAAATGGATTTATCCTTAGTCTTTGTAAAAGTACAAAAAGTGAAACGGGGACATTATCAGGCTACCTTTGTGCCTTTGGTAGAAAACCCTAAAGAAGTTCCCAACTATCAAATTACAAGCATGTACCTGCGAATGGTTGAAGAGCAGATCCATGAAGCACCGGAATATTATTTATGGACCCATAAACGATGGAAACACCGCGACAAGCAATCGCTTAAATCGCCAAGAATAAAAAAAGCCCTGAATTAATTTCAGGGCTTTTGCTTTATAGTTTAAACCAACTCTTTACCATTTCTTTTTCCAGGTTAAGCGCTGCTTTGTGTACAAACTCGTTTGAGTTTTTGTTGTATTCATAATCATTCGCCCATGTAGTGTGATTGGCTGCCAGAGCTTTAATACTGTCACACACATACGCCACTTCTTCGCTGGTAGTGGTTGGATGTATTGACATTCTGATCCATCCCGGTTTTTCGATTAAATCACCCGAAGTAATTTTTCCGGTAAGATAATGGGAGGTTTCCTGATCCACATGCAGCAGGTAATGCCCGTAGGTACCGGCACAACTACAGCCGCCACGGGTTTGAATTCCGAATCTGTCGTTCAGGATCTTTACACCCAGGTTAAAATGCAGGTCATTGATATAAAAAGAAATAACCCCCAAACGATCCTCATGCTGGCCTGCCAGTATGTTAATATTGGACGCCTGTTTTAATTGTCCGAAAACATAATCGGTAATTTCATGTTCTCTTTTCAGGATATTATCAATACCCATCTGTTCTTTTAACTGAACGGCCAATGCGGTTTTGATAACCTGTAAAAAGCCCGGTGTACCACCGTCTTCTCTTTCTTCAATATTATCCAGGTATTTGTGTTCGCCCCACGGGTTGGTCCAGCTTACGGTTCCTCCGCCCGGGCAATCCGGGATCATGTTGTTGTATAATTTTTTATTGAAAACCAGTACTCCTGAAGTTCCGGGTCCGCCTAAAAATTTATGCGGAGACATAAAAATAGCGTCCAGGTAGCCTTCCGGATTATCTGCCGGGTGCATGTCTATTTTAACATAAGGTGCCGAACAGGCAAAATCCACAAAACAAACCCCGTTGTATTCATGTACTATTTTAGCGATATCGTGATATGCCGTACGGATTCCGGTTACATTAGAACAAGCCGTTACCGAAGCGATTTTTAGGGTACGGTCTTTATATTTTTCCAATAATTCACGAAAGCTTTCCAAACAGATCAATCCCTGTTCGCAAGCCGGAATTACCTCAACTTTAGCAATTGTTTCCAGCCATGAAGTCTGGTTAGAATGGTGTTCCATGTGCGAAATAAAAACAACCGGTTTTTTCTCTTCCGGAATCTGCGTATACTTTTGCAGGTTTTCAGGAACTTTCAAACCTAAAATACGCTGGAATTTATTGACTACGCCTGTCATTCCGGAACCATCCACGATCAATACATCGTCTTCGTTGCTGTTCACATGTTTTTTAATGATATGGCGGGCTTCATGATAGGCCATTGTCATCGCAGTTCCGGAAACGGTGGTTTCCGTGTGGGTATTGGCAACAAACGGACCAAATTCGTTAATCAGTTTTTCTTCTATCGGGCGATACAAACGTCCGCTCGCGGTCCAGTCGGTATAGATAATTTTCTGCTTCCCGAAAGGAGATTCAAATTCCTGGTCAATACCAATAATATTTTTTCTGAATTGCTGGAAATACTGTTCTAATGCTGTTGTTGGTTTCGTGTCGGTCGTTGTCATTTTTTGTTGCTATTGAAATGCAAATTTATAATTTATAAACACGAAAACTGTTAAAAAGAATTTATAAATGTTATTTATTCCAAACGATAGTTATAAAAAAAGAGGACTGCTGTGGCGGTCCTCTTTTCTTCTGTTAAAAATATATAAAATTGGTGCGTTTATTGTTTTAAAATTTTTGCCCGGTTGTATTCATAATTCATTTGGGCAATATTGAGTACCGAAATACTTTGCGGGCATTCTACTTCGCAGGCTTCCGTATTGGAACAATGTCCGAAAGCTTCCGCATCCATTTGGTGTACCATGCTCAACACACGGTGGTCTCTTTCTTCTTTTCCCTGTGGCAGTTTGACCAAATGGGTAATCTTGGCCGAGGTGAACAAAGCGGCACTTCCGTTTTTGCAGGTAGCCACACAGGCCCCGCAGCCAATGCAGGCTGCCGAGTCGAAAGCCGCTTCGGCTGTATTATGGTTCACCGGAATACCGTTTGCTTCCGGTGCCTGACCGGTATTTACCGATACGTATCCGCCGGAAGAGATAATCCGGTCAAACGCACTCCTGTCTACCTTTAAATCTTTCTTTACCGGAAATGCCTGGGAACGGAACGGTTCGATCACTACTGTTTCCCCGTCTTTAAATTCCCGTAAATGCAGCTGGCAGGTGGTTGTATTTTTAAGCGGCCCGTGTGCCAGTCCGTTAATCATTACACCACATTGTCCGCAGATGCCTTCCCGGCAGTCATGGTCAAATTCTACCGGCTGGTCGTTTGCTAAAATGAGTTTTTCGTTCAGGGTATCCAGCATTTCCAAAAAGGACATGTGCGGATTGATATCTTCCAGTGAATAATCGACTAATTTTCCTTCGGTGTCTTTGTTTTCCTGTCTCCAAATTTTCAAATGTAACTTCATATTCTTTTTCATTAGGTTATTTGTAACTTCTGACAATTGGTTTCACATATTCAAAAACCAGATTTTCTTTATGCAGTTCCGGCATTGCATTTTTGCCTTTCCACTCCCATGCCGAAATAAACTGGTATTCGGCATCGTTTCGTAAGGCTTCGCCATCCGGTGTCTGATATTCTTCTCTAAAATGTGCGCCGCAGGATTCATTACGGGTTAAGGCATCATAACACATCAACTCGCCTATTTCCAAATAATCGGCTACACGTCCGGCTTTTTCCAGCTCATTGTTCATCGCTCCGGCTTCACCGGGAATGTGTACGTTCTGGTAAAATGCAGTCCGGAGTTTTTTGATTTCTTCAATGGCAAACTTTAAACCGGATTCGCTGCGGGAAAGTCCGCAGTAGTCATACAGTATTTTGCCCAATGCCTTGTGGTAGTAATCCACCGTTTTATCGCCTTTGCAGTGTATCAAAAGGTTCAGCTGTTCTTTAACCGTTTGTTCTGCTTCTTCAAAAGCCGGATGATTGGTATCGATCTTCCCGGTGTGGATTTCTCCGGAAAGATAGTTTGCCATTGTATAGGGCGCTATAAAATAACCGTCCACAGATGCCTGCAGCAGCGAATTGGCCCCCAGGCGGTTTGCCCCGTGATCGGCAAAGTTTGCTTCACCCAATGCAAACAGTCCCGGAATTGTCGTCATCAGTTCATAGTCTACCCACAAACCTCCCATCGAAAAGTGGGCTGCCGGCGAAATCATCATCGGTTCCTTATAGGCATCAATCCCGGTTATTTTGCGATACATATCGAAAAGGTTTCCGTATTTTTCTTTGATCTTAGCAACACCCTGTTCTTTTATCGCTTTGGAGAAATCGAGATATACGGCATTTTTTAAGGCACCAATACCAAATCCGGCATCGATGCGTTCTTTTGCCGCCCGTGACGAAATATCCCTGGGTGCTAAATTTCCAAAAGCCGGGTATTTTCTTTCCAGATAATAATCGCGTTCCGCTTCCGGAATATCATTTGCCGGCCGTTGTTCGTTTTCTTTTAACGGCACCCAGATACGGCCGTCATTTCGCAGGGATTCAGACATTAATGTCAGTTTGGACTGGTAGTCGCCGGATTGCGGTAACGAAGTCGGGTGTATTTGTGTCCAGCTCGGACTTGCCATTAAAGCGCCTTTTTTATGGGCTCTCCAAATTGCCGAACCATTACATCCCATCGCTAATGTGGATAAGTAGTAAATTTTACCAAATCCTCCCGTTGCCAGCACTACCGCATGGGCAGCATGGCGTTCGATAACGCCTGTATCCAAATTCCGGACGATAACGCCTCTTGCTTTTCCATCAATAACAACCAGATCCAGCATTTCATGCCGGGTAAACAATTGTACCGTTTTTTTGCTGACCTGCCGCATTAAGGCCTGATACGCCCCGATAAGCAATTGCTGCCCGGTTTGTCCTCTGGCATAGAACGTTCTGCTCACCTGAACACCGCCAAAAGAACGGTTGTTCAGATACCCGCCGTATTCCCTGCCAAACGGAACGCCCTGTGCAACCGCCTGGTCAATTAAATTCAGTGAGCATTCCGCCATCCGGTACACATTGGCTTCCCTGGAACGGAAGTCGCCGCCTTTCAGGGTGTCCACAAACATCCGGTACACGCTATCGCCGTCATTTTTATAATTCTTTGCGGCATTCACACCGCCCTGTGCCGCAACGGAGTGCGCGCGTCTGGCACTGTCCTGGAAGCAAAAAGATTTGACATTATAGCCCATTTCTCCCAGGGAGGCTGCAACAGAACTTCCGGCTAAACCGGTTCCTACAACAATGACCTCTATTTTTTTTCGGTTGGCAGGATTTACCAACTTCGCATTTTTTTTATAATTGGACCATTTTTCTTCTAAAGGTCCGGCTGGTATTTTAGCATCTATCTTCATACTACTACTTTTTTATGAATCCGGAAATTCCACCGACTCATTTATTATTGATAAAATAGACATACACCGGGATTACCGCAAATCCGAAACTAATGGCTACCGAATAGGCTATGCCGAAATAGCGGAACCATTTTACGAATTTGGGATGAAAAACACCCAGTGTTCTTACCGCACTGAAAAAACCGTGCAGCAAATGATAGCCCAAAGCAATCATCGACAATACATAGATCACCACATACCACCATTCCTGATAGGTCGTAACAACCAGTGTGTATAAATCCCGGTTGCCATTAGCGTCCGAAGGCAGGCTGCCGAATTTGTATTCGTACCAGAAGTTTTTAAAATGGATGATTAAAAAAATCAGGATGATCGTTCCCAGGATGCCCATGTTCCTGCTGTACCATTTACTGGCTCTTCCCCTGTTGTCCTTTTTATAATTACCACCCGATTTTTTATTCTTTACCGTAATGACCAGCGCATATACGGCATGGAGAATAATGGAAGCATACAGCACATACGAAACAATCTTTATCAGCGGATTTCCCGATAAAAAATGGGAATATGCATTAAACTGCAGCTGTGCTTTTTCTGCCGGCAGAAACAATTGCAGGTTTCCTAAAAGGTGAATGACCAAAAAGAAACACAGAAACAATCCTGTCAGACACATTAATATTTTTCTTGAAAGTGATTGCATGCGATATTGTTTTTAATTAATAGTAACCTATGATTTTCATCCAGAGTCCGCCTATTGCCATATAAATAAACAACAGTATCAATCCGGTTTCCAGACCGCGGAGCCACCAGTTTTTCAGGTCCACATATCCGCTTCCGAAAAATACCGGAGCCGGCCCGTGTCCGTAATGGGTTAACGTACCATATAAAGACCCGATGAATCCCAGCATGAATGCCAATAGCAGTCCCGGAATTCCCAGAGATACTCCTACTCCCAATAAAGCGGCATACATGGCGGCTACGTGAGCCGTGGCACTGGCAAACAGGTAATGGCTGAAGAAATACACCAGAACGATTACCGGAAAGGCAATCTGCCAGCTTAAATCGCCGATCTGAACTTTTACCAGGTTACTAAACCAGCCGATAAAGCCCAATTCGTTCAGGGAGCTTGCCATCATGACCAAAACAGAGAACCAGACAATCGTGTCCCAGGCTCCTTTTTCGGATTTAATGTCTTCCCATGTTAATACCGATGTGAGCAACAGCATGATCAGGCCGATAAAAGCGGTGGTGGTGGCATCAATAGAAAATAAATCGCCGGTGATCCACAAAAACAACAGCAGGAAGAAAGCAAACAGCATCAACCATTCGTTACGGGAAATCGGTCCCATTTCTTTCAGTTTTTTTGCGGCTACCTGTGGCGCATCGCCGGTTTTCTTTAATTCCGGCGGATATAGTTTATACAGTACAAACGGAATAACAAAAAAGGATATCAGTCCGGGAACTATTGCCGCCAAAGCCCAGGACATCCATGAAATTTTAATCCCTAAATCGGCTGCAAATTTTTGACACATCGGATTACTCGCTGTTCCGGTTAAGAACATTGATGAAGCAATCAGGTTCATGTTATAACTGTTTAGCGTCAGGAACGAACCTAATTTCCGATGGGTTTCCGGTTTATCGGGTTCGGAACCGAAACTGATCGCCATTGATTTCATGATCGGGTAGATAATCCCGCCGCCTCTTGCGGTATTACTCGGAATAGCCGGAGCAAGGCACAAATCGGCCAGTCCAAGACCATACGCCAGCCCCAATGAGCTTTTCCCGAAAATACGGATAAACAGGAAGGCAATACGGTTTCCCAGTCCGGTTTTGATAAATCCTCTCGCAATAAAGAAAGAAATTCCAATGAGCCAGATAACCTTATCGCCAAATCCTCTTAATGCTAAAGTGATTGACTTCCCGGCTTCGCCCGGTGCCAATACCTGTGAAAATGCCGTGATCCCGATGGCAATCATACACATCGTACCCATTGGTGCTGCTTTGAGGATGATGCCCAGGATCGTGGCCACAAAAATGGCAAAAAGATGCCAGGCTTCGGGTTTTACGCCTTCCGGCTCGGGAATGAACCATAATAGCATTCCCACTGCCAAAGTAATCAATACTCTAGTGATGTTTACTTCTTTCATAAGTGCTGTTTTATATTAATAAACGTTTATAATCGGCTCTGAACCTGTAATATCAAAAGATTGTTATTGTGTGTGGTTGTATTGTCAACCGTGTGTTTGTAGCGGTCGATCTGCATTCCCAGCTGGATCCGGGCACCATAATCTTTCAGGAATTCGAATCCTAACATTGGTACCAGTGACTGTCTTGGGTTGGAATTGATCCTGAAATTGGAATCCAGGTATTCGTAGCGGCAGGAAAACTCAATCGCACTAAGTTTTTTGTATTTGATTTCGTAGCGGACATTCGGCAGGAAGTAGAATCCTCTCATCTGGTAGTTGCTTAAATAAGGAGTTCTCTCATCAACCGGCAGTGAGAAGTACAGGTTATGGTTAATGGCCTGTTTGGCTTCCATCTGCGTTTCAAAAAACAAGCGGTCCATGATTTGATAATCGGCGGTCAGGTCAAGTCCTACCGCATATACTTCTTTTTTAAACACTTCGCCTATTCCCCCATTCAGACCAAAGTTTATATTGTACTTTTTTGAGAGTTCCAATACTACTCTTGATAAATATTGTTTACCATTGTCTTTGTCCATTTCCTGGTTTCTGCCGTTGCCGTTTACTGCCGAAATTGCATACGTTACGGGTAGTTTACCAATGTCAAACTTTCCGCTCATCGAAGCGCCGATCTGGAAACTGGTCCAGCCGTTTTTCCCGAATTCGTAATACTGGTTCGAAAAATCCATCGATTTGATAATGTCTACCGGATAGGTTTCCTCGATCCCGAACCACGGCCGGAATTGTCCCAAAGTGAATGCAAAATGTTTGTTGAAGGTATATTTGATATACGCATTCTCCAAAACCTTATTTTTAGGATCGGATTTGAAATCGGCTAAATTTACCAGTGCCACTACTTCGGTATGGTCGCCAATGGCAGCCTTTACCTGAGTTCTCATTCTCTTAATGTCGAACGAGTTCCGGGTGACATCGCCTTCGGAATGATGCAGACCGTTAAGGTCTATATTCTCCGTGAGTCCGGTTAAATAACGTGCCTGAAAAAGTCCTTTAAACTGAAATACCGGGTATTTTACTTTGGCCGGAGCCACCGTTGCCGTAGAGTCTTTGCCGGTTTGTGCCTGCATTGCAGCAGTAACGAACAAAAGAAGAAATACTTTTTTTAAAGGGGATAATGTAAACGTAATTTCCATAGTGAAGAATTTTAGGCCTCGATAGATATTGGGTATCTATCTTATTAAGGGAAATTGTTATCACTATAAAATTAACAAAATTTTCGTAAAGAAATACTTTACAAAATAAAAATTATCGATAATTTCATCTCAAAGTTAAAAGATATAACAATTGGTTAATTTTATCACGCGGCATTATTATGTCAGTTTTTATTTCTTAAAATGCTTACTGTATATTCAGTCAAACATTTCAAACCCGCAGTTTTTGTAAGGTTAAACCGGTTTGGCTCTATTGTAAAAAAGTCCGCACCGGCGCAGCATTATGCTGGCTGATGCGGACTTTCATAAAACGATGTACAATCAGGTCGTAAGCGACCTCAAACGTCCTGATTGATTATTGTCTTCTGAGTTTGGTTTGCAAGAAAAGCGCTGTTTCGTTATTAATACTGTGAAACTGCACATTATTTTGTTCCAGTAATCGGTCCGTAAACAAAATACCGTTCAGGTGATCTGTTTCATGCTGAAAGATAACTGCCGTAAATCCTTCAATGATTTCTTCCTGAGCCTTTCCTTCCCTGTCAAGGTATTTTAATCGTATTGTATAATTCCGATATACGTCGCCGCTACTGTCCGGAATAGACAGGCAACCTTCGTTTCCTTTGCGCAACAGTTCGGAGCGCCATACAATTTGCGGGTTGATATACACTTCAAACGGTTCATTCTGTTTGTCAAACCGCTGTACCCAGATCACATTTCGATTGATGCCAACCTGCGGTGCTGCAATACCCACACCGCCTTCGGACGGATCGGTAACCGCTTTGAACATTCTCTCAATCAAAAGTGGTAAGTCTTTATCGTTTGGGCTGATATCCCGGGAAACGGTTTTTAGTATTTTTAATTCTGCCGGTTCCGTAATCTGAATCACTCTCAGTTTGCTTTTGGTATTTCCGGAATGGATTATTTCTTTTTCTGTTTTGGTAAAATTTTGTGCTGTGACCGTCATGCTAACTAAAATGAACAACGTTATATGATATATCTTTTTCATTTTCTAAAATTAAGACATTATTTTTACATTCGTTTGGGTAGGGTCCGGCTTTGTTCCGGAATATTCAACGAACAAAAAAACAATATCAATTTGAGCGGCATCCTCACTATAAAAGACTTATACCAACCGATTCAGCCTACCATTACGGATACGGCAGAACAGGTTCGCTATCGGGAATTTCTGCCGGACAGCCGCCTGCAGCACTACATTCATTGCTACTGGCAGCTACAGACAACGGCTGAACTAACCGCGCCATTTCATTACCGGGTGGTAGCCGATGGCTGTATTGATATTTACTTTGAATTACAGAATCCCGAAGAAAGCTATGTTATCGGGTTTAGCAAAACGTATACCGAATTCCCGCTGGATAATACGTTTAATTATATAGGTGTTCGTTTTTACCCGGCCATGTTTCCGCTGCTCTTTAGCATCAATGCCGCTGAACTTGCTAACAGGTATGAACTTTTAGCATTGGTCTTGCCGGATAATGCTACATTTTTAGCACAGCATTTTAATGAAAAGCTGGATCCGCAGGCTATTAAAACGCTGTTGGATCATTATTATTTAAAACATATCAGCACCGCTGCTTTCCAGCCGGACAACCGCTTTTTTAAGGCAATGACCCTTATTCTGGAAAACTCCGGCACACTGGCTGTCGAAAAAGATCTGGATACCGGCATCAGCTCCAGGCAGCTGCGCCGTCTTTTTGAATTTTACATCGGCGATTCGGCTAAAACGTTTTCCAAGGTCGTCCGCTTTCAAAGCATCCTGAAAGAAAAGCCTTCCTTACGGGAGAATCCGTTATTTTTTGATGCAGGTTATTACGATCAGGCGCATTTTATCAAAGAGTTTAAAAATATGTATGGCGCTACTCCCGGAAATGTACTCAAATAAGATTGTCCGTTTTTTACAATCCGGTTCCGGTAACATCCCCGAAATTTGCTACAGATAAACCATTAAAACTACAATTATGAAACTAAATGCCGGTATCGTAACCGAAAAATTAGCCGAAAGCAAAGCCTTTTACACATCCGTCCTGGGGTTTGGAGTAACTTTTGAAAATGATTTTTACCTGTTGCTGCACGCTCCGGACAACAGCAGTGAACTTAGTTTTTTACTTCCCGATCATCCTTCGCAACAGCCTTTATTCCAAAAACCGTTTGCCGGACAGGGTATGTATCTCACCATAGAAGTTGACCATGTTGATGCCGTATATGAAATGATAACAAACAAAGGCATCGCCATTGCCATCGAATTGCGCGACGAACCCTGGGGCGACAGGCATTTTGCAATAGTGGACCCGAACGGTATTGGAATTGACATTGTTACCTATGCTCCGCCTACCAACTAAGCGATATATTCCGTAACTTTATAGGTTCCCTTTAAAGTTTGAAAAATGAAAGTACATGATTTTAAAACGGTTGGTGAATTTGAAGAACAGGAATCGGTTTTAATAATCTGGCCGGTCAATAAATATGCGACACAGTCGAAGGAATTTGATATTGAAGCGGTAAGCCTGGAATTGTTACAGTACTTAATCGACCATGTTGCGGTGATTATTAGTTGTTATGACGATGCGCAGAAAGAGTATGTGATAACTACTTTGGAAAACAACCGGATCGACGTCAGCAAAATCCGTTTTATGATCTTCCCAGCCGAGCTTATTTTTTCAAGGGATTTTGGGGCTGAAATTTTAGTCAACAACCAGGGAGAGCGTGCCGTAGCCGATTTCAATTTTGATACTTACGGTATGTATCCGAACAATCATCCTGTTTCGAAAAAACTGGAGGAATTTGACCGTGTTCACGCGAAATTCGTGGCTGTTGAAAATTTAATATTTACCCGCTTAACCAGCGAAGGCGGAAACCGGGAGTTTAACGGCGACGGAATCCTGATGACCATTGAAGATACCGAAGTAAACAAACGCAACAAAGGCTGGACAAAAGAACAGGTTGAAGCGGAGTTTAAACGGGTTTTCAACCTGTCCCAAATAATCTGGCTGCCGTATGCCACTTATGACGATGAAGATATGTACAGCGGCCCTATTCCTGACGAAAACGGTGATCTTATTGCTTATCGTTCAGGATCGGCAAACGGGCATATCGATGAGATGTGCCGTTTTGTCAACCGCAATACCATCCTTATTGCCGATGTTACAGAAGAAGAAGCCCTGAGTAATCCGATCCATGCTTATAATAAGGAACGTCTGGATATCGCTTATTTACATTTAAAAGGTGAAACAGACAATCACGGCGATCCGTTTACCATTATAAAAATGCCGGTTCCGGAACCCATATATGTAAACATTCAGGAAGGCGATCCTGTTTTTGACGATTATCAGCAGGCACACGACATGCTTCATGGGAAATTGCGCGACGGAAGTCTGTTTCCGAAAGAAAAAATGAAAGTGATGCCGGCTTTGAGTTACTGCAACTTTTTAATTACCAATAATCTGGTTATTGCCCAAAAATATTACCGGGAAGGAATGCCGTATAAGGTAAAGGAAAAAGACGAGGAAGCGTTGCGTATCCTGCAAAGCGTGTTCCCGGAAAGAAAGGTGGTGGCAATGGCTACCATTGCCTTAAATCTATATGGCGGCGGGATCCATTGCTATACCCGGAATGTGCCTAAAGGCCATACGCCTTAACTCTACAGACCGGAAAGTGCGCTTAATATCCAGGAAACAATTTTGACAAAGCCGATAAAAGCTGCATTGCTGCAAAGTCCTGAATGCCTGTATTTCTTTATCAAAAATTATAGTAAAATTAACAGGCGGATCCATTGTTACTCCTTGATAAAAAATTAGCTTTGAGTATAATACTCTTACCTTATGTCGATACGTAAAGCTACCTTAGCCGATAGTGACCGCATCTGCGATTTACTGGCACAAATGGATTATCCCGGTACTGCTGCTTTTCTCAGCGAAAAGATAGCTTTATTACTGAAGCATCCGGATGAAGCATTACTGGTTTATGAAGAAAACAAACAGGTACTGGCTTTTATTTCCATTCATTTTATTCCGCAACTGGCTTTAAAAGGCGATTTCGCAAGAATCAGCTATTTTGCCGTAGACCACGATGCCCGGAGTAAAGGTATCGGAAAGCAGCTGGAAGAATACAGTGTGGCTTTGGCAAAACAGCGCAATTGTGACCGTATCGAACTGCATTCGCATTCCAGAAGAACGGAAGCACATAAATTCTATTACAGACAAGGATATACCGAAGTACCCAAATATTTAGTAAAATCATTACAAGAACTATGAAGCAACGATTATTAGTAGACATGGATGGTGTTTTAGCCGACATATATGCCCAACTTATTCAGTATGAAACTGTCGAAATGGGTATAACCCAGCGTATTGAAAATTTAAATGGCAAACCGGAAGCTACCGTGTTTAAAAATGCCTATGAATACATAAACACTGCCGGTTTTTTCAGAACACTTCCGGTTATGGAAGGCAGTATTAAAGCTTTGGAACTCTTAAATGAAAAATACGATTTGTTTATTGTTTCTGCCGCCATGGAATTTCCAAACAGCCTGGAAGAAAAGTTCTACTGGCTTGAGGAGCACTTCCCGTTCATTACCTGGAAACAAATTGTTTTCTGCGGTTCCAAAACAGCTGTTAAAGGCGACATCATGATTGACGATCATTTTAAAAACCTGGACTATTTTGAAGGCAGGGCTTTACTGTTCTCACAGCCGCACAATAATAACAATCACGACCATCCGCATACCAGGGTTAATAACTGGCAGGAAATACTGCATTTACTAACCTAAAAACTTAAACTGTCACCATTAATACTTAAGCTGTCACCATAACGGAACGGCAGGACTGCTTTAAATTTGCCTTTGTAAAACATTAAAATTCAGAACAATGTCACAAAAAATAGCTTTAGTAACAGGAGGAAGCCGCGGACTTGGTAAAAACATGGTCTTAAGTCTTGCTCAAAAAGGAATCAATATTATTCTGACCTACAACAGTAAAAAAGAGGAAGCTCTTGAAGTCGTGCGACAAGTTGAAGCATACGGTTTAAAAGCGGCTGCCATCCAACTGAATGTAGCGGAAAGTAAAAGCTTTGATGCTTTCTGGCAGGAAACAGCCCAAACGTTACAAACACATTTCAATACCGCTACCCTGGATTATCTGGTTAACAATGCCGGTATTGGTATTCACGCTTCTTTTGCAGAAACTACCGAAGAGCAATTCGACACCTTAATGAACATTCAGTTTAAAGGAACTTTTTTCCTGACGCAGAAGGCTTTGCCAATTCTTGCCGATGGCGGTGGAATCGTTAATATTTCTACCGGATTAGCCCGTTTTTCTTTTCCGGGATATGCTGCTTATGCTTCGATGAAAGGGGCTATAGAGACCTTAACAAAATACCTGGCAAAAGAACTTGGTTCAAGAGGTATCCGTGTTAATGTGGTGGCACCGGGAGCCATTGAAACAGATTTTGGCGGCGGCGCTGTTCGTGACAATTCCGATTTGAACAAACAGATTGCTTCCGTAACGGCTTTAGGCCGTGTGGGACTTCCGGACGATATTGGCAGTGTTGTTGCCTTTTTATGTACCGATGATGCCAAATGGGTCAATGCCCAGCGTATTGAGGTATCCGGCGGGATGATGCTGTAAACAATCGAAAAACAATATATAAAACCCTGGAAAATTCTCAGGGTTTCTTATTTATTTACTATTTTTCAGCTTTTAAACACTAATCATTACTGTTTGATGACCACTGAAAAAATTACCACAGAACGGCTGTTTTTAATTCCTTTTACCCGCAACGTTGCGATGGATGTTCTTGAAGGCAATTGTACCGAATTGCACAATCTCGGTATCCATATTGCCGACGGCTGGCCGGATGACGATGTAATGGAAACCCTGCCGAAAATAATCAACAATCTGCAGTTGTCAGGTTATCCTACCGGATTTGAGTCCTGGATGATTATTAAACAGGACGATATGTGCATCATTGGCGATGTGGGCTTTAAAGGAATACCGAATGCCCAGGGCGAAATAGATATGGGATATGGTATTATCCGGCAGCAGCGCAAAAAAGGATATGCGTTTGAAGCGGCTAAAAACCTGGTAGACCGGGCATTTTCCGATCCAAAAGTGGTGACCATAACCGCCAGAAGTTTAATTAGCAATGCCGATTCTGCAAAAATACTAACGAAAATAAATTTTACGGAATGGTCCCGAAGTCACGACATGATACACTGGATCCTGGACCGGGAACGTTTTTATGCCCTATAATTAACACTGATTGGTTTTTAAAATGAAAAAGATCCTGCTATTTGTTTTTATCGCACTGCATATCGGTTGTTTTTCCCAAAAACAAGAGGAGCCGTCGATCCATCTGACGATATCCCCTGTTATCGACCGTGAAAAAGAAATCAACAAAAAGATCATCACGGCGCTGATCGAATTTCTGGCTACAAAAAATCAATCGTCACAGGAAAATAAATACTGGCTGAAAAGTGATTTTGAAAAATATAAAACACCTTATACAGACCTTGTTAATATCGAAAACAGCAAATTCGGGACGGACTTCTATAAGCCTACACTTATGGAGATCATCGATACAAAAACTGCCGATTGTAAGATCGTAAAAATTGCCTACATCGGTTATAATCCCCAAACAAAGGACAATACGATACGGTGTATTTACAATATTGTGGCCAATCACATCCACAACGACATCCTATTTAGTCATTATCTGGACTATGCCACCCGGGATTATACCCCTGTGACAATTGAAAGTATTCATTATTTTATCTCGCCTTTAAAGAAATTAAACAGTGCTGAGGCCGATCAGCAAAAGCTTGATATTGTAAAAATCTGCAAGTTCTTTAATTGCAGCCCGATTCCGGTCCATTATTACTCCTGCACCAGTCCGCAGGAACTGTTCCGGATAAAAGGTTTTGATTATAATCCGCTGATGTATGTTTCGGAAACCGGCGGTCTGGCAGAATCCAACAATACTGTTTTTTCAGGCAATAACGCCGATTGCTATACGCATGAAATTGTCCATATCTATGTAAACAAACTCTTTCCCAATGCGCCTGCAATATTGAATGAAGGTATTGCAACCTATTTGGGCGGCAGCGGATTGTACAATTATGACTGGCATAAAAACAATCTTAAAAAGTTCCTCCAAAAAGGCAATACGATCGATTTTCAACGTTATATCGATAATCCGTTTGAAAGGTTCTATATTGACAATGAAACTCCCGTTCCTTATATGATCGGGGCTTTAATTTGTGAAAGAGCCTTAAAACGATACGACCGGGAAAAATTGCTGCAATTACTGCAAAACAAAAACAATAGCGACATCCGGGTACTGCTCCGGGAAATCGGAATCACTCCGGAAAATATGAATGCAGTACTGCTTCAGGAACTATAAGTTATTCGTTTCGGAAATTGTATAAAAAAACCCTGAGAAATCTCAGGGTTTTATTTTTATATTCCGGCTATCGCTTTGATCTCGTCAATAATTCTCAGGGCAAGGCTGTCTGCCTGTTCCTGCGTTGGCGCTTCTGTATAAATACGGATAATCGGTTCGGTATTGGATTTTCTCAAGTGTACCCAATCGGTTGCGAAGTCTATTTTGACACCGTCAACAGTTGAAATATTCTCATTTTTATATTTTTCCGTCATTGCTTTTAAGATGGCATCAACATCGATCTGCGGTGTTAATTCAATCTTGTTTTTGCTCATAAAATATTGCGGATATCCGGCTCTCAATTCTGCTACAGTTTTCTCCTGGTTGGCTAAATACGTCAGGAACAAAGCAACACCCACTAAAGCATCACGCCCGTAATGTAATTCCGGATAAATGATTCCGCCGTTACCTTCGCCCCCCAACACGGCATTGTTTTTTTTCATCAGTTCCACTACATTCACTTCACCAACCGCACTCGCTTCGTAGTTTCCGTTGTGTTTGTTTGTGATGTCGCGCAATGCTCTTGAAGAAGACATATTGGAAACGGTATTTCCGGGTGTTTTACTCAATACATAATCGGCTACCGCTACAAGCGTGTATTCTTCTCCAAACATTTCTCCGTCGTTTGAAATAAATGCCAGACGGTCAACATCCGGGTCAACTACGATACCGAAATCTGCTTTTTCTTTAACCACCAATTCGCAGATATCGCCCAAATGTTCTTTTAAAGGCTCCGGATTGTGCGGGAAATGTCCGTTTGGTTCACAGTAAAGTTCTACAACCTCTACACCCATTTGTTCCAATAGCTTCGGAATAATGATTCCACCTGAAGAATTCACACCGTCTACGACAACTTTAAATCCGGCTTTCTTAACGATTTCCGCATCCACTAAAGGTAAGTCCAGCACTTCGTCAATATGGATGTCCATATAGGCATCGTTCTCGGTAATTACACCTAAGCTATCCACATCGGAAAAATCGAAAGCTTCCTGTTCGGCAATTTCTAAAATTTTGGCACCATCGGCTCCGCTTAAAAATTCGCCTTTTTCATTCAATAGTTTTAAGGCATTCCATTGTTTCGGGTTATGCGAAGCTGTCAGGATAATTCCGCCATCCGCTTTTTCCAATGGTACCGCTACTTCAACTGTAGGTGTTGTTGACAGGCCTAAATCGATAACATCAATTCCCAAACCAATTAACGTATTGACAACCAGGTTGTGAATCATCGGACCCGAAATCCGGGCATCACGACCAATTACAACCGTCAGTTTTTCTTTTGTACTGTTTTGTTTCAGAAAAGTCCCGTAAGCCGATGCAAATTTAACCGCATCAACCGGTGTCAGGTTATCACCTACTTTTCCGCCAATAGTTCCTCTAATTCCGGAAATTGATTTTATTAATGTCATATAAATTCAGGGTTTCAATGTTTATTTTTAAAATGTTTACAAATATAAAAAAGTTGTGGCTTGCCACGAGGTTACCGGCTCCGGTTTTTATCGAAAATTCTTTTTTAATCTGAGAAAATACGATTCGTAATAACGATAGGATATGCCGGCAAATAAAATAGTCAGCACAATTACCAGCGTGTTAAAAAGTAAAATCTGTATGGTATCCGGTAATCCCATATTAGAGATAAGCTTGATAAACACCAATCCGACAAGCTGCATTGCTATGGCATGGAACATATAAATGCCATAGGAAATGGTTCCTAAATATTTCATGATGCGGTGCTCCAGGAATGAAAACGGAACCTGACAAATTGCAGACAGAAATACGGCAAACAGTATCATGCTGAACAAGTGATATCCCATTTCTGATAAATTATCGATAAAGATACTGGTGGTAAAATAGGCTGTCATCATCACGAGCAACAGCAGCGCTGCCGCCTTTACTCCTTTTCCGTTCACCTTTTTATCCAGCATTAAAACGGATGCCAGACCGCTTGACGAGAAATAAAAAAAGTACATTTTAAACTGATACAGCTGCGGTAATAGATCCGAAAAGAAAACCGCAAAATAAACAATCGTAAAACCGGCTAAAACCGGCAGTATGTAGTTTCTTTTTACCCATAACATAACCGGTGCAATAAATAAGTAAAACTGTTCTTCTATACCGATAGACCAAAGTATTTCGATGATTCCACCCGGATGATACAAATTGCCGAATACATTGGGCAAAAAGAATACGGAAAGCAATATCCCTTCCAAAAGGTTATAATTGCTTTCAAAATCATAGCCTAACTGCGGCAATAAAAAACGGTAATAAAAGAAGCCTGTAAACAGGATCAGGTAATACAATGGAAAAATCCTTAAAATTCGCTTCATGTAAAATTTCGGAAGTGAAATGGAACCGGTTTCTTTTTTTTCGATATATACCTGCCTGATAATCAAAAATCCGCTTAAAGAAAAGAAAACATATACCGCTTCTTTACCTTTATGAAATATGGATAAAGCGTCAAAAAAAGGAATTTCCTGGTTTCTGCAAAATTGCGGGATATGAAAAAGGACTACAAATAGTGCTAAAAAAAATCGAAGAGCGGTTAAGTTTGGCAATGCCTTCATTAAAAATATCTTTTTCCAAAAGTAATTATTACATTTACATAAACCCGATTACAGATGAATTTTTTAGCGCACATATACTTGTCCGGAAATAACGATTTGATCAAAATTGGCAACTTTATGGCCGATGGTATTCGCGGCAACGAATACAAAAATTTCAACCCGGAGATCCAGAAAGGCATCTTATTGCATCGCGCTATCGATACTTTTACTGATGCCCATCCCGTTTTCAGAAAAAGCAAGCATCGTCTTCATGAAGCTTACGGTCATTATTCGGGCGTGATAATCGATGTTTTTTACGATCATTTTCTCGCTAAGAACTGGCAAGTGTATGCTGATGTTGAACTGGAAAAATATGTTGCGGCTTTTTATAATTCCCTTGAAGTGCATTATGATGAGCTAACGGAAAAAACAAAAGGACTGATGCCTTATATGATTGGCCGGAACTGGCTGGTTAGCTATGCTACCATCGAAGGTATCGGGACTATCCTTTTCCAGATGGACCACCGCACAAAAAACCGTTCCGGTATGCAAAACTCCGTAAAAGAATTACAGGAATTTTATACTGATTTTGAAAAAGAGTTTACGCTTTTCTTTGAAGAATTACGCCATTTTGCCGCCACCAAATTAACACAGATAAACCATGACTTTCATAACTGATTTAGAAAAATCATTTTCCGGGAATGCCGCTGCTGAAATTGCCCTGCCAATGGAAGCGTATATGAAAAACCTTTTTAGCTATTATGGCATAAAAGCTACGTCCAGAAAAGCCATTACCAAAGAAATCTGGAAACAGCACAAGGAAGAAGTAGCCTTAAAAGCACGGGAAATCGGCTGGGAACTATTCAATAAAGATAAAAGGGAACTGCATTATGTTGCTATCGAAATCCTGGAAAAAGAGCTTAAAAACAAGTATCTGAAAGAGGACATTGCGTTAATCGAAAAGGTGATCACAACTAATTCCTGGTGGGATACCGTTGACTTTCTTGCCAAATATTTGCTGGGCAATTATCTTATACAATACCCGGAAGCGATTCCGGCAGTTACTACCGCTTTTTCCGATTCGGAAAACATGTGGCTCAATCGTTCTGCAATTCTTTTCCAATTGGGTTATAAGTCAAAAACTGATGCCGCTTTACTCTTTTCTTTGTGCCGGAAACATGCTGAATCAAAAGAGTTCTTTATACAAAAAGCGATCGGATGGGCATTGCGGGAATATGCCAAAACGAATCCCGAAGCCGTGAAAACATTTGTGGCAGCAACCACACTAAAACCATTAAGCAAAAGGGAAGCACTGAAAAATTTATGAAGTTTTTAAAAACAGAGTTATTCAAAAGGCGTATTTTAGCATTTCAAAGTTTTTATAACAAATTCACCTAAATTTTCTCTAAAATGCCAACTAAAAAAGTTTCTCCTATAACCTTGTTTTTCCGAAAAAACTTCAAGCGTTTAGAAGCCACTTTGTTCTTTTTAAAATCCATCTTAAACAACCGTCAGTTTATTTATTTATCCTGTGTTTTAGTGGGTATTTCATCGGCATTAGCGGTAATTGTTTTAAAGACCTTTTCGCATTCCGTTTTTCGTTTTGCCAATTATATCGACGGAATTTTACATTTACCGTATAGTAACAGTATCCTTCCCATTGCCGGGATTTTACTGACGGCATTTGTTATTAAAAAATTCCTTGACGGCAGTATCGAAAAAGGGACTTCACAAATCATGATTGCTGTGGCAAAAAAGTCGGGAATCATGCCCCGCAAGCAAATGTATGCCCAGATCATTACAAGTTCTCTTACCGTAGGTATGGGTGGTTCGGCAGGACTGGAATCCCCGATTACGATTACCGGAGCGGCTTTTGGTTCCAATTATGCCCAGAAATACCGCCTGAGCTATAAAGACCGGACGTTATTGCTTGCCTGTGGTGTTGCCGCCGGTATTGCTGCGGCTTTTAACGCTCCTATAGCCGGCGTTTTGTTTGCCATCGAGGTGATTTTAGCCGACATGAGTGTGACGGCTTTTATCCCGATCATGATTTCTGCCGCAACGGGTGCTTTGGTGACCAATGTGCTTTTAAAAGAGGATATTCTGCTGTCGTTTCACCAACAGCTTAGCTTTGATTATCACAATATTCCTTACTATATTATCATCGGTATTTTTGCAGGACTCGTTTCGGTTTACCATGCCCGTACGTTCCGGAAAGTGGAACACTTTTTTGACCGGTATAAAAACAAAACCTATAAAAAAGCGATCGTTGGTGCTTCGGCATTGGCAATACTGATCTTCTTTTTCCCGACACTATTCGGGGAAGGGTATGAAAGTATTAAAGCACTTTCCAACGGGAATCCGGAGAAATTACTCGAAAATACCCTCCTGAATCCGTTTAAGGATAACGAATGGGTTTTGATACTTTTTGTTGGTGCAACCATGATGATTAAGGTTTTTGCTACGGGATTAACGCTTGGAAGCGGCGGTAATGGCGGTAATTTTGCGCCTTCCTTATTTGTTGGCTCCTATCTGGGCTTTTTCGTTGCAAAATTGTTTAACCTTATCGGTTTATCCCATAATCTGCCTATCAGCAATTTTACAATTGTTGGTATGGCCGGTGTATTGAGCGGCTTGTTTCATGCGCCGTTAACCGCTATTTTCCTTATTGCGGAAATTACCGGCGGTTATGCCTTAATGGTTCCTTTGCTGATTGTTTCGTCCATTAGCTTTGCGATTACCAAAAAAATGGAAATCCACTCGATGGATATTAAAAATCTTGCCGACAAAGGGCAGGTTTTTACAAGTGATAAAGACAAAAATATTCTTTCCTCTATAGAATTGTCCAAACACATCCGGGATGATTTCCGAACCATCACCGCACATGCCAAACTGGAAGATGTTATCGAACTTCTTTCCACCACCAAACAAACGATCTTCCCGGTCCTGAATGAAAACGAGGAATTGCTTGGTATTGTGGATTTTGATAAAATCAGAAACATTGTCTTCAAACCTTTCCAGATAAAATATACCGCTTTAAGCGATGTTATCCTGAAAACGGAAGCAATCATCTGCTATGATGAAATCATGGAAACCGTAATGGATAAATTTGACAGTAACCATACCGATATACTTTTGGTACTGAAAGACAAAAAATACCTGGGTTATCTCTCCAAAATTGAAGTACTCGAAAGCTACAGAGAAAAACTAAAAGACATGCGGATAGAATAGCTTATTATCGGATAGGGTGTATTTTTTTACCATCCGATTTTTGTATATTTGTGGTATGTGGAAAATTGATGTGACATATAAGCCTGAATTTCAAGCTACTTTCGATAGATTGTATGAAAAAAAAGCAATTCTGAAAAACAGCAGACCATTGCCTGAAATTGCTTTGAAAAAAATCAAGGAAGCCTTATCCATAGAATGGACCTATAACTCCAATAGTATTGAAGGCAATACGCTAAGCCTACGGGAAACACAAATGGTACTTCAGGAAGGAATCACCATTAAGGGAAAATCACTCCGGGAACATTTTGAAGCCAAAAACCACGAGAATGCCATTCATTATCTTTATGACATTGCCAAAAACGATTATACAATCAGCAGTAAAGATATACTGTCACTTCATCAGCTGGTCATGCGCTCCATTGAGGATGAATATGCCGGCCGGTTACGAAATGGTGGTGTCCGCATTTCCGGGGCAAATTTTGTTCCGCCAAATGCAAACAAAGTTTCCGATTTGCTGGAAGAACTGATAACATTTGTGATACAAAATCCGTTAGGTCTCAACGATATTGAGCTGGCGGCTATTTTTCATCATAAATTTGTCTGGATCCATCCTTTTTTTGACGGCAACGGAAGAACAGTGCGCCTGGCAATGAATTTATTACTGATGCGAAAGGGCTTTCCTCCTGCCATCATTCTGAAAAACGACCGGAAAAAATATTATGAAGCACTCAATCAGGCCAATAACGGCAATTATAAAAAGCTGATTTTACTGATGTGCCAGGCTGTGGAAAGAACTTTAAATATTTATATCGGTTCGTTGCCGGACAACGATTATGATTTTCAGGAAATCACAAACCTGGTTCAGGAGCCCGATGTTCCTTATGGGCAGGAATATATCAGCCTGTTAGCCCGTCAGGGAAAAATTGATGCTTATAAGGAAGGCCGTAACTGGTTAACGACCAAAAAAGCTATTGAGGATTATATTGAGAACAGGCAAAGAAAGCGCTGACAGCATAAGCCATCAGCGCTTTTTATAATAACAATATTAAGTCAATCCAGGTAATGCTATTTATTAACTTTTTAAACAAAATTTCTTCTTATTCTCCGTATCAAATTAAATTTCAAAACAGTACCTTTGCGTTTTGCACAACTTTTATATGCTGAACACAGAAGAAACCATTGAAGTATTAGGCGCCAGAGCGCATAATTTAAAGAATATAGATGTTATTATTCCCCGTGAAAAACTGGTGGTTGTTACCGGTCTTTCCGGTTCCGGAAAATCGTCATTGGCTTTCGATACGATCTATGCAGAAGGACAACGCCGTTATATCGAAACTTTTTCAGCCTATGCCCGTCAGTTTTTGGGTGGTCTGGAACGTCCTGATGTGGATAAGATCGACGGTTTATCTCCTGTAATTGCTATCGAGCAAAAAACAACCAGTAAAAGTCCGCGTTCCACGGTAGGGACAATTACGGAAATTTACGATTTTCTTCGTCTGCTTTATGCCCGTGCCGGTGAGGCATACAGTTATAATACCGGCGAAAAAATGGTGAGCTACAGCGATGAGCAGATCAAACAGCTAATTCATGAAAACTTCGAAGGAAAGCGCATCAATATTTTAGCACCGATTATCCGTTCCCGTAAAGGACATTATCGCGAGTTGTTTGAGCAGATCTCCAAACAGGGTTTTGTAAAAGTGCGTGTTGACGGTGAAATCCGCGATCTGGAGTTCGGTATGAAAGTGGACCGCTACAAAACACACGATATTGAAATTGTGATTGACCGTATGGCCATTGAAAATACGGAAGACAATGACAAACGTTTAACCGAAAGCATCAAAACAGCGATGTATCACGGTGAAGACGTCATGATGATCATTGAGCAGGAAAGCCAGGAAGTACGCTATTTCAGCCGAAACTTAATGTGTCCTACTTCCGGTATCTCCTACCCGAATCCAGAGCCAAACAATTTCTCATTCAACTCTCCAAAAGGAGCCTGTGACCATTGTAACGGTTTGGGAACAGTAAATGAGGTAAACCTGAACAAGATTATCCCGAATCCGAAATTATCCATTAAAAACGGTGGTTTTGCCCCTTTAGGTGAGCAAAAAAACTCCTGGATATTCAAACAGCTCGAAGTTATTGGTGAAAAATACGGTTTTAAATTAACCGACCCGATAGAGAAAATTCCGCAGGAAGCCATGGATATGATTTTAAACGGCGGAAACGAAAAGTTCTCCGTTGTTTCCAAAGTGATGGGAATCACCAAAGATTATAAGATTGATTTTGAAGGTATTTCCAATTTTATCAAAAATCAGTTTGACGAAAGCGATTCGGCTTCTATAAAACGCTGGGCAAAGGAATTCATGGATGAGGTTAATTGTCCGGAATGCCAGGGAACCCGACTTAAAAAGGAAGCCCTTTATTTTAAAATCAATGAAAAAAACATTGGAGAGCTTTCTTCAATGGATATAGACGAGTTGAGTGACTGGTTTGAAAACCTGACTCCTCACCTGAACGAAAAACAAAAAGCAATCGCTGTTGAGATTGTCAAAGAAATAAAAGCCCGTCTGAGCTTTTTAGTCGACGTGGGTTTAAATTACCTGTCGCTGAACAGAAGTTCCAAATCGCTTTCCGGCGGTGAGGCACAGCGTATCCGTTTAGCAACACAAATTGGTTCACAGCTTGTCGGTGTCCTGTATATTCTGGATGAGCCGAGTATCGGACTGCACCAAAGGGATAATGAGCGTTTAATCCGTTCGCTGGAGCAATTGCGCGATATCGGAAATTCCGTTATTGTTGTAGAGCACGACAAGGATATGATTGAACGTGCCGATTATGTGATTGATATCGGTCCGAAAGCCGGCCGCTTTGGCGGTGAAATTATCAGCAAAGGCACGCCAAAGGAATTGCTGAAAGAAAAGACACTAACGGCTATGTATATGAATGGCGAAATGGAAATTGCCGTTCCGAAAGTACGCCGTGAAGGTAATGGCAAGGTTTTAAAATTAACCGGAGCAACCGGAAACAATCTTAAAAATGTTTCCATAGAACTGCCATTGGGTAAAATGATCTGCGTGACCGGAGTTTCCGGAAGCGGAAAATCGACCTTGATTAATGAAACGCTCTACCCTATTTTGAATGCGCACTTTTTTAATGCGGTTAAAAAACCACAACCGTATAAAAAAATTGAAGGTTTGGAGCATATTGATAAAGTAATTGATATCGACCAAAGTCCGATCGGGCGTACACCACGTTCGAATCCGGCAACCTATACCGATGTTTTTTCAGAAATCAGAACCCTGTTTACCCAAACACCGGAAGCAATGATCCGCGGTTACAAACCGGGACGTTTCAGCTTTAATGTGTCCGGCGGGCGTTGCGAAACCTGTGAAGGATCGGGTGTGAGAACTATTGAAATGAGTTTCCTTCCGGATGTATATGTGGAATGTGAAACCTGTCAGGGAAAACGTTTTAATCGGGAAACACTTGAAATACGCTATAAAGGAAAATCCATTTCCGATATATTAGCGATGACCGTTGATGAAGCAGTGCCTTTCTTTGAGAACATTCCGAAAATATACCGTAAGATCAAAACCATACAGGATGTTGGTTTGGGATATATCACTTTAGGACAGCAAAGCACAACCCTTTCGGGCGGTGAAGCACAACGTATCAAACTGGCTACGGAATTGTCTAAAAAAGATACCGGGAATACTTTTTATATCCTGGATGAACCCACTACAGGTTTGCATTTTGAAGACATCCGGGTCTTAATGGAAGTTATTAACAAACTGGTCGATAAAGGCAATACTGTGCTTATTATTGAGCATAATATGGACGTTATCAAACTGGCCGATTATATTATTGATATCGGTTATGAAGGCGGAAAAGGCGGTGGACAGCTGATCGCTAAAGGCACTCCGGAAGAAGTCGTTAAAAACAAAAAGAGTTATACCGCTCAGTTCCTTAAAAAGGAATTGCATCTATAACAACCGTACTATATATTTTTAAAGCAGCGCGATACGCTGCTTTTTTTATGGAGTGCTGGCTAAATTTGTACATTTACGTCAATAGGAAATTACATAACCCTAAAAAACGCTCACAAATGAAATTTTTTGAAAAAAGGCAGGAAGAAGAAAACTTTGACAGCTTCCCTCCTATAGGCGGATTAATGGTTTCAAAAATGGTTACCGATCAAAATATAAAACCAAGGTTTATGTACCGGGAAAAAAGAACCCGGCCGGAAGATAGCGGCTGGAGGATTTTTACAGGTTTTGAAACAGACGATTATATAAACGATCCGAATAATACAGGAATATACAATCCTTCCAGTATTCTCAAAGTCGATCCTTCGCTACAATCCATTTTATTAAAAGGTATAGGTGCTGTTTATGAGAGAACAGATGATGATTCGGAATGGTACAGGGTTACCGATTTTGAGTTAGAAGACGATTATCCCGTTATGCACAAACTCACCAATGAATGGACGCTTACAATCAACAACCTGTTTGAGCGCAGTATCGAAGATAACGGCGACCTATTTTATACTACTGGTGACAAATCTGTCCGGCTTGCCATTTGGAATGAAAAGGGAAAAAGTAAAGAGGAAATTTACCATACTCACAAACAGCTTATTGCAAATAGGGATCAAAATTTTGATCAGACACTGGAAACTTTTGAGTTTTCCGACAATCGTGTTTTAAGAACAGGCTATCTGGTTTCCGAAAAAGACGACGAAAAAGAATATGGCGTTGTTTACGGTTTTTCTATAATTGATAATCAGGTTATACAACTTGCCTTGTATTTTGATGAACCTGAAGATATCGATTGGGCATTAGAAACCTGGAAAATGATAGAACCGGAATAATCAATGCTATTTTTCTGTAACTTTATATACAATCTTTCTGTCTATGTACGACCTGCTTAAAAACAACATTAAAAGCCATATTGCAATTTCCGATACGGAACTGGAACAATTATGTAAACCGTTTGACTTAAAAAAGATTCCAAAAAAGGAATTTCTGCTACGCCAGGGTGAGGTCTGCAAGTTTGAAGGATTCGTCAATAAAGGCTGTTTCAGAGTATATCATATTAACAATGAAGGTGTGGAACATGTTCTTTATTTTGCCATTGAAGGCTGGTGGATTACCGATATTGACAGCTTTACCAATGAAAAACCGGCTTCCCTGTTTATTGAAGCACTGGAAGACAGCGAAGTACTCTTAATTTCAAAAAGAGAGAAAGAACTGCTATATGAGCAATTTCCGAAAACGGAAAAACTGTTCCGGATCATGACACAGAAAACACATGTGGCATTACAACGCAGAATGATCAGCAACCTGAGTAAAACCGCCGATGAACGTTATCTGGATTTTATAGAAAAATACCCGCACTTAGCCCAACGATTATCTAACTTGCAAATAGCCGCCTATTTAGGGATCTCGCATGAGTTCCTCAGTAAAATCCGAAAGAAGATTTCAAAATTATAATACTGTATTTTCATTTATTGAACTTGTTCAATTTTTTGGTTATAGGATGAATGTAGCTTTGTATTGTAATTTTTAAGGACCAATACATGAACTCAAAACACCTCTTTACATTCTTATTTTTAATAACCAATATTTTCAATATTATGGAAACACAAGCACAAAGCGTTAAAACTATTGACGCCAAAACGTTACAATTTAAAGTGTACAATGCCTCCGAAAATAGTTTTGGAGTAGCCTCTGTAATTATAAGCGGTAAAACCGATGCGGTTTTAATTGATGCTCAATTCACACTTGCCGATGCAGAAATCGTTGCCAAAGAGATAAAAGCCAGTGGCAAAAAACTAACCACTATTTATGTTAGCCACGGCGATCCGGACTTTTATTTCGGATTGGAAGTTTTCAAAAAATACTTCCCGGAAGTAACCGTTTATGCCACACCGCTTACTGTTGAGCATATCCAAAAAACAGCGCAGAAAAAACTGGATGTCTGGGGTGAACGATTGGGAGCGGCTTTAACTTCAAATATAGTACTGCCACAGGTTTTAAAAGGTAACAGCATTACCCTGGAAGGCCACCAACTGGAAATATACGGATTGGAAGCATTTCCGGAACGTACTTTTGTCTGGATTCCTTCTGTTAAAGCCGTTGTGGGCGGAATCAATGTGTTTGGAAACACTTTTCACCTATGGACAGCTGATTCACAAACCAAAGAAGCCCGTGCCAACTGGATCTCCATTCTGGAAAAAATAGAAGCCCTTCATCCGGCAATTGTGATTCCTGCCCATGCAAAAAACGGAGCGGCTTTTTCGGTAGCCTCTGTAGAATATGACATTGCCTATTTAAAAACCTATGAAGCAGAAGTTGCCCAAACAAAATCATCGGAAGAACTGATTAATGCCATGAAAAAACACTATCCTGAGGCTACTTTTGACATTGCCCTTCAAATTGGTGCCAAAGTGAACAAAGGCGAAATGAAATGGTAATCCTGAATTTTAAAGCTGATCGTATGAAAAAACTAATTCTGTTTATATGCCCTACACTGCTGCTTTGCTCCTGTACTAAAAAGGCAGAACCTGTAACAACAGTCATTCCAACGGCAGATTATACATTGATCGGTCATAAAGGAAAAATTACCTTCCCGGAAATGACTGCCGAAGTATACTATGAAAACGATTCGATACTGCATTGGAAAACGACCGATACGGCCGGGAAAACAGCCGAAGGCGATGAAAAAATGCATTATCAGAAATTAACCGACAACCTTCACTTCCTGAACTGGATTGAAAAAGACGGTTTTACGGTTAGCCAGCTTATTGATACACAAAACGGAACCGTAAAGGCATTCTGGTCATTCCATGATCCGAAAAGTGACAAAGCCGGACGTTCTTCCCTTTTCGTGGACGGAAAATTTGAATTTATTAAGTAATGTTATTCCCTTTTAAAACCGGTCTGATACTTCTTTTGCTGACGGCCGGTTGCCAAAATCACAATACGATGACAAATCTCGAAATAATAAAAAGCACCTATGAAGGCGGAAGTTCGGAACAAAACGGAAAAAATACGGCCTTAGCCTTGGCTCCGGATGCCCGATGGACAGAAGCGGCCGGTTTTCCCTATGCCGGAACCTATATCGGTTTTGAAGCCGTCAAAAAAAATGTGTTCGACAGGCTTGCATCCGAATGGATCGACTACAAGCTAACCATTGAGGATTATATTGCCGATGGTGACCGGGTTGCCGCTTACGGTACCTATTCCGGAGTGAATAAAAAAACCGGAAAACCTTTTACGGCACGGGTAACACACATCTGGAAACTCCACAATAAAAAGGTTATTGCATTCGAACAATTTGTCGACAGCAAGTCGGTAACCGATGCAATGGAATAATACCAGTCCCATATAAAGCTCCTCAAAAACCGGAAAAACTGTTATAAAACATTTAACAGTTTTTCCGGTTTTTACCGTTTTACACGAAAAACACAATCGTTTCCTAACCGGTTTGAATACCGCCTCAAACAACTACATACCAATCCGTTACCAAAACAAAATCCTTTTTTTACAATTTATAGTAAAAAAAACAAGCTCCAAATTTGTTTACATTCCAAAAAGATAATAGTTTTAGCATATTATTCCTGAAAGCTGTTAAAAGTTTTAAGAAATAGAACACCAACAACACTTCTACTTACAGTAACTGACACATCCAATAAATAGTGGTATTATTTATTCAAATGGTTATACCAGCTGAACCGCTATCGGATTGCCATTTTAGCACACTATAGAAACGATTATATAATTTTTTAAAAGATAAAAGAGAACATGATGAAAGATCAATTTGAAAATGAAGACGACAGAATACAGGATAAATTCAAGCAAAAAACCTGGAACGAAATAAGAACCAATGACTCTTGGGCAATCTTTAAAATTATGTCCGAGTTTGTAAACGGATACGAAGCAATGGGCCGTATGGGACCTTGTGTATCTATTTTTGGTTCTGCCCGAACAAAGCCGGAAGACAAATATTATCTATTAGCGGAACGTATCGCCTATAAAATCAGTAAAGCCGGATATGGCGTTATTACCGGTGGTGGTCCCGGAATTATGGAAGCCGGAAATAAAGGTGCTCATTTTGGCGGCGGAACTTCTGTGGGTTTAAACATTGAACTGCCTTTTGAACAACATTTCAACCCGTATATTGACAGAGATAAGAACTTACAGTTTGATTATTTCTTTGTGCGTAAAGTTATGTTTGTGAAATACTCACAGGGATTTGTAGTAATGCCGGGAGGTTTTGGAACCTTGGACGAACTGTTTGAAGCAATCACGCTTATCCAGACCAAAAAGATCGGAAAATTCCCGATTATCCTGGTTGGTAAAGATTTCTGGTCCGGTTTATTCGAATGGATTAAAAATGTAATTGTTGAAAAACATGCCAATGCCAATCCGGCCGATTTGGATCTTATCAAGATTGTGGACAACGAAGATGAGGTACTTGATGTATTGGACAACTTCTACAAGAAATATAACCTGAGCCCTAATTTTTAATCAGCGGCTGCAGCATAAAAAAAGGGACTTTAATATAAAGTCCCTTTTTTGTTTTTGTTATTCTTCCGGCATGACTACCGGTCCGGCCCAGTCCATAATACCGCCAATAAGGTTATACGTATTGGTAAAACCCAATTGCTGCATTAAACTGCAGGCCTGGCTGCTACGTCCGCCCGAGCGGCAGTAGATATAATAGTTTTTGGATTTGTCCAATTCATCAACCTGATAAATAAAGCCTTGTCCTTTGTAAATATCGATGTTAACAGCTCCGGGAATAATTCCCTGATTCCATTCATCTACGGTGCGAACGTCCAGGATAACTGCATTTTCATCCTGTTGTGCTTCAGACCACCATTTTTCTTGTGTAATGTCCATATAGTTTGTTCGAGGTTTAAAGTTCAAATGTATTGAAAAAACATTTAACATTAAATCATCAAAGCTATTATTACGCTTTTATTGAACATCCGATCGCTTTGGTCTCTTTTACCGCTACTTCTTTGTTTTTTAGTAACGCATCCACAGCATTTTCAACATATTTTACTTTTACTGCTTTTTCATCACCATAATTATCATCAATTGCTCCGATGTATTTTACCTGATTTCCGGCTTTTGTTTTTTGTAAAATATAAACATGAGGTGTTTTGGTAGCGCCATACTGCGGATAGATCTTTTGTCCTTCATCCAATAAATACGGGAAGGTGAAGTTTTTCTCTTTGGCTCTCACCTGCATTAATTCGAAACTGTCGTCTTTTTGTTTTGCAGGGTTGTTCGGATTGATGGCAATTACCGGATATCCCAGTTTTTTGTATTTTTTGTCCAGAGCAACAATCCGGTCTTCATAGGCCTGTGCATAAGGACAATGATTACACGTAAACACTACGATAAAACCTTTTGCAGCCGAAAAGTCTTTTAACGATACTTTCTTGTTGTCTACATTTTTCAGGCTGAAATCGGTAGCGATATCCCCTACTTTATAGCCTTCAGCCGGCTTTATTAATGTAAATGCACTCATAACTCCGATGACAAGTGCTAATCCTAAAAATTTAATTGCTTTCATATAAATGTATAAATCTGGTTAATTAATTCATGATGGATTGTAATTCTTTCTGTAAAGCTTCATAAGTAAACGATTGTTCAAAAAACTTACGTTTATCCCCTTTATAAATCACTGTTGCCGGAATTGCTCCGGACCAGGCGGTATCAACTTTGGAAATCCAGGCATTCGCATCCGGATCGTTTAAGTACACGATTTCCGATTGCATATTCTTTTTTTTGATAAAAGGCAAAAGGTTGCTTTCCACTTTTTGCGGCATGTCAAGGCTTACCAGCAGTACTTTTACTTTTTTATCTTTATAATCGGCATTCAGCTTTTCAAAATGCGGCAGTTCTGCTACACAGGGTACACACCAAGTTGCCCAAAAGTTAACCACATAGGTAGTATCGTTATCTTTTTTTAATAAAGGCTCCAGTCCGTTAAAGTCAAACGATTTTACTTTAACCCCGTCTTTTTCATATATTTTTAATGGTTTTGGCGTAGCTGCTGCTGTTTCTGTGACTGCTTTTTCTTCTGTTTTGACTTCTGTTTTGACTTCTTTTTTACAGGAAATAAAACTGAAAACAGCCAGCATAATGATTGTTTTTTTCATTTAGAATATTGGTTTAGGTCACTAAAATTAAGCATTATAACAGCCTTCGAAATAAATTTAACAAAAAATTAAACAAACATTTGTATATACAATTAAAAACATTACTACATTTGTACCAACAAATTTAATAACGCAATGAAAATCGAAGACATCATCAAATCTACAAAAGCTTTATCACTGGGCAAAAGAACAGTGCTGAATATTTTGTACACTCAAAACTTGGTTTCAGAGAAATTCGCTGAGGTATTAAAACCTTATGAATTATCAAGTGAACAATATAATGTATTGCGAATTTTGAGAGGTCAGAAGGCCAAACCAACCAATATGTGTGTAATACAGGAACGCATGCTTGCGAAAACCAGTAACACCACCCGTCTTGTTGACAAACTATTACTGAAAGACCTGGTTACCCGCGAAGTTTGTCCGGATAACCGACGAAAAATGGAAGTGACCATTACGCCAAAAGGAATGGATTTATTAGAAGAACTGGATCCGAAAGTGGAACAGCATGAAGCTGCTTTTTCAGAGAATCTCACAACAGACGAATTGGAACAATTAAATGATTTATTAGAAAAATACAGAACCGTTAATTTTTGAAACATACTTATATGAGTAATTTAATAGACACGCTGAAATGGCGTTATGCAACAAAGAAATTTGATGCTGCAAAAAAAATTTCTAACGAAGATTTAGAAACAATCAAAGAAGCGATCCGCCTGAGTGCTTCGTCTTATGGTTTACAGCCATACAAAATATTTATCGTTGAAGATCTGGAATTAAGAGCCAAAATACAACCGGCTGCCTGGGGACAATCACAAATTGTTGACGCTTCTCATTTAGTAGTATTTGCAAACATTACTAATTTTGGTACCGAGCAAATCGACGCTTTTATGGATAATATCGTAGCGACAAGAAACATTCCTATGGAAAGCATCCAGGGTTATGGTGATTTTATGAAAACCACCCTTACCGCTTTATCAGAAGAAGCCAGAAATATCTGGACTTCAAAACAAACTTACCTTGCTTTAGGCAACCTTTTAACTGCTGCTGCTTCTTTAAAAATTGATGCAACGCCAATGGAAGGTTTTGAGCCGGCAAAAGTGAACGAAATTCTTGGACTAACCGAAAAAGGATTAAACGCTTCCCTTATTGCAACTTTAGGATACCGTCATGAAGAAGATGCTACACAGCATTATGCAAAAGTGAGAAAATCAAACGAAGAATTATTTATCAATTTATAATCAATTAATTAAAACCATTTTAAAATCAAATGAAAAATTTAAAATCAATTGCATTAGCATTAGTAGTAGCTTTAGGTACATTATCAGCTTCAGCTCAAACAAAAAAAGTAGATGCTTCTAAAAGTACTATCAACTGGGTTGGTAAAAAAGTAACCGGTCAGCACGAAGGAACAATCAACTTAAAAGAAGGCGCTTTAGTTTTCAAAGGAAAAAAATTAAAAGGTGGTAACTTCACTGTAGACATGACTACCATTAGTGCAACAGACGTAACCGGAAAATCTAAAGCTGGTTTAGACGGTCACTTAAAAGCAGATGATTTCTTTGGTGTTGAAAAATTCCCAACTTCTAAATTGGTTTTCAAAACTATCGCTGAAAAAGGAAACGATACTTATACTGTAACTGCTGATTTAACAATTAAAGATAAAACAAACCCTGTAACTTTTGATATCGTTGTAAAAGGAAACACGGCTACAACAAGCTTCAAAATTGACAGAACTAAATACGGAATTGAGTACAACTCTGGTTCTATCTTCAGTTCTATCGGAGATAAAGCGATCAACGATGAGTTTGATTTAACTGTAAGCTTACAGTTCTAATATCCGAACAAAACTTTGCTATGAAAAAGAAAAGAGGTTGTCAGATGACAGCCTCTTTTTTATTGGATTTATTTTGCGTTTAAAAAATCTTAAACAGCATTCGGATACTGAATATAATGACTAAAAAGGCAACTGCCAGTATTGCTGTTTTTTGCGGTAACTTACCGGCTAATCGTGCCGCTAACGGTGCGGCTATGGAACCGCCCACAATTAAACCGATCACTATATACCAGTGGCTTACGCCCAAAGAAGCAAAAAATGTAATGGAAGCCGCCAGCGTTACAAAAAACTCTGCCAGACTAACGGTACCCACCACATAGCTGGATTTTCGTCCTTTGGCCAATAAGGTAGAAGTCACAATAGGTCCCCAGCCGCCACCGCCAAATGCATCAAAAAGTCCGCCGGAAAAACCTAATAATCCTGTGTGTTTTACTTTCTTTCGGACAATCTTTTTGCGAAAAGCAATAATAATAAGCCGTATCCCGATAATCATCGTATAGGATGCTAAAATAGCATAGGTAACCGTTTCGTATTTGTTCCCGAGATAAATGAGCAGTAAAGCGCCGCTCACGGCACCAACAACACCCGGAATAGCCAGCCATAACAATAGTTTTTTGTTGACATTCCCGAATTTATAATGGGAAAAACCACTGATTCCGCTGGAAAACATTTCGGCGGTGTGAATACTGCCGCTAATGGCCGGAAGCTTAATTCCAAACAGCATCATACTGGTCGCACAGGTTACGCCATAGCCTAGTCCGACAGCACCATCAACCAGCTGCGCAAAGAAACCAACCAGTACCATCCCGTAAAAAGCCGGCGGAATTTCCCGGATATAACCATTCAGGTCATGAACCGAAATTACCGAGGACAATCCGTATCCAAAGAAAACAGCCAGAAAAACAACCGCTATTTCAAAAGTCAGCTCTTTGTACTGCTTCCCTTCTTTTTTACTGTTATCCCGGCTAACCAGCAATGCCGTTGCCTGATTCAGGGAAGCCAGCTTTGTTTGTATATCTCCTTTGTGCCTCGCCCGGAAAGCATTCAGATTTTCAATGCTGTCGTGAATATTTTCCGGAATGGCTTCCTGCAAATGTTCCCGCAAACGACGGGCTAAAACCGGTGACTTTCCATTGGTGGAAATTGCAATTTTTAAATGGCCTTTATTCACTATCGAACCCAGATAAAAGTCGCACAGATCGGGCTGATCGGCGGCATTTACCAGGATCCCTTTCTCATTGGCCCGTTCCTTGATTTCGCGGTTCAATCCGGTATTGTCCGTAGCAATGATCAGGAAATCGGCAGCGGCCAGATCTCCATCGGCAAAAGCACGTTCCTCCCATTCGATATGCGGATATTCTCTTAGTAATTCCCATAAATCATTGCTGATTTCCCGGGCAATAATCCGGATGGCAGCCAGTGGATTCTGCCTTAATAGTGTTTCTGCTTTTTCCAGACCAATTTTCCCACCGCCTACAATCAGGAAACGGAAGGTATCGGTTTTTAAAAATATTGGAAATAATGTATTTTCCATGTTTATTTATTTTTTAAAGATATCGTGTGAAACAAGGATATTCTGAGAATATCACGGTCATAATATTCCGTTCCGGAAGTGCGCTGCTGGTACCAGTTCATATAGCCAACCTCCACGGCAAAGGCAGGATTCAGCCGGTAATTGACTGCGGCATAAATACGGTTCTGGTCGAAAACATTCTTTACAATGGTACTGCCAGCATTAAACATCACCTCATCTTTTACCTTAACCGTTATCATCTCTTCTCTGGTGTGCTTTTTTCGGATAACCGGAATATCAAAGCCCAGCTGATAGCGGAACCGGAAATTTGAAAAACGGTAACCGCCGCTCAGTTCATTATTTTCCGTATCGTGAAAAAAACGGGCTTCGGCTTTATAGCGGTGCGAAATTGTCATAAAAGAGAACTTTTGCTTATTGTCAAAACCAATATCCGGACGCAATTCGGGAACGATCAGGCTGCTCTCCGCTTCCGGATCCTGCGGGCTTTGCAAAAAGAGCGTCATTCCGGCCGAAGCATTCCAGTTATCAATCAGCTTCCGCTGGATATTACTCCTGAAAACCAGCTGATGCTGTGCGGTGGGATTGTAAAACTGCCTTTCCTGAACCTCGCTTAACACGTTCCAGTTTTTATTTATCTTTAAAGTATTATAATACCCATACCAAAGCAATTGCTGATGCGTAACCGATTTTTGAGCCAATAGCGAACAGGATACAAACAGGACGATGACCGAACCGGATCGTTTAGTGAACCGCAAAAAATTTCCTGTGGGTAAAATCTCCGAATGTTTCATGCTGTATACGCTCTTTTGTGTACTGGTCAAAAAGACCATCCAGTTCCGTCAATATTTCTGTTTCTGTAAGCTGCTTTTTATAAACCTGATTCAGGCGGTTTCCTAAACGGTCGCCGCCAAGCATTAAATTATATTGCCCCGGTCCGGTGCCCACAAAGCCTATTTCGGCCAAATAAGGCCGGCCGCAGCCATTCGGGCATCCTGTCATCCGGATACTGATCTCGTCCTGCTCCAGATCATATTTTTTAAGGAACGGTTCGATTTTAGTGACCAATTCTGGTAAGTAGCGCTGTGCTTCGGCTAAAGCTAACGGACAGGTAGGCATCGCCACACAGGCCATCGAGCTTTTTCGCATCGCACTATCCTGCTCTTCAATTTTATATTTCGCGATCAGTGCCGTAACCTTTTCTTTATTGGCTGCGGAAATCTCTCCCAAAATCAGGTTTTGGTTACAGGTAAAGCGGAAATCGGATATTTGCAATTGCGCCAGTTCATACAGAAATTGTTTCTGATACGATTTTATCACACCATGCTCCACAAACAAGGTATAAAACCATTTGTTCTCATAGTTTTCCTGCCATCCGTAACGGTCATTTCTTTCCGTAAACGCATAACTTTCTTCCGGAAGCAGCGCAAATCCGATTCTTTTTTCCAGTTCTTTTTTAAAATTATCGACTCCTAATTTATCGACCGTATATTTTAAACGGGATAATTTCCGGTCGCTGCGGTTGCCATAATCCCGCTGAATGGTCAGCACTTCATAAACGGCTTTCAGTGTTTTGGCTTCGGTATCGGTAAATCCAATGATGGTTGCCAGGCGCGAATAGGTATTCGGGTTACCGTGTGTGGTTGCCAAACCGCCTCCAATGGCAATATTGAATCCTTTTAACTGACCGTCTTTAATGATGGCAATCAATCCGATATCGTTCGAAAACACATCCACATCGTTCGATGGCGGAATCGCGATCGCAATCTTAAATTTCCTCGGCAGATAGCGATCCTGATACAGCGGATCGGCTTCGCTGGAACGTTCGTAGATCTTTTCTCCGTCTATCCACACTTCATAATACGATTGCGTTTTGGGCAGCAGCAATGTCGAGATCTTATCGGCATAATCATATATCTGCTGAAACAAAGGCGAAACCTGCGGATGCGAGCTACAGGTCACATTCCGGTTTACATCGCCACAGGCAGCAATGGAATCCAGTTTTGCTAACAGAAATCCCTGGATAGTAGGCTGTAACTGGTGTTTTAGCAATCCGTGCAGCTGAATGGTCTGCCGGGTTGTAATTTTTAAAGTTCCGGTTCCGTATTCTTCCGAAATTTCATGGGTAGCCAGCCATTGGTCGGCAGTGATCACTCCTCCCGGAATACGCAGCCGAATCATAAAAGAATACAGCTTATCCAGTTTTTTCGCTGCTCTTTCTGCTCTTCTGTCCCGGTCATCCTGAACATACATTCCGTGGAATTTCACCAGTGCTTCATCGTCCGGACGGACATTACCGGTATGGTTGTCTGTTAAACTCTCTTTTAATGTGCCTCGAAGTCCGTCACTCTTTACTTTTATGGCTTCAATCGGGGATAATTTATCGTTACTCATTTTATTATTTTATACGTTGTTCTAATACACATCTTTCTGATAGCGTCCTTCTGTTTCCAGGTTATCCAATATATGCTTCGCTTCCGGAATACTGATGTTTTCTGCTGTTGCTATAATTTCCAGTATGGTGTTTTCCACATCGGTACTCATCGGGTCTTTTTGTCCGCACACATATATATAGGCACCGTTGGACAGCCATTCGTAAAATTCTTTCGCCTGCTGCTTTAACCGGTCCTGAACATAGATCTTATGTTTCTGATCCCGGGAAAAAGCTGTGTCCAGTTTTGTCAGTACGCCGGTAGCCAGCCATTCCTGTATTTCCGTCTGATAATAGAAATCGGAAACAAAATGCTGTTCTCCGAAAACCAGCCAGTTTTTACCTTCCGCGCCAGTAGCATCGCGGTGTGCCAGAAAGCTTCGGAATGGGGCAATCCCCGTTCCCGGTCCTATCATAATAATGTCCTTGTCTTCTTCCGGCAATCTGAAATTCTGGTTTTTATGAATGTAAAAGCTTATTGGGGTGTCTTTTTCATAATCGGCTAGAAACTGGGAACATAAGCCTGTTTTCTGAATTCCGTCAACGGTAAACGTATTCCGGTTCACAGTAACGTGTACTTCTCCTTCATGGGCTTCCAATGCAGAAGAAATGGAATACAAACGCGGAGCTATCGGGTGCAGCAGCGCAATCAAAGCATCCCATGAAATCGCTTCCTGAGCAGGATATTTTTCCAGGATATCCAGTAAATCGGCTTTATCTTCTGTAATAGCCACATTCAACAACCGCCCTATAGCATCCAATGATTTTTTAGACAATCCCCTGATATTTTTATCAGTAAGCTCCCGGCTTTGTTGTTCAGCTCCAAACAAAGCGGCTATTGCAGCTATTTCATTCGGGTTGTTTTTAGGGTAAAACCCTATGGCATCGCCGGGTTCATAGGCAATTTCTGCTTCGGATACGATCTCAATATGATAGGTTTCCTTATTTGAATCCCGGTCGTTTAAAATAACTTTATGCGTTATAATCCCTTCATACGTTTTTTTATGGGAAGCTGCATTGGCGGTACTCTTTTTCGGTTCGGAAGCTGTTGCTGTTCCCGTATGCTGAAGCACTTTCAGGATTTCGGCAAACCAGCTTTCGGCAACCGGAGCATAATCCACATCGGCTTTCTGAAAGGCAATCACCCGCTGTGCTCCCAACCGTTCAAACTGTCCGTCTATAACTTCACCCGCCTTACAGAATAACGGATAAGAAGAATCGCCTAATCCTAAAACGGCAAATCTGGTTTTGGAAAGGTTTGCAGCAGTATTGCTCAGGTTATCAAAAAATTTGATCGCATTCTGCGGCGGATCTCCTTCTCCCTGAGTACTCATGATCACAATCACAAAGTCTTCTTTTTCAATTTTCTCAACCGGATACTGAAAGGCATCCACTACTTTGGACTGTATTTTGTTTTTCTTTAATACCGCCTGTAATTGTGATGCCAGTTTTTTAGAATTCCCGGTTTCCGTTCCATAAATAATGGTTGGTTTGACCACAACTTCCGCTATGATTTCCGGTTGCTGCTGTGGTTCATGCTGCGCTAGAATACCGGCGAGATAACCGCTTGTCCAGATGATTTCTTCCCGGGAATACTGTTTTACCAGATCTTTTAAGACTACTAATTTATTTTCAGCCAGCATGTTGTAAGTTTATTATATGGTTATCGAAATAAGAGCTTGCTTTGGATTGTTCCTTAAACCAGGCATAATGACGGTGCAGGTTGACCACATTTCCTACTATTAATAAAGTAGGGACATATTCAAATGCCGGCAATTCTTTTGTTTTTAGTTCTTCAAAGGAAAAAACCCTGGTTTTCTGAAAAGGGGTTGTCGCCTGCTGGACAACAGCTATTCCTTTGTTTACATCAATATTGTTTGTCAGTAAATAGTTCGCCAGCTGGTGCAACCGCTGTCCACTCATATAGAAAACAAGGGTATCGTCTGTCGTTGCCCAATCGGTCCATTGCAGCGCGGTAACCGTACTCAGGTCGAACAGGGTTAAAAAGCGTACTCCCCTGGCGTGTTCCCTTGCTGTTAAAGGGATTCCGGTATAGGCAGCAGCACCAAAAGCAGCCGATATTCCGGGAACAATCTCATACAGAATGTGATTTGCTTTTAACACTTCAAGTTCATCCAAAACATTCGAAAAAAGCGAAGCATCTCCACCTTTTAGTCGCAATACCAGTTTGTTTTGCTTCGCAAATTCCACCATTAATGTATTGATGTCACTTTGTGGCGTGTGTATTCCTTTCGAACATTGTTTTCCTACATATATAATTATCGCGGCTTTCTTTGCATTATCGGCTATCATTTGCGGCGAAACCAATCTGTCGGTCAGAATGACATCGGCTGTTTGTAAATATTTCAGTGCTTTTACGCTTATTAAATCGGGATCGCCCGGACCGGCTCCGGCTAATATTACTTTCCCTTTGTTTTCTATACTCATTGGTTTTTCTTTTGTTTACGGATTAATACAATCCTTCGATGGACAGGTAACGTTCCCCGGTGTCATAATTAAAGGTCAGTACGGTCGCGCCATCGGGAATTTCATCCAGCTTTTTAGCCACAGCAGCTAAAGAGGCTCCGGTAGAAATCCCTACCAGTATTCCTTCTTTTTTAGCAATGGCACGGGCATATTCGAAGGCTTCGTCCTTACCGATCTGAACCACTTCATCTATTAATTCTTTTTGGAAGACAGCCGGTACAAATCCGGCTCCGATTCCCTGCAACGGGTGCGGTCCCGGCGCTCCTCCGCTTAATACCGGAGACAATTCCGGTTCTACCGCGATAACTTTTATATGCGGATATTTTGCCTTTAAAACTTTCGCAACCCCGGTAATATGTCCGCCGGTTCCAACGCCGGTTATCAGGTAATCCACTCCTTCCGGAAAATCACTGATGATTTCCTGAGCAGTTGTTTTTTCGTGGATCGCTACATTCGCCGGATTGTCAAATTGCTGCGGCGACCAGGCATTCGGAATTTGGGAAACCAGTTCGTTCGCTTTTTCAATCGCGCCTTTCATTCCTTTTTCTCTTGGCGTGAGTTCAAATTCCGCTCCGTAGATTTCCATTAGTTTTCGTCGCTCTACACTCATCGATTCCGGCATGACCAAAATCACACGGTATCCTTTTACGGCGCCCACCAATGCCAGTCCGATACCGGTATTTCCGGAAGTAGGTTCGATAATCACACTGTCCGGTTTTAACAGCCCTTTCTGTTCGACATCTTCAATCATTGCCAGGGCAATACGGTCTTTGATGCTGTTTCCCGGATTGTTTTTTTCCAGTTTAATCCATACATTTTTGTTCCCTTCAAATAGTTTCTGAAGTTGTACAACGGGTGTATTCCCTATCGTTTCTAAAATATTATGTGCTTTCATTTTTATTGTTTTGTTGTTTTGTTGTTTTGTTGTTGTTTTATATGACAAAATTCAATGGCTCCGGAAACGGTGCTTTGTTTTTAATTACGATTTCACTTTTATGGTATACCAGTGATTGCTTAGGAATGGAATTGGTTATCCAGACATTTCCTCCTATAATGGCATCATTCCCTATTTCGGTATTGCCGCCCAAAATGGTGGCATTGGCATAAATAATCACGTTGTTGCCAATAGTGGGATGCCTTTTTTCTTCGGCTTTAGCCTTACTGACATGTAAGGCTCCCAGTGTTACCCCCTGGTAGATCTTCACATCATTCCCGATTACCGTGGTTTCGCCTATAACAATACCGGTTCCGTGGTCGATAAAGAACCGCTCTCCTATTTTCGCTCCGGGATGAATGTCAATTCCGGTTTTGCTGTGTACGTATTCCGAGATCAGCCGGGGTACTACCGGAACCTTGCTTTTCCAGAGCTGGTGTGCCAACCGGTAAATGGCAATGGCAAAAAAACCGGGATAGGCCACCAATACTTCACTACGGGATTTCGCTGCCGGATCAAAGTTGAAAACAGCTTCCAGATCGGCTTCCAGCCAGCTGTGAATTGTTTCCAGAGCGTTAAAAAAGTCTTTTACGACTGTTTTTGTTTCATGATCCGTCAAAACGCTGTTCAATATTTTTTCCAGTTTCGTTTTTAACACTGCTTCGCGGGCGGTAAAAAAATCGGCATCGGAATAGTCTTCCCCTATCGAAAACAGCCATTGGAAGATGTGTTCCACCCAGGCTTCCGTTTCGGCTTTATCCGGTAACTTCCGGATTTTCTGCCTGTTCTTATTGTAAATCGGATGTGCCATACTTTATGCTAAAAACATCAGGGCGCCCACTGTATTAAAAGTAGTTTCATCAACTAAAATAGCATTACCGCTTTTGGAATTTTCTTCAAAAGCATCGAAGAATAACGGTTGGTTTGCCCGTAATGAAATTTGCCCGATATCGTTAAGTTTCACTTCTGCTGTGTCGTTAAACTGCCATTCGTTAACATTCCATTTCCGGTCTACAGCCTGAATTTTTACCCGAACGGTTCTGAAACGATGCTGCAGCAAATAGGTTTTTCCAATTTGCAGCGGCGTATTATCCAGCCAGCATACCCAGGTTTTAAGTTCGTTGGAAGTTGTTGGCAATTCGGTTGTTTTGACAATACTGTCCCCGCGGCTGATGTCTATATTGTCTGCCAGGTGCAAAACCACATTGTCACCCGCCTTAGCGCTGTCAATGCTTTGCTGGTGTTTTTCAATCTTTACGATAGTCGTTTCAATTCCGGATGGCAGTACTTTTACCGTATCTCCGGTTGTGTAGCTTCCGCTTAATATCTGCCCGGCATATCCTCTGTAGTCGTGATTTTCTTCGTCTTTGGGACGAATAACCCATTGTACCTGAAAACGGGTCGCTAAATTTTCTTTGGACGGTATTTCGATATGTTCCAGCGTACTCAATAAAGTATCGCCTTCAAACCATGGGGTTTTCGCCGATTTTGCGACGATATTATCCCCAACCAAAGCGCTAACCGGAATATAGGCCACTTCATCATAGTTCAGGTTTCCTTTTATGCTTTCGAAACCGGCTTTAATCGTATTGAAAACCGTTTCGGAATAATCCACCAGGTCAATTTTGTTGATGGCAATAATAGCTTTTTTAATGCCCATTAAGGATCCCACACTGGCATGACGTTTGGTTTGGGTCGTAATTCCCTTGCGGGCATCGACCAGAATAATAATCAAATCGGAGTTTGAAGCTCCGGTAATCATGTTCCGGGTATATTGCTCGTGGCCGGGCGCATCGGCTATAATGAATTTCCTTTTTCTGGTGGAAAAGTATTTATAGGCTACGTCTATCGTGATTCCCTGTTCTCTTTCGGCACGCAGTCCGTCGGTGATTAACGACAAATCGATAGTGACTCCCTCCTGTTTTGTCTGTTGCTGCAATACTCCCAGCTGGTCGGTATGTATACTGTCGGAATCATAAAGCAACCGGCCTATCAAGGTACTTTTACCGTCGTCTACATTTCCTGCTGTTATAAATTTTAAGGTGTTCATGCTGTTTCTTTTTTTGCGGATTTACAAATCCTTATTGCTTATATTTTAGTTCGTTAGCTGCAAGACCATTTTAGAAATAGCCTTGTTTTTTACGGTCCTCCATCGCGGCTTCCGAAAGCTGGTCGTCCAGTCGGGTTTGCCCGCGTTCGCTGATCCTTGTCTGAATAATGTCTTCAATAATATCCTGTACTGTGGCGGCTTCAGAAGGAACCGCTGCGGTACAGGTCATGTCGCCTACCGTTCTGTAGCGCACTTTTTCGACCACCACGGTATCCGTTGGCAACGGCTGAATAAAGGCTGAAGTAGCGACCAGTTTATCTAGGTGAACGATACATTCCCTGTCATGCGCAAAATACAGCTCCGGCAGTTCGATGTTGTATTTCTGGATGTAGTTCCAGACATCCAGTTCTGTCCAGTTACTAATCGGGAACACGCGGACATTATGTCCTTTGGCTACTTTTCCGTTGAGAATATCCCATAATTCGGGGCGCTGCAGTTTGGGATCCCATTGTCCGAAATCGTCCCGAACGGAAAAAATACGCTCTTTCGCTCTGGCTTTTTCTTCATCACGCCGTGCACCGCCAATGCAGGCATCAAATTCATTTTCCTGAATGGTATCCAGCAAAGCATAGGTTTGTAAAGCATTCCGGGAAGGAAAACGTCCCTGAGTTTCTTTCAGATTGTATTTTTTGATACTGTCTTCAACCGAGCCTACAATCAGTTTTTCACCAATCTGATTCACCAGATAATCTCTGAAAGCAATGGCTTCCGGAAAATTATGCCCGGTATCGATATGGACTAACGGAAACGGAAATTTCCCCGGACGGAAGGCTTTCAGAGCCAAATGAACCAAAACGATTGAGTCTTTTCCGCCGGAAAACAATAAAGCCGGTTTTTCAAACTGTGCCGCTGTTTCACGAAGAATGTAAATGGCTTCGTCTTCTAATTGGTTTAAATATTCTTTTGAGTTACTCATATTCAATTTGTTTTATCTGTTTTATTTTAACTGTGTAATCCGCATTCTTTTTTAGAAGTATCTTCCCACCACCATCTTCCGGCTCTGAAATCGTCTCCTTCTTTAATCGCTCTGGTACAGGGAGCGCAACCAATGCTTACAAATCCTTTGTCGTGTAGCACATTATACGGGATGGCGTTTTTGGTGACATATTCCTTTACTTCTTCCGTGGTCCAGTGCAGTAACGGATTGAATTTATACAACTGGTATTGTTCGTCCCACTGTACTATTTCCAGGCTGTTCCGGTTTGGGGAATGTTCGGCTCTCAATCCGGTGATCCAGACTTCCGCATCTTTCAAGGCTCTTTTTAAGGGTTCCACTTTCCGGATGTGGCAGCATTGCTTCCGGAGTTCGATACTTTCATAAAAAGGGTTGATCCCTTTTTCGGTTACAAATGTTTCCAGGTTGGCAGCATCCGGGTAATAGGTTTTTATTTTTTTACCGTATTGTAATATTGTCTTATCCCAGGTGGCATAGGTTTCCTGAAACAGTCTGCCCGTATCCAGCGTGAAAACCGTTATGTTGGGCAATTGCTGTGAAAAGATAGCATCGGTGATTAGCTGGTCTTCAATACCGAAACTGGTAGAAAAAACAATCTTTCCCATGATGTTTTCAGACAGGAATTTCAGGCTTTCGGCAATATCCTTTCCTTGTTTTAGCGTATTAATTATCGTTTCGTTCATTGTTTGTTTTGTTTGCAATCGTGATAAATGGGTATAAAAAAAGCCTCTTGAATTCAAGAGGCTTCTATTACGGGATACTATTTTTTACAGCAAATAGTATGACAGACGGCCTCTTGCGAAATTTCGCATACAACACATCATCATCATACAAGCTGCAGATGCTGTTCGTAATGTTGTTATAGCCGTTGTCGTGTTCATCTTTATTTTATTTTGTGTTTTTAGAAAAATTAAGCGTAAAAAAAAACTCCTCAATTGCCTGAGGAGTTTTACTGATATTGGAAATGTTTTATTGACATTAACGAATAGCAGGTACCTCCTCATAAACTGAGCAGCACATACACATCGCCATACATAAAACCTGATTTTTCATTTTTTTATTCTGTTTTGAACACTGCAAACTTATAACATTTTTTAATTACGCTCCAAATAAAAAATATTTTTTGAAATAAATTTTTCTCAAAAGGAATCTCAAAAATAGTCTTTTTCATTTGAAAAACGTATAAAAATCAGCTTTTAGCGTCTATTTCCATAAATTTTCCTTTAACAAAATTTTAATCGATTTCTTTCCGGTTGTCTTCATTAAAAGTATCAATATTCTTTACATCCGGATCGATTTCCAATACAGCCGGCTGTTTCGAAACGATTATTTTACCCTGAACTTTATCCTTTTTGAGCGCAAAAGGATAAACGGTGAGTACTCCGGCTGTGTCATTGCATGCATGTAAATGTTCATCTTTCCGGCATAAAGCTGAACCGCAATAATGTTCATCTTTTCTTTGTATAACGGTAGTTCGTTTTGGACTTAGGCTAAAATTTTGGGATATATACCGAATTCCTTTGCTCAGGATAAAAAAACAGACCATAAAAAAATACCATTCTTGTTTTTATTTTTACATTTGTAGTACAAATACGGCAATGATGTCTGCCTTGAACCGCCTTAAAAAGCTGATGACGTCTATTGAATGGCTTATGCCACTATAGATGCATGTAATCAAGACAATTATGGATAAACACTCTTTTAACCGACACTTTGCCAATTTTCCGCAACTTCCTTTACTGGCTTTTTTATTTCGCTGGCTTTTGCTTGCGGCGATTATCGGTACGATCATCGGTTCCGTCTCGGCTTTTTTCCTGCTTTCATTAGACCGGGTTACCAATTACCGCGAAAATCATGTCTGGATCATTTGTTTGCTGCCCGTAGCCGGATTGCTTATCGGGCTGAGTTATCATTATCTGGGTGAAAGTGTTGTTAAGGGCAATAACCTGCTATTGGAAGAGTTTCATTCCCCTAAAAAGATCATCCCGTTCCGGATGGCGCCTTTGGTTTTGTTCGGCACTTTAATGACCCATCTTTTTGGCGGTTCTGCCGGCCGTGAAGGAACAGCTGTACAAATGGGCGGTGCCATTGCCGACCAGTTTTCCCGTTGGTTTTCACTGAATAACGATGACCGGAAAATCATCCTCATTATGGGGATCAGTGCCGGATTTGCCTCCGTTTTCGGGACACCGCTTGCCGGGGCTGTTTTTGCTTTGGAAGTAATGGTTCTGGGACGCATCCGCTATGAAGCGATTTTACCAAGTGTATTGGTGGCAGTCATTGCACATTACAGCTGCATGGCATGGCATGTGAATCATACGCATTACAGTATTCCCAGCATACCGGAAATGACCGCTTTAAACCTGTTATGGTCGTTATTCGCCGGAATCTTGTTCGGACTGACCGCAATGTTTTTTTCAAAAGCTACTCATTTTTGGGGTACAATTTTTAAAAAGAATATCCCTTTCCCGCCGTTACGTCCGCTGATTGGCGGTCTTGTTATTGCTTTGGCAGTTTACGGCATGGGAACCACAAAATACATTGGTTTGGGTATTCCGACTATCGTTGACGCATTTGACCAGCAGCTGGATTCCTATGATTTTTTATTAAAAATACTGTTTACTTCTTTTACATTAGGTGCCGGGTTTAAAGGCGGTGAAGTCACGCCATTGTTCTTTATCGGTGCTGCTTTGGGCAATGCGCTCTTTTGGTTTGTACCGCTTCCTGTTGCGTTATTGGCCGGAATGGGATTTGTTGCAGTGTTTTCCGGAGCAACCAATACGCCTATTGCCTGTACCATCATGGGCATAGAGCTTTTTGGTGTTGACAGCGGTATCTATATTGCCATTGCCTGTGTGGTGGCCTATTTTTTCTCGGGTCATACCGGTATTTACACTTCCCAGATTATTGGCAGCCCCAAACATTTGTACTATCAAAAGCTAAAAGGAAAACCTTTGTCTGACGTCAAGGATAAGCTTTAAAATGTTATAAAACACACTCTAAGCAGTATTTTTGTTATTTTATTTAAAATTCTCTTGCATAAATGAAAATCATTTTTATACCTTTGTAGCACAAATAAAAAACATGAACACAATTTTAAACAATACTTGGTGGTGGAGTAACTTACGTCGAATATCGTGAGCGAAACCTCCTATCTGTATTTTTAAAACCAAAATAGATATAAGGCTTGTCATCACGACAAGCCTTTTTTGTTTTCTAATATTTCTTATTCAAAAATCATGAAAAAATATAAACTACATACTTCATACAAACAAATCCTTGCCGATACGATAACTCCGGTGAGCGTTTACCTGAAAATACGCGATAAGTTTCCCAACAGCCTGCTGCTGGAAAGCAGTGACTATCATGCTAATAACAACAGTTTTTCCTATATCTGCTGTAATCCTGTTGCAAGTATTAAAATTCAGCAGGAAAACATTGTCAAATCCTATCCGGACGGAAGCCTTACAACGGAAGCCATTCAGAAAGAAACCAGTATACCGGAAGTTATTCAAGCTTTTGCCGCACAGTTTCAAACAGAAAAAAATGCCTTTAAGTTTATCAACAACGGTTTGTTTGGCTATATAGCCTATGATGCCGTTCGTTATTTTGAAGCCGTGGACATCACCAAAAAGCAAGGTGATTTACAGATTCCGGACATTTATTATGCGATATATCAGAACATCATTGCGATCAATCACTTTAACAATGAAGCCTATATTTTTTGCCACAGCACTGAAAACCAGAACAACATACCCGAAATAGAACAACTGTTGCAGGCTAAAAATTTTGCCAGTTATTCTTTTGCCAAAGAAGGAGAAACCATTTCCAATCTTACCGACGAAGCATTCCAACAAAACGTTGCCATTGCCAAAAAACACTGTTATCGCGGCGATGTGTTCCAGCTGGTATTGTCCCGACGGTTTTCACAGTCCTTCAAAGGTGATGAATTTAATGTATACAGAGCTTTGCGAAACATCAATCCTTCGCCTTATCTTTTCTTTTTTGACTATGGCGATTTCAAAATCATGGGTTCGTCACCGGAAGCGCAGCTGGTTGTTAAAAACAGAAAGGCAGAGATTCATCCCATTGCCGGAACCTTTAAACGGAGCGGAAATGACGAACATGATGCGTTGCTCGCCAAGCAATTATCGGAAGATCCGAAAGAAAACAGTGAGCACGTAATGCTGGTTGATCTTGCCCGAAACGATCTGAGCCGGAACGGACACAGCGTTAAAGTGGAAAAATATAAAGAGATTCAGTTCTTTTCCCATGTGATACACCTGGTTTCCAAAGTAACCGGCAGCCTGCAGGACAATGCCACAACGATGCAAACGGTTGCCGATACTTTTCCTGCCGGAACGTTAAGCGGCGCTCCAAAGCACAAAGCCATGCAGCTGGTTGAAGAAATTGAAAATATATCCAGAAATTTCTATGGCGGGGCTATTGGTTTTATGGATTTTGACGGTAATTTTAATCACGCAATTATGATCCGTACTTTTTTAAGCAAAAATCATACATTACACTACCAGGCCGGCGCCGGAATTGTATCCGGTTCCGTTGCAGAAAATGAGATGCAGGAAGTGTACAACAAACTGGGAGCACTCAACAAGGCGCTCGATGTAGCGGAAACGATTTAATTAAAAAAGCAATAGAAAAAGGCAAACAGCAACATTTATCAAAAGACAACCTCATGAAAAAGATATTAGTTATAGACAATTACGATAGTTTTACCTACAATCTGGTACATTATCTGGAAGATTTAGACTGTGAAGTAACGGTTTATCGCAACGATGCGTTTCATATTGAGGAGATCAAAAACTTTGACAAGATCTTACTTTCTCCCGGTCCCGGAATTCCCGATGAAGCAGGACTGTTAAAAGAAGTGATCCGCACCTATGCGCCTACCAAAAGTATTTTGGGTGTCTGCCTCGGTCAGCAGGCTATCGGAGAAGTCTTTGGCGGAAGTCTGATAAACCTGGAAAAAGTGTATCACGGTGTGGCAACACCGGTGACGATAACGGTTGGCGACGAATCCCTGTTTAACGGTTTACCGGAAAATATTGAAGTGGGCCGTTACCACTCCTGGGTTGTTAACCCGGATGATTTCCCGGAAGTACTGGAAATCACCTCTGTGGACGATAGCGGTCAGATCATGTCGCTGCGCCATAAAACATTCGATGTCCGGGGTGTGCAATACCATCCGGAAAGCGTTCTTACCCCGGAAGGAAAAACCATCCTTAAAAACTGGGTAAATAACTAAATAACAAACACATACTACATCAAAAACGATTTGGTTTTAAATTGAAAAATTTGAAGCCCGGCACAACTTATACCTAAAAATCATGAAACAAATATTAAACAGATTAATTAATCAGGAGCTGCTTTCGAAAGAAGAAGCAAAAAACGTACTGGTCAATATCTCAAACGGTTTATACAACCCGAGCCAGATTGCCGGTTTTTTAACGGTCTATATGATGCGCAACATCAGTATTGACGAGCTGGCCGGATTTCGGGAAGCTTTATTGGAGCTTTGCATCCCGGTAGATTTCTCCGCATACAACACTATTGATCTGTGCGGAACCGGCGGTGACGGAAAAGATACTTTTAATATTTCCACCCTGGCTTCTTTTATTGTAGCCGGAACGGGAATAAAAGTCGCCAAACACGGAAACTATGGGGTTTCTTCCATTTCCGGTTCCAGCAATGTCATGGAAAGCCTTGGCATCCGTTTTAGTAACGATACCGGCTTTTTACAGCACTGCATGGAAGAAGCCAATATCAGCATCCTGCATGCGCCGCTGTTTCATCCGGCTATGAAAAACGTAGCCCCCATTCGCAAGGAACTGGCCGTAAAAACATTTTTTAATATGCTGGGACCAATGGTTAATCCTTCTTTTCCAAAGAATCAGCTGGTTGGTGTTTTTAACTTAGAATTAGCCCGTATGTATGCCTATTTATACCAGAATACCACGATCAATTTTACCATCCTGAACAGCCTCGACGGCTATGATGAAATATCGTTAACCGGTAATACCAAAGTGATTTCCAAACAGCGGGAGCAGATTTTAAAACCGGAAGATTTCCGCTTACAGCCGTTAAAGGCTGCCGACATTAAAGGCGGAACGACTATTGCAGCATCGGCTCAGCTGTTTATGGATATTATTTCCGGAAAAGGAACCGAGGCCCAGAACAATGTGGTCTGCGCCAATGCCGGTCTGGCCATCGCAACGGTTAACAATCTTACACTACAGGATGGTTATGAACTGGCTAAGGAAAGCTTAAACAGCAGAAAGGCATTGGATAGCCTGAAAAAATTACAACGTATCAGCAATAATTAAAAGAAAGATGAACATTTTAGATGCTATTATCAGCTACAAACGCCGCGAAGTGGCCTTAAAGAAAACAATAATCCCGGTTTCCCAACTGGAAGCTGCCGCCTTGTTTGAACGCACGCCCCTTTCTTTGAGCCATAATTTAAAAAACAGTACTTCAGGGATAATTGCCGAACACAAGCGGCGGTCGCCTTCAAAGTCGGTTATCAATAACAGCTTTAGTGTTGAAGAAGTCGTTAAAGGTTATGAAAATGCCGGTGCCTGTGGTATTTCCGTTTTGACAGACGGGAAATATTTTGGCGGTTCTTTGGAGGATCTGCTACTGGCAAGGGCTTCGGTAAACCTTCCTTTATTGCGAAAAGAGTTTATTATTGACGAATATCAGATACTGGAAGCGAAAGCTTATGGCGCCGATCTTATTTTATTGATCGCTGCTGTTTTGTCCAGAGCCGAAATCAAAAAGCTCTCCGAATTTGCCCAGTGTTTAGGATTGGAAGTACTGCTGGAAGTACACAACCGGGAAGAATTGAAAAAAGCAGTGATGCCGAGCCTGAACATGATTGGGGTGAACAACCGTAACCTGAAAACATTTGAGGTGAGCCTGGATTACAGCAGGCAGCTGGCAGCCTTCATTCCGGATGATTTTGTAAAAGTTTCCGAAAGCGGGATCAGTACCGTTCAAGCCGTTCACGCCCTGCAACCGTATGGTTATAAAGGCTATCTGATTGGTGAAAACTTTATGAAAAGTAATGATTCAGGTAAAGCCTGCAAAGATTTTATAAATCAAATAAATGTAACGGTATGAAAAACAGGATTCAGGTAAAGATCTGCGGCATGAAATATTCCGAAAACATACAGGCAATTGCAGCGTTACAACCGGACTATCTGGGCTTTATTTTCTATGAAAAATCAGCGCGTTATTTCGATGCCGTTGTTCCGGAAATTGCTGGTACAGTTAAAAAAACCGGTGTATTTGTAAATGCATCAATAGCCGTAATAACGGCAAAAGTGAAGCAATATGATTTACAGGCGGTACAATTGCACGGGGAAGAATCCGCCGACTTCTGTCTGGCACTAAAAGCACTTCCGGGTATTGAAATCATCAAAACATTTTCAATGGATCCTTCTTTTGATTTCAAGATACTCGAAGCTTATGATATGGCATGCGATTACTATTTATTTGATACCAAAGGAAAATTACCCGGCGGAAACGGCTTTGCTTTTGACTGGAACATCCTGCAACAGTATCCGTCTTCAAAACCATTCTTCCTTAGCGGCGGTATAGGCGTAGCGGATTGGGAAAACATCTCCCTTTTACTGGAAACCGGATTACCGGTTTATGCGATAGATCTCAACAGTAAATTAGAAACAGCACCCGGACTAAAAAACGAAACGCTTTGTGAAGAAGCAATTTTAACGATTAACAACATTACCACATGAAAACAACATATCAGGCAGACGAACAGGGTTATTATGGTGAATTTGGCGGAGCTTTCATACCGGAAATGCTATACCCGAATGTAGCCGAATTACGGGAAAAATACCTGTCGATTATTCAGGAATCTTCTTTTCGCGAAGAATTACAGCAATTACTGAGTGACTATGTAGGCCGTCCTACGCCTTTGTATTTTGCCGAACGGTTATCACAGCAATACAAAACAAAGGTATATTTGAAAAGAGAGGATTTATGCCATACCGGTGCACATAAAATAAACAATACGATCGGGCAGATTTTATTAGCCAAACGATTGGGCAAAACCAGGATCATAGCCGAAACCGGAGCCGGACAGCATGGTGTTGCCACCGCTACCGTTTGTGCTTTAATGGGACTGGAATGTATTGTTTATATGGGAGAAATCGACATTGAACGCCAGGCTCCGAATGTGGCACGAATGAAAATGCTCGGTGCCGAAGTACGTCCGGCAAAATCCGGTTCCAGGACCCTTAAAGATGCTACTAATGAAGCGATCCGTGACTGGATCAATAATCCTGTTGATACCTATTATATCATCGGTTCGGTTGTGGGGCCACATCCGTATCCGGACATGGTTGCCCGTTTTCAGAGCATTATTTCGGAGGAAATCAAAAAGCAGTTATTCGAAAAAGAAGACACGGAAAACCCGGATTATGTAGTTGCCTGCGTTGGCGGCGGCAGTAACGCAGCCGGTGCTTTTTATCACTTTTTAGCCGATGAAAAGGTTACGTTAATTGCTGTGGAAGCGGCCGGAAAAGGGATCAACTCCGGAGAAAGTGCTGCAACTTCCGCTTTAGGTAAAACCGGTATTATACACGGCAGCAAAACGTTACTGATGCAATCTGAAGACGGACAAATCACGGAACCCTATTCTATTTCAGCCGGGTTGGATTATCCCGGCGTCGGTCCGTTGCATGCCCATTTGTTTAAAAGCGGCCGCGCAGCATTTGTCGCGGTAACCGATGATGAAGCCATGCAATCCGGATTGAATTTGTGTAAAACGGAAGGTATTATTCCGGCAATTGAAAGTGCCCACGCCCTTGCCGTTTTGGAACAGCAACAATTTAAAGAAGACGATATCGTTGTGATTAACCTGTCCGGTCGCGGCGATAAGGACTTAAACACCTATATAGGATATTTTGGATATTAGAGAATATTTAGAGGTAGGATTTTAGATATACGATATTAGAAGTGTGATTTTAGATATGTGATATTAGAAGTATGAAATTCGATTTACAGAGAAATATCTAACCTCTTACTTCACATATCAAACCTCTTACCTCATATATCTAACCTCAAAAATCTAACCTCTAACCTCAAAATTTGTCTTATCTTGTAGTTACTAACCTTATACGCCATGAAAGAAATAATGATCAAACGGACAAAGAAATTTGCAATTGACTGCTGGATGCTTTGTAGTAAGCTGCCAAAAACCAGAGAGTACAATGCTTATGTAAATCAACTAATACGGTGCTCCAGTTCGGTTGGAGCTAACTACAGGGCATCACAAAGAGCTAAATCTACAGCTGATTTTATTTATAAATTAAAAATAGTTGAAGAAGAAGCCGATGAAAGCCACTATTTTTTAGAGCTATTATCGGATATTACTATTCATCAAAAAATAAACATCACTGCCGAAATAACACCATTAATACAGGAATCCGATGAAATTGTAGCCATTATGGTTGCATCCATTAAAAAAATAAAAAACATTTGAGATTAGGTTAGAAGTAGGATTTTAGATATATGATATTAGAAGTATGAGGTAGATATATGATTTTAGAAGTGTGGGGTATCCAACATCAAACTTCTCACTTCTAATATCGCACATCAAACTTCATATATCAAACCTCATATATCCCATATCAAACCTCAAAAATCAAACATCGTATATCTAACTTCAAACCTCAAAAATCAAAAACCGTATCTAACAATGAATCGCATCAATATAAAACTTCAGGAAGACAAAAAAATATTGTCTATATACTTTACAGCGGGTTATCCGAATCGCAACGACACTGTTTCCATTATTGAAAATCTGGAAAAAAGCGGTGTTGACATGATTGAAATCGGATTGCCTTTTAGTGATCCCTTAGCCGACGGGCCAACAATTCAAGCCAGTTCCACACAGGCACTGGAAAACGGCATGACAACCAATTTACTGTTTGAACAGCTAAAAGACATTCGGAAAACAGTACAAATTCCGTTATTGATTATGGGCTATTTCAATCCTATTCTGCAATATGGCGTTGAAAAATTCTGTGAAAAATGTGCCGAAATCGGCATTGACGGTTTGATCATTCCGGATCTTCCGGTGACCGTTTTTGATCAGGATTACAAAGCCATTTTCGAGAAAAACGGACTGATCAATATCTTTTTAATAACACCTCAAACATCGGTTGAGCGCATCGAATACATCGACAGTATTTCAAACGGATTTATTTATATGGTGAGCAGTGCCAGTGTAACCGGAAGCCAGAATGCTTTTGGCACGGAACAAAAAGATTACTTTGAAAGGATTGCCAGAATGAAGTTGAAAAATCCGCAGATTGTCGGTTTCGGAATCAGTAATTCCGAAACGTTTTCGGAGGCTGTCAGGCATCAAAAAGGTGCCATTATAGGCAGTGCTTTCGTCAATTACCTTAAGCACAACAAAATAGACGGCATTGAAAGTTTTATTAAAAGTATCATTTAACTAATGCAGTACAAAATACTGAATTAAAATAAATTAGCGAATAGCTATCGATTTTATTTATGATTCCGGATAATCTTTTATCCGGTTGTAAAAGAGCAGTTTTTCGTTTGAAAAGCTGTTCTTGCTTTTAGCGCAGTTGCGGTGGGTAAAAGTATAAAAAAGTTGGAATATGTGCAGCACTTAAAACAAATTATTTCTGTTATTCTGTCCTGCCCTTTTTGTTTTATTTTCAAGGCTATAGCCTGTAATTTCTTTCTACAATCATAGGAATAGCGTAGCATCAGCCTCTTTTTAATTTAGTTAAAATAACGTTAAATTAAAACTAAACAAACGTTTAATTTAAACAAGTGTTTAATTTTGCAGTCTCATTTTAACAATGTAAATGATGTCTGATTTTAACGATAAACAACAGGAGATTCTGTCGGTAGCAGAACGGTTGTTTTCCGAACATGGTTTTGACGGCACTTCCGTCAGAGACATTGCCAAAGAAGCGAACATTAACGTTGCCATGATATCTTACTATTTTGGCTCCAAAGAAAAACTACTGGAAGCTTTAATCATTGGAAGAATAGCAGGCCTGCGTCTGCAAATCGAAAACCTGTATAAAGAAGCACTTACCCCTTTTGAAAAGATTGACAAGCTAATCGAGCTATACATTACCCGCATCAATAAAAATAAGGGGATGTATCAGATCATTCACTTTGAGATCAGCTCGAAGAAACGGGAAATTAACTGCGAATCCTTTAATGAGGTTAAACGATACAATCTTGAAGCGCTAAAAGACATTATCAGAGAAGGTCAGGATTTAGGACAGTTTAAAAAGGATATTAATGTTACCCTGATTCCTCCAACCATCATGGGTGCCTATTTTCATTTCCAGATGAATAAAACTTTTTATGCCGAACTATTAGGTCTTGACACCGATGATAAATACGACCACTACATCAAAAATGATTTAACAAAACACATTCAGAAAACAATTAAAGCACTTTTAACCTATGAAGAATAGTTCCATCTGGTTGGGAGCCTTCTTCCTTTTTGGCGTTTTCACTTCTGAAGCTCAGGAGAAAAAGAAAATGTCATTGGATGAAGCGATACAACTGGCTATGACACAAAGTACCGAAGCAAAATTAGCCGACACTAAAGTCGCTACAAAGGAATTTGAAATGCAAACGGTCAAAAATCGTCAGTACCCTGATTTAAAAATCAGCGGTCAATACCAACGATTAACGAACGCCGACGTCAAGCTAAAACTTGGAGGAAGCGGAGAAGAATCGGGAGCTGCACCAAAAGTGAATCAGTTAATGTTAGGACAAGCTAGTGCTTCCCTACCCCTTTTTGCCGGATTTAAAATCCAGAACAACATCAAAGCTGCAGAAAACCTTTATCAGGCGGAGCAATATACCGCTAAGAATACAAAAGAGCAGCTGGCACTGGATGTTGTAAAATTGTATGTAAACCTTTTTAAAGCGCAGGAAAGCACATCTTTAATTGCCGAAAACATTAAAAGTGCCGAGCAACGTGTAAAAGATTTTACAGCAATGGAGCAAAACGGATTGATTGCCCGTAATGATTTATTAAAAGCGCAATTACAGGTTTCGAACTACAAAATTGCCCTGGAAGAAGCGAAAAAAAATGTCAGCACGGTGAATTATCAGCTGATCACACTTTTAAAACTGGCCGAAGGCACACAAGTTGTTCCGAATGAAGCGGTTTTTGAAAAAAATGCTTCTTTTAACGCGAGTGTGGACGAAGCTTTAACCGGAAGAAATGACCTTGAAGCCATGCGTTCGCAACACAAAGCTGCCGAAACGAATGTTAAGGTTGCCAAAGGGAGCTACTACCCTTCTATTTCACTGATGGGCGGTTATATTGCTTTGGATCTGCAAAATGTGATGACGGTAACCAATGCGATGAATTTTGGTGTTGGTGTTTCCTATGACTTGTCTTCTATTTTCAAAAACGGAAAAGAAGTAAAAGCCGCCAAAAGCAAAGCGCATGAGGCAGAACAGGCTGTAGAGATCATGACCGACCGCGTAAAAGTGGAAACACAACAGGCAAATGAAAACTACCAGCTGGCAATCAAACAAAACAAAGTATACCAGGAAGCCGTAGAACAGGCTACCGAAAATTACCGTATTGTAAAAGACAAATACGACAACGGTCTTTCGGATACCAATGATTTGCTGGAAGCCGATGTAGAACAGCTGCAATCCAAAATAAACCTGGCCTTTTCGAAAGCCAACAGTATTGAAAAATACTATGATGCTTTAGCAGCCAGCGGAAAATTAACAGCAACAGCAACCCTTACCAAAAACTAATACTAATTTCTTTAAGATCATGGAAAAGAAACCATCTAATAAAAAATTCATAATCATTCTGGGCTCCTTAGTTGTTTTAGGAACTGTTTACGGAATCTTTAAATATATGCATGCACAGGCTCACGAAGAAACTGATGATGCTCAAATTGAAAAAAACATGAACCCTATTATACCAAGAGTATCGGGTTATGTAGCCAAAGTTTATGTAAAAGACAATGACTTTGTAAAAAAAGGAGATACTTTATTTGTAATCGACAATAAAGATTATTTAGTAAAAGTGGAAGAAGCCAAAGCGGCATTAGCGAGTGCTGAAAGTTCTTTGGAAGTAAGCAAAGCCGATGTTAGTGCTTCTGCTGCCAATATTTCTATTTCCGATGCGACAATCCAGTCGAATGTAGGAAACATTGATGCTGCAAAAATCCGTTACGGAAGAGCGAAAAACGATTTCGAGCGTTACGAGAATCTTTACAAAAATCATTCGATAACAAAACAACAGTATGAGCAGGCTTTAGCGGCCAAACAAGAGGCCGAAAAAGAAGTTGAAGTTTTACAACAGCAACGCAATGCCAGCGCACACCAACGTGATGCTGTGGTTTCTAAAACAACTGTTGCCAACAAACAGACTTCTGTTGCCGCTGCCAACATTAAAAGAGCACAGGCGGTTCTTGATGCTGCAGCCTTAAATTTAGGTTACACTGTAGTTACAGCAGCTATTGACGGACAGGTTTCAAGCATTGATATCCAGCCGGGACAAATGGTACAACCGGGACAGGCGCTGTTCTATATCATTAACAACCAGGAAACCTGGATTGTAGCTAATTTTAAAGAAACACAGCTTAACAAAATGAGAGCCGGACAAAAAGTAATCATTGAAGTAGATGCCTACCCTGATTATAAGTTTGAAGGGGAAATCAATTCGTTTTCACCGGCTACCGGAGCCCGTTTTTCAATCCTGCCTCCGGATAATGCTACCGGAAACTTTGTAAAAACCATTCAGCGTTTACCTGTAAAAATCAAATTAACAGGAAATAACGATGCCGAAAAAGTAAAATTATTACGTCCGGGAATGAACGTAGAAGTGGACGTACATATAAAATAATATGGAAGCAGCAGGAGAAGATAATTTAGTAGAATATGGCTTTAGAAGAGTCATTATCACAATCACTGCCGTACTTTGTGCGCTGCTGGAGATTGTCGATACTACTATCGTAAACGTAGCCCTAAACGACATGAGAGGAAGTTTAGGGGCTACTCTGACCGATGTTGCCTGGGTAATTACCGCTTATGCCATTGCTAACGTAATCGTTATTCCAATGACCAGCTGGTTGTCCCAGCAATTCGGACGCAGAAACTATTTCGCCGCATCCATTATTATCTTTACCGTTTCCTCTTTCCTTTGTGGTAATGCGACTAATATCTGGGAGCTTGTTGCTTTCCGTTTCATCCAGGGTATGGGTGGTGGTGCGCTGCTAGTAACAGCACAAACCATTATTACGGAAAGTTATCCCGTTGCAAAACGAGGAATGGCACAGGCTATTTATGGAATGGGTGTGATTGTAGGGCCAACATTAGGTCCGCCGTTAGGAGGTTATTTAGTAGATAATTTTTCATGGCCGTATATTTTCTATATCAATATTCCGTTGGGAATCATTGCTACCGTATTGACCCTTTCATTCGTGAAAAGCCCTAAATACGGTGAGAAACTAAAAGCCAGCCAGGTAGACTGGTGGGGAATTGTATTTCTGGCCTCTTTTATCGGTTCGCTTCAGTTTGTACTGGAACACGGACAACAGGATGACTGGTTTGCCGATAATCTGATTGTTACATTAAGTATTGTATCGTTCTTTGGATTGCTTTTATTTATCTGGCGACAGTTAACCTACAAACATCCTATTGTTAATTTAAGAGTACTGCAGGATCGTAATTTGCGTGTGGGAACCATCATGTGTTTTATATTAGGTTTCGGATTATACGGTTCCACCTTTATCATTCCGATCTATACCCAGTCTGTACTGGGATGGACGGCAACCGATGCCGGATTATTACTGATTCCGAGTTCGATCATGACCGGGATTATGATGCCGATTATCGGTAAGCTGATTCAGCGCGGTGTACCGCAATCCTATATGGTTGCTGTTGGTTTTATGTTATTCTTTGGTTTTACCTTCTGGATGCATAATGTCATCACTCCCGATACCGGAACGGAACATATGTTCTGGCCATTGATATTGCGCGGTGTTGGTTTAGGTTTACTGTTTGTTCCGATTACCACTCTGGCACTTTCCACCCTGAAAGGGAAAAGCATTGGTGAAGGAGCCGCTTTTACCGGAATGATGCGACAATTGGGCGGTTCATTCGGTATTGCCATTATAACCACTTTTATTGCCCGCTTTACACAAGGGCACCGCGTGGATTTAATTGCCAACCTGGATGGTGCCAAATTTGAAGTACAGCAACGTATTCAGCAATTACAGGCCGGATTCATGTCCAAAGGATTCAGCAGCAGTGAAGCGCTTAACAAAGCACATCAGGCTATTGATTATTCCGTTATGAAACAGGCGACTGTATTATCCTATATGGACGTATTTATGTATCTGGGCATCCTGTTTCTGGTTTGTGTACCCTTTGTACTCTTAATCCGAAAAGGTTCCGGAAAAGTAGACATGTCAAATGTTCACTAATTTTAATTAAGGTTATTTAATTTGTTGTAGAAAACGCTGGATTATATTTCCAGCGTTTTTTATTGGCATATTATCATTGCGTTATAAAATAAATTTCCCTTTTTATTTTCAAAAAAACACCGTACCTTTATATCACATCAAATCATTGATTTTAAAATAGTTATACACAACAAAAAACTATTACTATGGGATTATTTAGCAACTCAGAAAAAAAGATTCTTGAAGAATTCAGCAAAAAGAGTGAAGATCGTTGTAATGATATTGAGAAAGAGATAAATGAACTATTAGACGATTTAAAATCCGATTATGAACAAAATCGCGAGGTTGTTTATGAATTCAAAAACTATATTGAGGAACTGAAGCAGAAGTTAAGCCCTGACGATGTTTCCAGACTGATGGATTTTTCGATCCGCCTAACGGGAATAAAACGTTGTGCTAAAAAAGGTGTCGAAGCTTTGCGGGAATTATCACGCGACCAGCGCAAAATGACCCGTGAAACACTCCGCGATTATGAGGAGTATTTTTATATGCATTAATCCAGAATGAACATTTATAAAAAAAGAACCCCGTTTTAAAACGGGGTTCTTTTATTTCTTACAGTCCACTTTTGTGAGCGGCATATTCGAATTGAATACTAATTTAGACCTGTTTTTAAAAGCTACAGCGCTCTCATGCTCTTCCACTTCCCCATATCCTTCAATTAAGGTTTTATCCTTTATCAGAAAAGCGACTTCTCTTTTACTTTCCACACCTTCTGAAGTGAAGGTATACATGGCAATTAAAGTATCGCCTTTAACGGTTCCTTCAAAAGTTCCTTTATTGGCATCTTTTTCACTAAATGCATATTCCAGATCGCCTTTAACTGTAGTTGTATTGTCTTTTTTAAGGCGCATATAAATTGTATTGCCGTCTTTTTTATAGGCATAACAATCTTCCTGGACAGTCGGAACCATTGAAATATCTTTATCTTCAATTTTTTCTCTGGTTGCCTCTTTTTTACAGCCTGCTGCTGCTATCGCTACTAATGCTAAGAGGATTAATCTGCTTTTCATACTGCTCTCCTTTACAATTAGTCTATTTTTTTTATAAATCGCATCGCTACAATATCATCCATCAGTAAAACCAGTTTTCCGTCTGGTGTGACATCATATTTGTTTATTTTTTGCAGCATGTCCAAAAAGCGTTTTTCTCCTTCTCCTTCACAGAAACGCATGGTCATCGCTTTGGGTGCTTCAATTTTAATAAAATTAGGATCTTTAGCCGTATAGTTTGTCGAAAACGGGTTACAGCTTGTATTGCCGTTTACTTCCTGTGTTTTTTGATTAAATGAAAGCTGCGGCTTTTGTTCCGGATACAGGCCTTCAAAAGCAATTCTGACGCCGGTTATATATTCCAGCTGCCAGCTGTTACCGGTCATTTTATCGTAAGCAGTCGCCTTTTTCGTTGCGGTACACGCTCCAAGTACTAAAACCAAGGCCATAGCCAGGGTAAATGATAGTTTTTCCATAGGGACATAGTTTTGGTTGACTAAATTTACGAAAATTCTGTTTAAATCACTTACAAGTACCTAATTTATACCGATTTAATATTAACGTGTAAAAACCAGGGTATGCCCTTTGCTCAGATTCGCATCATATTGATATCCTTCATAATTAAAGCCTTTCAGGTCTTCAATGGTTTCGGCATTGGTTTCAATAATATAACGCACCATCATTCCTCTCGCCTTTTTGGCAAAGAAGCTGATCATTTTAAGTTTGCCGTCTTTATAGTCTTTAAACTCCGGAGTGATCACCGGTACTTTCAAGGCTTTTTTGTCGATGGCAGAAAAGTATTCGTTACTCGCCAGATTGATGAATAATTCGTCTTTTTTCAGCTCGGCATTCAAGGCTTTGGTAAGCTTTGTTTTCCAGAATTCATATAGGTCTTTGCTTTTTCCTATTGGCAGTCTGGTTCCCATTTCCAGTCGGTATGGCTGGATCAGGTCCAATGGTTTCAGTAAACCGTATAAGCCGGACAGAATCCTGAGTTTGTCCTGCAATACTTCCAGTTTTTCCTCCGGAAGCGAATAGGCATCCAGCCCGATATAAACATCACCATTAAAAGCATATACCGCCGGACGGGCATTTTCGGGTGTAAACGGGGTTGCCCATTCCTGATTGCGCTGCCAGTTTAAATCGGCTAATTTTTCAGAAATAGCCATCAATTCCGAAAGTTCTTTCGGTTTCTTTTTCTTCAGTACTTTATGAACCGTATTGGCTTCTTTTAAAAAATTTCCTTCGGTATATTGTTTTGTGGGTAACTGCGTTTCAAAATCTAATGATTTGGCTGGTGATATTACAATTTTCATGGCTTACTTTTTAGGATGCTCAAAAATACAAATTCCGGTGCTAAAACGCTATACGATAAAATGGATTGTTTCGATTTCAGTATTGGTAAAATCGATTTTAGTTCCGGAATCAGCTATCCCTCTCAAACATAACATCTATCCATTGATACCGGTTTATATAGGGGTGGTTGAGCCTTACCATGACCACGATAAGTAATAAAAAAGGAACTTCTGTAATGGCTTCCCAGAGATTTTCTTCCAGCAGGTTAAAACAGATGATCAGAAAGGTCATCGAAGCCGTTATCAGGTTCCCGATTATATAGGTTTGCGGTATCAGTATTAAACCGGCACAGGCAACTGCCAGCATCCCTAACATCATAATCCCATCATTCGAAAAGCCCAATTCCAGAAAAAATGATGCTGTGGCAGTATCTTCCGTCATTATTGCCATACCAGACCACAGGTTTTTCAGTACAACAAATAAAACCATCACTATATGCAGTCCTTTTAATACCGTGTGTTTCATATACTTTCTTTTTAACGTCAGTTATCGACGCTGCAAAATTGGTATAAACACCTGGCAAAAACTGCACTAAAAAGTTATAAAAATCACACAATAAGACAAAATACCGTTTTAAAACAACAAAATATCTTTACTCTTATTCTTTTTTAAGATCATCAGACGGATGATTACCGGTATAACGGTGGTATTGTGCAGCAAAATAATTCAGTCGGTTGTAGCCTAATGTGAGCATCACCGCCGATAAAGTAGTATGGGCGCCGCTTTTCAGTAATTCCTGTGCCAGCAGCATTTTCTCCCGGATATAAAACTTATTCGGAGCATCAAGATAGACTTCTTTAAATAGCGCTTTATATTTTGAGACGGACATTCCTGCCATATCCGATAAAAAATCAAGCCCCGGAAATGGTTCGAGTACATTATTCATTAAATATTCTTTGGTTACCGACAGGGCTTTTATATCACTTTCCGTTATCCGGTTAATCGTTTTCAGATTGGCATAACGGTCCATAAACTTGGCCAGCAATTTAAAGGCCACTCCTCTCAGGTACAGATCGTAAGCCGGATCGGAAAAGGTTTTATTTTTGATGCGGTGCATGATGACTTTGCTTTTACTGTCTACATGGTCGTAAAAATACAGGGTCTTTTCCGGATTCTTTTTTCCTTTACCGGTTCCGCTTTTCATTGGAAAATCCAATATTTTTTTAGCCACCAGCAAACGAATTGCAAAAACGCGTTCTCCGACAACCGGTTCAAAAACATTGCTGATCCTGTTATCAATAACTCCCAGTCCCAAAATAGACCGGTACCCGATTTTATGTTTTTCGTCGTTGATTTTCATCACATTCATTTCATCGCTAAAGTCGTAATGAATGATATAAAAGTCTTCTTCCGAACGATCCCTCCGAATCCGGACCGGCTGGTTGAATACCAGATCCAGTACCACTACCGATAAACCCGGAGCCACTTCCAGGAAATAGCTTCCGCCTGCTCCTAAATTTTCCGGCTGTACAATCCATTTATTGTCAATTAACGGCGCGCCTATTTGTGCCGCAATAGCGAACTGCCAATCCGGTTTCAGGGAATAGGTATGGTTAATTTCTTTCATGAATAGAGTTGTTTCGAATATTCTTTGGGCGACATTCCGAAAAAGTCCCTGAATTTTGAGATAAAATAGGAACTGTTGGCAAAATGCAGCGCATCGGCAATCTGCGCAATTGTCAGTTCCTTTTCCTGCAGCAGTGCTCTTGATTTTAAAAGCTTATTATTCAGGAAAAACGTATTGGGCGGAATCCCGGTTATCTTTTTAAAAAGGTTCTTGTATTTGGATTCCGACATGTTAACCTGTGCTGCCAGCAGTTCAATTCCCGGAAATACACTGTCTAAATTTTCAATCAGGAAAGACTGTGATTTTATAATACCGTTCAGGTCGTCCTCATTTACTTTTTCGATCACAATATCGCTGATGGTCATTTTCTCAATATAATCGGCCAAAAGGCTTTGAATGGTTCCCTGCAGATAATACGGAAACGAAAGGCTTTCGAGCTGCTGATTGCGCAAGTCGTTCAGAAGGTGGTAACTTTCACTGCTCATTCGGGTAAACCGGATAATGGTATTTTTTTCGGTATCCATTATTGTATCGACATGTTCCCGCAAAGAAGGATTGTCTTTAATGTATTCTTTTATCAGGCTCTTTTTAATAAAAATACAAAGGGCAAAGGTATGGCTGTTTTCCTTTACAATATAATCGGAATAGAGCGCTCCGTCAACGATGGCCAGGTTGTAATTCCAACGCCCGATAGGATTGGCAATATCATCGGAAAGCAGTACAGCTTCACCTTCCGTAAGGTTGTAATACATCCCGATAAAATCATCGGTCAGGTTTTGTTGGCGGAAATGGATTTCCGTATGGTACACCACATCAATATAGAGTGCTGTTATTCCGGGACCGCAATTCAGGAAGTAACGCTGTCCCGTGTGAATATGCTCCGGAATTATCATAAAATTGCCTTCTACTTTCCCTTCCAGCTGCTTCGCAAGCGATTCCACCCAGTCCAATCCAATACCGTAATGATGTGTGATTTTTTTCATCGGCTGTTTCTTTCCTGACTATTTACAGAAAACAAGTTAAGAAAAAATAGGATACCTTTAATTGCCTCCTATCCTATTCCATAACTTTTGCAGTAAAAGCATACCGTCTTTTTTACTTTTGGGTACTTCCCTAACGGTTAATGCTCCGTTTTCCGGTAACAGTTCGTAACTAAAGGCAAATTGCGGGTTGTTTTCATCCGGATTCAGTAGTCCGAAACGCAGGTCGTTAAAGTAAAGCTTTCCCCCTTTTTCACTAATGGTGTACCAACCTTCCGAAATGGCAATCAGCCGGTTTACTGTTGTAGTACCGGAAAGACTTCCTAAAAGCTGATGGTTTTTAGGATAGGCTTTGAAGGTGATGGGCTGGCTGTCAAAAAAAGAATAGTCCCCTATTAAATAGGCATCCGCAGTTTCCACATTGGCAGTCCATAATATGGTATTGAACGGTGACGGTTTGGTTTCCATTTGTGCATATTCAATTTTAGCATCCAATAATGCCTGTCGGAATTTATAATAGGTAATTCCTTTTAGCAGCAGCGTAATTAAAAGATAGCCTGTACTGATCTTTAGTCCTAAAATATTCCATTGGGTACGCTTGTAATCGGTTCGCTCTTTCCGCATTGCGGCAATCAGGCAGATGATAAACGGAACCGTATATAACGGGTCAATGACAAAAATTGATTTAAAGGCAAATTTATAAGCCGACGGCCATAGCAGCTGCGTTCCCCAGGTGGTAAAGGCATCCAGTAAAGCATGGGTGAACAAGGCCCAAAAGACCAGGCCGGCTCCGTTCATTACGGAAACTTTACTGTCTTTTTCTCTTTTGGATATCAGCCAGCCTAATAAGGGCGACAGTAATAAAAAGAAGAGTATCGAATGACTGAATCCGCGGTGTATGGCTACGGCTGTGACCGGATCGAACAGTTTGCCGACCAGGACATCCAGATCGGGAATTGTTCCGGCAATAGCGCCATACAGCATGGCTCTGTTTCCGATTTTTCTTCCCAGAATCTTTTCGCCAACGGCTGCTCCCAATACTATCTGTGTGAGTGAATCCATAGGGTAAAGATACTGTTAATGGATTTTCTTTACAAACGGAAGCGGGTTATAACGCGTAAAATCTGATTCTTTTTTAATAACTTTATAATCCTTTCTAAATCATATCATCATGCGAAAAACAACAATAATCACCTTTATATCCTTGTTACTGATAGGTTTTACGTCCTGTACTAAAATGGAAAAATCAGCAGCCGGTACTGTTGTATTGGATTATTTTGAAGATACCGGCAGCGGTATAAAAAACGGTGGTGTACAGGTTATTCCGATAACAACGCCTAAAGGGACGTTTAATATCTGGACAAAACGGATCGGAAATAATCCGAAGATTAAAGTACTATTGTTAAATGGCGGTCCCGGAGCGACCCATGAATATTTTGAGTGTTTTGAGAGTTTCCTCCCAAAAGAAGGAATTGAGTTTATTTATTACGATCAGTTAGGCTGCGGAAATTCCAGCGCTACCCAGGACACTACGCTTTGGGATCTTCCCCGTTATGTAGAGGAAGTCGAACAGGTTCGGCAGGCATTGCAGCTCAACAAGGATAATTTCTATGTGCTGGGACATTCCTGGGGCGGAATTCTGGCCATGGAATATGCGTTAAAATACCAGAACAATCTGAAAGGTCTTATTATTTCCAATATGATGTCGAGTGCTCCGGAATATGATCTCTATGCCAAAAATGTACTGGCTAAAGAGATGGATCCGAAAGTATTGCAGGAAATCCGAAGTATTGAAGCCAAAGGAGATTTTAATAATCCGCGTTATATGGAGCTGCTGCTGCCTAATTTCTATACGAAACACGTTTGCAGATTACCGGTAAATGACTGGCCGGAACCAATGAACCGTTCTTTCTCCAAAATAAATCAGTCGTTATATGTAACAATGCAGGGACCCAGCGAGTTTGGAATATCCGGAAAACTGGCAAAATGGGATCGTAAAAAGGATTTGAAAAACATCAGCGTTCCGACTTTGGTTATTGGCGCTCAATATGATACGATGGATCCGAAACACATGGAAGAAATGTCGAAATTATTGCCAAAAGGCAGCTACCTGTTTTGTTCCAACGGGGCACACATGAGTATGTATGATGACCAGAATACTTATTTTAAAGGTTTGGTGGATTTTTTGAAAAAGGGGTGAGTAATTGGTAAAAGGTAATAGCAAAGGGCAATTGGCAAAAAGCAAAGGGTAAAAGGCAATGTCGTGCTGATAAATAAAAAGCCTTTCATAGTCATGAAAGGCTTTTTATTATAACCACTGTCTTATATTTATTAGCTTACTTTTTCGCCATCTACATAATCCTGTAAGTAGCTGAATCGTTCGGTTAGTTTACCGTTTTCGGTAATTTTAGCGCGATGTAAGATTCCGTCTTTGTCATTATTATAGAAAGCCGGGATAACGTGTTCCAAAAACATTTCACCAAATCCTTCGCTGGCATCTTTTGGCAATTCACAAGGTAAATTATCAACCGCCATTACTACAATAGCACCCGGATGTGTGATCTCTACTTCTTTGTCTTCACTCGGGTAATAACCGTATAAAGGTTCTGCAATAGTGGATGCTCTTAAGGTACAGGCAATAGGCCCTTCCACATCACAGGAAATATCGGCCACGATTTTAATTCTGTTGTCCGGTGCATTCAGCATTTCCCGTGACAAAATTACCGGTGCGCCGTTTCCATAAAAATGTCCGGCCATAAAAATGTCCGATACTTTTGTGAAACGTTCAAAATCGGATACATAATCCTGAGGGTTGTGGTAAAAATCCTGGTTGTCCAGTTGCTGACCGTCTTTGCGTTTGTTATAATCCAAAACGTCAACTTGTGTATAAACCGGTTCCGAGTAGTTCTTTGTTAAATAGTCCTCAATGGAAACCTGTTTTATTTTCATACCGTCCAGAATTTCTTTGGCTCCCATTCCTACTTTTCCGTGACCGGTCAGGACAATCTTAATAGGCGGTAAAAAAGGTCTTCTTAAACGTTCAATCAAAGCGGCCTTATCTGCCAGGGTTTCTGCTTTAGGTAAGTTGAATAGTTCGTATTTGATTCCGAATGCTCTAAAACCATTGTAAGCTCCCACAATTCCGGCATATCTTCCGAAACCGATCAGGCGGTGGTTGGTTTCATTAACAATAGTTTCATGATCGATCAAACGGATATTTTTTTCAAGACAAGCCACTAATAATTTTCGGTTATACGGCTGCTTTTTAATGGTGTGCGAAAAGAAAAAATATTTTTTATCCGGAATCAAGGCATCAACAGGTACTTCCTTTACACCTATTAATACATCACAATCATTCATATCCTCCGTTACTTCGAAGCCTAATGCTGCATATTGGGCATCGGTAAAGATTCTGATATCGGATGATTCTACTTTAATTTCTGTCTGCGGATAAAGTTCTTTTAATTTCAGTAATTCTGCAGGAGAAAAAACAACGCGTCTGTCGGGCGGGTTTTTTCGTTCCTTGATAAGTCCAATTTTCATTTTTATCGTAAGTAGCTTTTGAAAAATTAACATTTAAACAGGTCAAAAACTGTTAATAATGTAACTTCTCAGGGATTGTTTAGTTTGTTTTTAATAAATAGTTCCCAAATGTAACATTTAAAGAATAGTGTTGCAATTATTTTTAATTGAAAATTTAATGATTTATATTTGCGGTCTGGTTTTTGCTATATTCATTATAGTATTTTCCTACTACTTGGGGTCGACTGGTTTTGACAGCGAGTGGAATTGGACAGTAAGCACGTCGAGCGCCGGGACACAGCTCGTAAATATCATGTTTCAAACTTATAAACGGCGAAAATAATTACGCTTTAGCTGCTTAATCCGAATTATAGTACGATTTGCCTAGTTCTCGTTAGACGAGAAAGCTGGATTCCTCTAAAAAGCCTTGGTTTATGGCGTTTTGTTCAGGGGAACCGTAAAAGTAAACCTAGGAACGGTAATGCTTTAAATCCGTTCTGACATTCATAAAGCTAAGCAAAAAGTGGCGGTTTCCGGCCTTGCTTTTTGTCGAAAATTTAATCGGAAACTAAACGTGTAGAAAGCTCTTCGATTGCTTGTTTGGACGAGAGTTCGATTCTCTCCGACTCCACAAAACCTTGTAAATCAATGATTTACAAGGTTTTTTTTTCTTTATACCCTCCTATCAATATAGGCTTTACAGGGGTTCGACATCAAAAATTTCTTTTAGACTTCCAAATATCTAATTTACAATATATTAATAAATTACAAATGACTTTTTTTATGACGAGTGAAAATTGTATCGATATTTTCTACCCCAATCATAGAATTCCAGAATTACGGTACAATTTTGATTCCCCTCCGTCATATCTATCTATCGCAGTTTTAATAATATATAATGCTTCTATTAATATTATTCTCTTCAGCCAGCAATAATTTCTAAAGAAACTATCCGGTGTCTTATAATTGAAAACAATACCTTCTGTACGCTTATTATCTGAATATTATATTTCTCATGGAATAACTTAACCATACTCATCACTTCATCAGCATCGATACAACTATCAAACTGGAAAATCTCAGGTTTACATGATTATGTGGATATACCGGGTCAATACTTTTTACATACCACACAACATACAAATAAAAGCCAAACCACTTTTTACACTTTATCAGTAATTAACCATAGCATGACATACCTGCAAGTATAGAAGATAATAACTGCAGACATGAAAATGCACTGAATCGATTCACCTGTGCCCCCCTAATATCTATGCTATCCATTACCGGATACTTTTTTTCTATGATTTTTACCCCATTCTGTCATCATTCCAATAATCGGTTTCAGGGTCAAACAGTAATCTGTCACCTCATATTCGATGGTAACGGGAATTGTGTCATAAACACTACGGGTAATCATTTTATTTGCTTCCAGATCCTTGAGCTCTTTGGATAACACACGGTTGGTGATCTTGGGAATTACAGACTGTATTTCCTTGAAACGTTTCTTGCCATTATACATCGCTATAAGAATAGAAAGCTTCCATTTGCCGTTAACAGCTGTATAGAAATCTTCAATATACTTCAGTTTCTCCTCAATATGCTTTTCTTTCATTCGGTATCCTTTTGTATACTAATATCAAAATAATACCAAATGTACAATATATTTGTTTGACAATTAAAACATTTGACTAAATCATGGAAAAGAACAAAATAGCACTGGTAACCGGGGGGAGCCGGGGACTTGGACGTGAAAGCGTATTAAATCTTGCAAAAAAAGGGCTCGATATCATACTAACCTATCATTCCAAAAGGGAAGAAGCTGAACGGGTAGTTGCCGAAGTCGTTGCATTGGGACAAAGGGCTATCTGCCTGAAATTGGACATTGCCTTTATTTCTGAATTAAATGTTTTTGTAGAAATATTGAAAACTAATATGCTGAACGCATTCGGAACTGACAAAATAGACTTTCTGGTAAACAATGCAGGGATTGGCTTACCCATCCCTTCCTTTGAGGCAACTACGGAAGACCAGTTCGACGACTTAATGAATATACATTTAAAAGGAACTTTCTTTTTAACGCAAAAGTTACTACCAGTACTGAACGATAATGGGGGGATTGTAAATATAACCACAGGCCTAACCCGATTTACCATACAGGGAAGTGCTGCGTATGCAGCCATGAAAGCAGCCATGGAAACCGTTACAAGGTATCTTGCGAAGGAATTGGGGAGTAAAGGCATTCGTGCCAATTCGATTGCACCAGGAGCTGTGGCTACCGATTTCAGTGGCGGGCGTCTCCGTGATACGCCACAGGCGATGGAATGGGCAAAAAGCATAGCTGCCCTCGGCCGGGTGGCAACTCCTGAAGATATTGGCGGTGTAGTCGCTTTTTTGTGTTCTGACGATGCCCGATGGGTAACCGGACAGCGTATAGAGGTATCTGGCGGGGCATTTTTATAGAAGTTTGGTTCCAGCCAATTTTCCCGGCATTTACATAGCCCTATCGCTAAGTGGAATATTGGTGAAATTCCCATAGCCAATTAAACAGCCCCATCATAACATAGGGCTGCCATTAAGATTATCTGTCATCGGACAGATGGGAATCAATAAGGACCAATAGCTCTGCCTTCTTAAGGGGCTTGACCAGATAACCATTGATAAATGGGTATTCCTTAATTCTTTCCCGATCCAGTAGACTTGTTGAGGAACTCAAAATAAAAACCGGGATGTGATTGATAATACATGTACCGCTCCGTTTTATTTCGTCCATAAGCTCCCAGCCGGACATTACTGGCATATTGATGTCTACAAACAGTATATCCGGTAATTGTGTCGGACTATCCTTGTTTAACTGAAAGTAATCCATGGCCTGTACCCCGTTCTCAAAACCAATCACATTCAGATTCCAAGCGGGAAGACCAATCAACATTTTACGGAGAGTAAAACGTAATATAGGATCGTCATCGATAATAATTACTAATCTTTTTTTCATATCTATAGGGATTTAGTGGCTACCCAATGGTTCATTGATGGAACATAAAACTATCCCATGCCCTTATCTACCTTTCCAAATAAGCTCTTGATCTGGTTCGCAGGCTCTTTATCCTTCTTTCTCATAGATGGAAGTCATATTGTTCGATACAAACATTTTTTTTTTATCACATATCTTTGTACCATAACCCATATCATCATACTATGCTACAACTCAACATCTCCGGCCTATGGAAAGACATTAATGGCGCTATTACACATTACGCAGTTCATGTAAAACAACGTGAAGGCGCAACAAAAGCCTTCAAGATTACAAAACAGGAGGCTATTCAGCTCATTGAAAATTGCGACTATATTGCAAGGACAATCCAATGGGACTACGAAAGGTCGCAATGGGAACCCAAGGAAAAAATATGTATAAGTGAAAACGAACAGGGAAAGTTCCTCAGTACCCATCATCCAGATATCCAGACGGACGGGCTTATTCATCTAATCGATTATGACTGGATATGTAGTTAACAAAACAATGTTGAACAAACTGGAATTCCGGTCAGATTATTTTTTACCTCTGTCCGGATATTCCAAAACAGGATCAGTTTTCCGGATCATCCCGGTCCTTACCTTGTTTCCGCATACTTATCCTATAGCCATAGACTATCGCGATAACAAAGAATACCAAATCAAAAAATGACAACTGTTGCACCTATAGCTATTATTTTATTCGCTTTATATCTCTTTCAAATTTCAGAGAGAGAAACTCCACGACCTCTCTATTGATATCCTGTCTGTCAAGGGGATCTATCTTAATTTTTCTTACCACCCCATTATTGGTTTTCACTACCAAATAATAAATAAACTTATCGGCATGCCTACATTTCAACAAAACAATGAAAGCATAGAAAATAACCAGGGGAACAACATAGTACACTTCTTCAATATTTGTATTGGTCATAAGGTATATTGATAGTGCTGTCACAAAGGCAACAGCAATATCGGGTAAAGAGTACAATTTCCGTTTTTTCTGTAGCCCCAAATCACTGATTTCCTCCAATCTATAGGCCCACTCCCATTTTTTATACTTTAAAAAAACAGTATTACTGTCCATAGTCAGGTATTCTCCCATATATAAAGTGTTGTATTCAAACTATTTTAACACCTTCACCTCTAACGGACCAATCAAAATGATTTTATCTAACACAAATTCCAAACAAATCAATCAATTAGTTAAAAAAACATAAAAGTGCTTGTATTTTTTTCAATATTATAGATTATATCTGTTTTAGAACTACATTTGTAGTTATACAATATAACTGATAGTAATAATTAATTCTCATACAAATGGCATCATCTTTAAGCGAAAAAATTAAGAATATCAGGGAATTAAAGAATTTTACCCAAGAATATATGGCAGATCAACTAGGAATAACACAGGCCGGATATAGTAAGATTGAAAATGGGGCAACTGTACTAACTTATGTAAAGTTGCTTGAAATTGCCCGTGTACTTGGCGTCAAAATTGAAGACATCATAAATTTTGACTCGCAAAAATACTTTAATAGCTTCAACAACATTAAGGGCAACAACAATGGTAGCATCATGATTAATTCAGATAGCGATACCATCAAAAGCCTCTATGAGGACAAAATCCAACTTTTGGGTAAACTATTAGAAAAAACGGAAGATGAACTCAAACGCTACCGTGAAAAATACGGTGAAATGTAGTCTCACCCGTAGGTAATAATTATTTATCCGTAACCAGGGATATACTTCCTTCAAAATTGGAAGATGTCCTTAGTTTTATATGCCTGATGTGTATCCACTAAAAGTGTTCCTTATTTTGAATACAACCTATTCTTCAACAAGATTGTTCTTTCAAATAGCTATTCCTACACCAGACTTACAGTACTGCTGATACTACCATCACCTGTGGTTATAGTCAATAGTTAGTCCATCAAATTCGGGAGATCACATTGACGCCTCCATCGTATTCTATCATTTATCCCTAAAGACAATGACATATGACGGGGAGCTTACACAATAGTTTACCAACGATTTACTGAAGATGTAAGGCTTAGTAGATCCTGTTGTACGGTTCTTACACTGGCCTGCAGCTCATTGTTCATATCAGACATCAGATGAATATCATCTGACAAAAAATAGCCTCCTTTTCCAAAGTAAAGCTCTTCCTCACGCGAATCGATATCGTTATCGAATGCAAACAATAGCCACCTCTTTTTCAAAGTCTGAATAAGCGATAGTTTTCCATCGTTACTGAAAGATTTATCACTCATGACACGCCACACGGAGGGAGGAAATGCATTATCTATATTACTTTCCGTCCATACATTCCTGATAAGGTTTCTGTGTGTTTTCAACTCGATCTTTTTACCTTTGGGGTTCAACAGCAAAAAACCCAATCCTGTACCGGCGACTCCTCCGCCAATGTTGATTCCATTACTCAGTCCATCGTTTTTGATCAGTGCTGTTGATAGGGTAATTGCAGCTCCCAACGCAATTGAAGCCACAGTGAGCTGGGTGTTCTTTTTACTGTTCCTGGAATCTAAAACCCTGGCAAGCTGGTCAAACCGCTCGCCGTTACAGTCTAGCTCCGCTGCTAAGGCATTTATTTCTGTTTGGAAAAGAATGATTTTATCGGTAATTTTTTGCTTGGCCTGTAATTTTTCGAGTGAAGAACTACTATGGGAAAATTGGGACAGCAAGGGCAATAATCCAAGATGAGATGCCAAAGTATAGTCATGTTCAGACAACTTCTGGCCAACAGATATATCTTTAATACTGTTTGGTTCCGACATCACATCCTCGGTATATTGGATGTTTGGTGCACAGTAATTTTCCTGTAGGGCAGCGATCTTCGGGTTTTTGATGACAGAAGAACAGGATAAAAGGTTCCCTACAAAAACCATTAGCAAAACATATTTAGTCCATTTCATCTCGAACACTTTTAATAACAATAAATATATTCAATTACCATTTAACTATTGGCTGTAGTTGTAAAAAACAACATAATATATCTAAATATAACAATTCAGATATACTAATTTCCCTTTGATGCATTTATATCCTGGAAGGTTCCATATACCTTGGTACATATTCCATCTTTGTAATTAGACCGACCGGTAGCTCTTACCCAGATTTCATTCCCCTGAATCGTCACAATTTGCAGTTCAAGATCCCAAGGCTTCCCTTTTTCTATGGCAAGCTGTACGGCCCGCATAATTTTATCCCTACTTTCTCCTTTTTTATAAAAACTGATAGCATTGGTCAACTCAGGTATATAATCCATCCCTACACCATGAATCTCCTTGGTTATCGATGTCCATGATAATGAATTATTGGCAACATCAAGTTCCCAGCCACCAATACGGGCCAGCGAACGGGTTTTCTCGACCATCATATTATATAACTCTTCAGAGGCAATTAACGAATCTCTTATCTGTGTTATCTCTGTGAGATCTCTGGTAACCTTTGTAAAACCTATTACATCTCCATTATTATCATGTATTGAGGTCAGCACTATACTTCCCCAAAATCTAGTCCCTCCCTTTCTTATTCTCCATCCCTCATTCCGGGCCACCCCTTGTTCTACCGCCTCCTTTATCAATTGTTCAGGACGCCTTCTCTTTTTTCCTTCATCTGTATAAAACACACTGAAATGCTGACCTACTATTTCATCAAACCTATATCCCTTTATTCGTTCGGCACCTTTATTCCAATTTTCAATATATCCATCTCTATCAAGGATAAGGATTGCGTAATCATCTATTTCTTCGACCATTTTATTGAAACGAATGGCTTTCAGGTCCTTACTTGCCATTGATTCCCCTACTATCGTATGTATTGTCTTGTCAAAATCATTGGTCGATATCTCGAACATGTTGATCCAATCGGCATCAATGGGATGAATATCTTCTTTTATAAGATTTACGAGCCCCATTATAGTGGTTAATGGCCTTCTTATCTGATGGGATTGGAGTTGCGCTATTTTCATCAATGAATATGTTCTGGCCTCCTTTTCCTGCATCTCATTCAGTAGATTCCTCTTGTTTGTCCCTACTTCAATGACAAGCTCAATTTGACGGGCCAACATACCTAATGTCTTCTGCTGCAAATCTGTAATAATCTTAGGCTCTCTATCAAATAGACATAAAGTACCGATTACCATTTCTTTGTTCAAAAAAACAGGTATCCCAAAAAGGAATCTCAAATCTTTATCCGAAAGCCTTGGTAGCATGTCCGCAAAGTGCGCCTCCTTTACAACATCCTCTATTAAAACCTTTTTGTTTTCGGCTACGACATAATCACAAAAAAAATGTTCCAGATCACTTATCGGGATACCATCCCCCAATCTCATGTCCATCCCAATGATAAATTTATCTACACACTTGATTCGTGCTATTGCACTACCGGATAATTCTGCCGCATGGGACAAGATACTCTTCAACTCCTCTTGTTCATCCAGCTTAAGCTGTAATGAAATATTCTCTATTTTTTCTTTTTCACTCCCCATCTTTACTCCTTTTTGTTTTGCTCCTGCCTATTTCCTTCAATTATCTTATTAAACGAAACCCAGCCAGACATTATTCAGTTGACCAACAATTTAGGTAAAAAAACACTTAAAATCATTTTAAATAGCGCCTAGTTACTATCAACAATTACTATTACCGAAATAATAATACGCAAAGAGGTCTAAACCAGATGATCCTGGTTTTCATCTGAATTAGTCTATTATTATCTTAAGACCTCAGCACTACCCTTCAACTTAATCTACAGGCTGGTGAACTTAAATATTAAATTGGACTTGCCTACAAAAGACTATTAACATACATTTACCGAACTATCTATTTATTAAAGGATTAACTTTTATCCAATAGAAATAATTAAAGTTTTATGAAAAACAATATTCTTTTTTTTATTCTTTTTTTCATAGCCACGACAGTTTCCGCACAATCGGACTCGGTAAAAACTTATATCGACAGCGCACTTTTTGTTCTAAAGGAAAACTCACTTTATTCTAAAAATGTCAATTGGAAAAAAGTGGAAGGTCAAATTTATCAAAAAGCAAAAGAAGCAAGGTCTAAAACACAGGCATTTGAAATCCTAAAAATAGCATTTATTGCCCTTGGAGATAAACATGCGAATTACTTTTCACCTGAAGGCACTTCATTTAGGCTTGATAATCCAACCCTACTGGCAAGATATAGCGACTCTCTAAAAGCTGGCTGGAAACGCGGTCTCCGCATAGACAATAGGATAATTGACGGTATCGCCTACATCAGTATCCCAACATTGGGGGCTGGTAAGCAACAGGATATTGATAAATATGCAAATTGGATCTATGATGCGGTAAACAACCTCAACAAGAAAAACCCTAAAGGATGGATAATTGACTTGAGAATGAACGGCGGAGGCAATATTAGGCCAATGCTTGCCGGATTGTCCATGTTTTTTGATGATGGTATTTATACATACTATGTAGACAGGAATGGAAAAGCAACAGATAAAGCAGGTTTTACAAATGGTGATTTTGTAATTGACGACAAGCCGCAAGCTGAAATCAAAATGAAAATGAACCCACTATCGAATGTAAAGGTAGCCGTTTTGATTGGTCCGGGAACTGCCAGTTCGGGTGAAGGAGTGGCGCTGGTCTTTTCACAGAAAAGCAATACCAGATCTTTTGGAACCAACACTGCCGGATTAGCGAATGCTACCAATGGTTTTGTCTTCCATAATAAAGAGTTTTATTTCCTTTTATCTGTGGCCAGGATTGCCGACAAACATAAAAAAATATACCGCGAAACGGTACGACCGGACAAATATGTAGATGATAGTGAGAACTTTTCTGATCTTTCCAATGATCCCTGTGTAAAGGAAGCCATCAGATGGCTTAACCGATAATCTTTTTAAACAGGATTCTTGCAGGGCTTGATCAGGTGATTATAAATTGTCGCTAATCCCGGCCACATCTTTCCATATAACATCTAGTACTATATGCACATTATTACCATTTATATTGTTGGTATCAAATTCCTATACCTTTGTTGCATGCTACCTGCAAATCCCAAAATATCAAACATATAAACTTACTAATAACAAATGTTTTACGGATTGTTCATTTTTTGGAGAACGCGTGGCAATAGGCTGTATTTTTCCATCAGTTGTCATGAATCGCTTTTCTCATATCCTTCAAGGTAGCCTACTTTTGCAGCATCCTGTCCTTTAAAGTAAAAAATTTGTTTTACAAAACGTAAAATAGCTGATATACAAGACTAACGTGCGTTTTCTGCTGGTCGGGTATTTTCCTTTGGCACCGCTTATCCCGAAAGTACACCCAAAGAACCCGGTGAAGGCTTTTTTCCTGTCTGTTTCTTTAAACCTTTCCTTAATGTGAAATTTTTATGATTTTTTTTGTAAGCATTTGGTTATATAAATAATAATTCTATTTTTGTGAGGTTCATCGTTTTAACCTGATGACGTTTAAAAACCATCTAATTAACCATCTGACTTAAATCCAAAAATTATGAATTATTTTTACATCGGAGGAGGTGCCGTCGCACTCTTCATTATTTATTCGCTATTTTCTGCAAAAAAGAACATGAAGAAAGCACCGGAAAAACTGATTGAAGCAAAGGAAAAATTTGATGCGGGCGAAATCAATGCTGCCTTAAGGACTTTGGGAGAAGCATTTGTAATTCCCTTTAACGATCAGGTAAATGCCGAGCAAAAAGCCCACCTTATCGCGGTACTGGATTTGTTGAGAAAAATATTTGCTGAAATGAATATTTCCGGCAATAAGCTTATCGATCCGCTTTATGACAAGCTTAGCAATTCAACTCTTGTTAGTGTACCGCTTAACGAAGGAAACTACAAGCCGCTACAGAATTTCTTTGATGAAACCGACTCTGACCAAAAACTGGTTAACTACCTGAAGAATTCTGTTTTTAACGGAGAGATAGGTGTGGCTGATTCTGCTTCTTCAGACAATTCGTCATTTCCTGAAACCAGCAGCAGAACAACACCTTATATCAATAATGCCGGAAAGCTTATTATGAAAGGCAAATACCAGGACGCCATCGATGTGTATAAGAATGCACTTAACGAGCAATGGGATGATACCGACAAAGCGTTCCTGCATGATCAGCTGGCTTCTTGCTACCTTATGAATAAAGACCTGACCAATGCTGACGCCAATTACAAAGAAAGCATTGCTATTAAATCCTATTTCCTTAACAACTGGAACTACGGTGACTTCCTGGTTTACCACAAGCGTAAAGCAGATGCTGAAGTACAGCTTCCAAAGGTTGAAGCGCTGGTAGCTTCCCCATCTGACAGAAAAGAATACAACAAACTGCAGAAAAATTTCGAAGCGTTAAAGTAATCGTTTTTACAGAAAATTAAAAAGCCCGTAAGGTGGTTACCTGCCGGGCTTTTTACTTTTATTATCTCCTGTTACTATTATTAGCCCCAAAGCCTTATCCTCCCCGGGCGATTATCAGGCAGCGCTATGGAGAAAAAATTGTATGTTTATGACCTTAGTACCTAAATCAAAAAACATGGAACATATTGATCACGACGAACTGAAAGCGGTAATCAGCAATGATGCTTTTGATAAATACACCAACGAACAACTATTCAGCGATACAAAATACTATTTTGAGTCGATGAAATCGGCACCTTTCTTTGGGGAGGAAACCCTCGGGATATATGTCGACATCTATAAAAAACTTGGCGAGAAAGGCTATAGTCCTGCGCTGTACGAACTGGGATTGCTGTATTACAATGGCGAATTCTGGCTGCCTTCGGATTATGCATTATCCCTGAACTACCACCAAAAAGCCGCTGCATTGGGCAACGCCGATGCTATGTTTGAACTGTATGTATATTACGCCACCGGCATCGGGACCGAAATAGATTCAGAAACAGCTACAGACTGGAACCTGAAAGCAGCCAATGCTGGCAGCGACAGGGCATGCTACAATATGGGTACTTTTTATGCCACCGGAAACAATATGCCACAGGATATGGAAAAAGCGGTAAACTGGTACGATAAAGCTTCGCAGCTTGGAAATGTACGGGCTACAGAAACCCTTGGCCTGATGTATCGCTATGGTGAGGGTGTACCGCAGGACGAAGCGAAAGCCGATACCTACGAAAAACTGGAAAACGAACAACGTGAGGCGTTTTTACGCCGTATGGACGAAATGTAATTTTTTAAAACCGAATATACATTTACTCCCGCCGAACTTTCATTAAGAAACTGTAGGACAGGTTCTTTTTATACCTTAGCAATATAAATAATTACAAAATGGCAACACTATACACGATCACAATAAAGAGCATAAAAGACACCAAAGTAATAGCCGAAGTTCGCGTAGACCACCCCGATGCGGGGAGCAATATCGGTTCGAAAGACTTTGCTTTGCAAATACTGCTTGAAACAGGGGACATTGAAAGACCTTATTTCAATAAACTTCCGATTCCTAAAGAGGAATGGAAAAAACTGGTGACGGAACATCCGCGAAAGGAGGAATATGATTTAATGCATCAGTATAATAACGGTGTGAAGCTTGAAATCACCCCTGAAGAAGGAAAAAAAAGAAATGACCGTGACTATTGGCAAAAACACAACGAGGAACTTGCGTTGCAATATGGCAGGAAAGTTTCAAGCAGCGGAATGTCGGATGGACAGTATTATGTTCACTTTGATAATGAACCCTTGAAAGTAATCGATGCTGCCAACAAAGTAATCCTATCAAAACCTGTCAAGAGGAAGCTTGAAAAGAACCGGTACACCCTGGAGTTTGAAGTTGCCGATGTAGAATACCTGTACCACCTTCGGGAAAAGATGATCTATGAGTCGGCAGCATGGAACCTTTCCTCATATTATAAGCCTGAAATAAACGTTGCACAAGGCGAAGCGGTATTACTACACTATAAAGATGCTAAAAGCGATAAGTTCTGGCAGGTTGTACAGGATGGTGCCTCATTAAATATTACCTACGGAAAAACAGGAACTGCCGGACAGAAAAATATAAAAGAATTGGATTCCGTACAAAAAGCCGAAAAAGAGCGCGACAAACTGATAAACGAAAAACTGGGTAAAGGATATACAAGAACAAATTAATTCAAAATTTACAATTATGAGCTTATTTAATTTTTTCAAAAAAAATAAACCAACCGACCAGGCAGCAGAAAAAATTACTACCGGAAATCCTCCAGCTGTTATATCGCGTGAGCAAATGCATAATGAGTTAACATCAGCGATAGACGACCGGAATTTTAATGAAATAAAGGAACTGATGAATGCGGTTACTAAGGATAATGCACCCTCAATTTATCTGGCGCTTAATTTTGAAGATTCATGGTTTCCCGAAAAGGGCTATGACAGGATAGTAGACATTATGGCAAATAACGGATTGGTAGACCTTAATGAGACTAAAGACGGCAAGACACCGCTTACCGTAATTGCAGAAGCCTGCCATAACGCTACAGCTATCTATGCACGAATCGTTGAATCGCTGCTTAATGGTGGTGCGGATGCTAATAAAACAGACAGCCTGGGATGGAGCGCACTTGCGTATACAATAAACAAACACGGAGTATCCCCCACTATTATCCAAAAGCTCATTGATGCCGGATCAGACCTGAACCTTGTTGTTGAGAGTGACGATTTTATAGGTCTGAACAAAAGAAGCATACTGGGAATGGCCTATTACAACAATAAAGACTTCTTTGCCCAACTGAAAGAGAAAGGAGCCACAATGACCGACGCAGAAGTTGAAGAGCTTCAGGAAAGAGGTTATTCATTGGAACCGTAAAACTACAATATGCCGCAAGCCATTGTTATAGCCGATGTTGATAAAAACATTGTTGCCATGAAACAGTACTGTCTGGGTGTGGCCGTAATTGCCAGGGCCATAAAAAAGCCGAGGAACGCCTGAAATAATGAAAAGCCTTAAAATCAAGTGGCTATATCTGTTTTACTGCAGCCTTTTCGGTGCGGGCAGCCTGCTTCATGCTCAGGATTATAAACACATCGACTCGTTACAATACGTAGCCGATGCCTACAGCAGAGCCGGACAGAACTACAAGGCTGCCGTGGCGCAAATTGATGTGGATGTCGCCTTTATGATCGCCAACAGGCCGCTTCGGGACAGGTCGGCATACTGCACCGCACAAGCCTATGTAAGATCCCGGCAATATGACGAAGCCTTTTATCATATCACCAGAGCATTTGAAGGAATGTGCCAGTCTAACGATTCCATTGGCATTGCATATTGCTATAGCGTAATGGGTCAGCTCTTCGGATTTAAAAAAGATTACACCAAAGCTGCCGATTACCACCATAAAGCGCTGAATATTCTCAGAAGAAACGCGCCTCAAAAAGAAAACACTGCTACGGCCAAGGTACTTTATGCCGACTTTTTTATCCGTCAAAAGAAATATGCCGCAGCATTAAAACCACTATCCGAAGCCCTTGCCGTAACATCCGGCAAAGGCTTTTATAACACAAAGGCCTACATAAAGGACAAGCTAGGTTTTTGCCATGCCATGCTTGGCAATCCCCGGCAAGCAGAACGGTATTACCGCGAGGCACTGGCCCATGAAAAAACAAATCGGTATGTGGACATCCGGATGAGTATTTTAAAACATTTGGGGGAACTTTACCTTTCCTGTAACGACATTCCAAAAGCGAAGTCCTTTTTGGAACAATGCATTGCCCTAAAGCCATTAAACGAGGAAAGCGAAAATTATGTTCTGGCTAACCGGCTGCTGGCAGAATTATATGGGAAACTGGGCAACTATGAACAGGCATATACTTATAGAATAGAAGCCGTACAAGCCAAAATGGGACTAATGAGCGAGGCAATGCTCACCAATACCGAAGCCCGTTCGGTAAAATTCGATACCGAACAGCTGGCACTGCAAAACAGCCTCCTCCAGGCTACCGCCGAAATACAAAAAGTCGAGGCACAACAGGCGAACGTAAAGAAAAACGTATTCCTGCTCGGTTTTATATTTACCATTATCGTGTTGGTCACTCTTCTGGTATTCCTCCATTTTTACTTCAGACAGAAAAGAGCCATCACAGCCAACAGAAATAACGAACTGAAGCAGCAATTACTGCTTACACAAATGAACCCGCACTTTATCTTCAACTCCGTAGATACCATACAAAACCTTATTTACGAAGATAAAAATGATGAAGCTGTCGATTACCTTTCGAAACTCTCACAGCTTACCCTCCAGATACTGGAGAACTCTTCGCTGCAATACATCAGTCTCAGAGAAGAATTCAACATGACGGTCAACTACCTCGCTATACAGCAACTGCTCTATAATAATTTCGATTATGAAATCGTCGCAGAAGATGGGATTGACACCGAAACGACCTTTATTCCCCCGATGCTCACCCAGCCATTTATCGAAAACGCTGTAAAGCACGGAATCGCCGGAAAAAAATCAAATGGCAGGATACAGGTCCGATTCTACAAAAAGCGCAACAAACTTTACTTTGAGGTAACAGATAACGGAAAAGGGCTTACCGGAAAAACACGAGAAGGACATCGGTCTATGGCTACAAAAATTACATCCGAAAGGCTCAATGCCATGCAGGGAGTCATTGAAATAGCCAACATAGTCGATAACGGCATTGTAAAAGGCACTGTAAGCCGTTTCCCGATTCCGTACAAAATAAAAAACAACCTTGCATGAAGCAATTCTGTATCTTATACTTCGTTACCTGTTTCCTGTTGCTTTTGCCGCAGGCAGTGATTGCGCAGCATAATCACGGGAAAACTTCGCCTGAAGCACAGATCGACATCCTGAATCGTTTGGGTACAACCTACCATGAAAAAGGAAATTTTGAAAAGGCCGAATCGCTGTTTCAGAAAGCCATAGCCCTTTGCCGGATGCACAAGCTCGACAAAAAACTAGGTCAGAGCCTGTACAACCTTTCGGCACTGTATACTGAAACCGCCAATTATGAAACCGCGATAAAACTTAGCGAAGAATGTGTGGAAGTACTCCAAAAACAGGACGATAAGGAAACCATTGCCAAAGGCCTGATGAACCTTGAAACATGCTGGCGGAAGCGTGGAATAGTAATCAACGTCATGATCTATGCCGACAGTGCCGTGAAGGCTTTAAGACCTTTAAAAAAAGATACACTACTGGAACTGGCCCTTTGGCGACAAGGAGAAGTATACCGGAAAATAAATACCGCGCTGGCGATACCTATGCTCAAAGAGGCGCTGGTTCTGGCGCAAAGAATACCCGAGCTACACAACCTGGATAACATTTACAATTCGCTGGGGCAATGCTATATCGAGCCTTATACGACAGTATATGACGCTGCCATTGCTGAACGTTATTTCCAGATGGCTTTGCAGGCTGCGCTGAAGTATGACAAAAAGGAAGTGAACGATAGCCGCATACAGTATGGCAAAATGTGCATCGTCAACAAAAAGTACAAAGAAGCAGAACATCAGTTAAAGCTAGTGTACCACGATGCCGCTGCCACCAATAACAACGATCAGCTGTCGGTTGCCGCCTTTTGCCTTAGTGAGATGTACTTTGCCAGGAACAATTTTCAAACGGCTTACCGTTACCTGAAGGAACACGAAGCGCTCGAAGAACAGTACAATACCGCGCAGAAAAAAAGTACGGCAGATATGATGGCCTTTAACTTTAAAACCGGAAGGGTAGAAACGCAAAACAAGCTCCTTAAACAACAGCGCGAACTACAACGGGTAAAACAGGAACAGGTGAGTTTCCGCAATAACGTAAAAATAGGCGTTTCGATAGCTGTAGCCCTTTTTCTGGTTACAGTTACACTGGTACTGTACCGATTCAACAAAAAGAAAAACCTGCTGCTATCCAAAAAGAGCGCCACGCTACGCCAGCAATTGCTGCTCACGCAAATGAGTCCCCATTTTATAACATCATCCATCGAAAGCATACAAAACCTCATCAGGGAAGACAAGCCGGAGGTGGCAGCTACCTATCTTTCCAAATTCACCCGTCTGACCCGCCAGATACTGGAAAGCAGTACAAGCGACTATATTTCGCTGGATGAAGAGATCGCCATGATAACCAACTACCTCACGGTTCAGCAGCTGCTCCATCCAGGTGGCTTTAGCTTTACCGTTGACGACGATGGCATCGATACCGAAGCCATTTACATCCCTCCTATGCTCACACAGCCATTGCTTGCCAATGCCGTAAATAGAGTATTGACCGGTACCAGCCAACATTCTGTTACCGTACAATTGCTGCTCAAAAACAACAAGCTACTGATTGGGGTAAGCGACTCCGGCGGACCGTTAAAGCCGGGTGAGCAACAACATATTTTGGAATCGTGGGCTATAAACATAACCGCCGAAAGACTTGCCGCACCTGTAACGATAAAAAATGTCATCCTCGAAGAGGGTACTACCGGTGTAAGGACACAGTTGGAAATACACTACATTACCGATGACTAGCATGACGATTTTATTACAATTAACCACGAACTTTCAATAAACGCCAACGAATAATCATTTACAAATATAAGCTGCACATTAAGTGGTAATTTGCTGTCAGAATATCCAGCTATTGGGATTACAGCAACTATCCGGCAATAAAGAACCTGACTGCTGACATTCCTGAGCAGGAAATTATTGAAAGGGTAACATGCCGTTGTTTGCACAGTATCTTTACATCAAGAGCCATAGCACACGGGATATGATTCTTTTTAATAAATTAAGAAATAATGAATAAGTTTTTGTAGCAGTGTTGTAGGAATAGTTTTTATTATTACTTTAGTTCCTTTGACTTAAACAACCCCGTCTATAACCTTAAAAAACAAAGCAATATGAACACATTTAAAAAAATTTCAGCCACAGTACTGCTGGCCGTAATGGTATCACAAGCGGTAACTGCCGCGACCAGAGAAACCTCGGTGGTCATAGAAACTGTTGGCGGCTACTTCGACGTGTATCTGGTAAACAACTGCACGAAAGAGATCGAGGTGCGCGTGCGTGCGGAGGGCTCTTCCTCAACATCAAAATACAAAGCAGGCGAAAAAATAAAAGTACCTGTAAAGGCTGGATATGAAGTATATGTGGACGGTAAGTTGTACAAAAAATTTGAAGATTCAGATAGCGGAAAAGAAATTAAACTTTGTAAATAATTATGGGACTTTTTGACAAGATTAAAAGCATGGTGGGTGTCACCGGTGTGAAACTGGAATATACATGGATTGAGAATCCATGGCCGTATTTCGACCCGATGATTAAGGCCACTATAAATGTGAAAGCCGGTAAAGATGCCGTGACCATCCTGGGCACGAAAGGTACTTTTTATGCCAAGCGTACCGTAAACAATGTAGAAGAGAAGATTGTATTGGGAACTGACATCAGCAACGTTGAAAAATGTGGCCGTACAGAACGCAACGGTGAATTCGTAAAGGAATTTCCATGTGCGCTGCAAGGCGACGGCGAGGTTTCTTTCGGCTTTTTCATCATGGATATGGACGTTCCTGCCGCATTGGCCGAATGGGGTGGCGAAACGCCTGCCAGTGCGAAAGCAAATGGTATCACCTTTTTCCTTGAAGGAGAAGTGGATGTGAAGGAAACATTAGACTTGTTCGACCCTACCCTTACACAGGAAATAGAAGTGTACCACAATGAACGCAGACAGGAACCGGAATACGAAGAGGAAAACAACCCGAGCATTTATAATGACAGCATAGCATTAGAAGGCGAAGATGACGAAATCAGCTTTACGCCAGAGCAACGGAAACTGATCCTTTCGGATGACCACGAGGTGGAGTTTGAGCTGGAAGGTATGGAGGTGCTTGCCCTATACAGTCTGGGTCAAATGCATAAAAAAGTAGTGCGGATGACGGATGACATTTTTGGCCAGACAAAAGTGGGTGTATTCACGATCAACCACATTAACGGACACAGGGATCTTGACTTCAGCAGTCCGGACAATTGGACCAACATCTCCATTGATGCTATTTCTTTTACCTTCTCCAGACCGAACGAATGGGGACATGAAGCTTCCAAGTACGAAAGCCTTTTTCACATCAAGGATATTGCCCTGCTAAAGCAAAATTAAAACTACCAATAGAAACGCCCGTTAAATACGGGCGTTTTTTTATAAAATCAAAATTAACAAAGGTTTTCCGTTAATAACCGCTACAGGAATGTATTGCGGTGTTTCCCGGAACTTCTCTGCATTGCAATTCCGGGCTTCAGGAAAACAATTCCTGTACAGCTCCTGGAGCTGTACAGGAATTGTTTTTTATTCATTATGTACACTGGAATACCTGCGATACAAGCTGGTGTTTTTCTGAATAGAACAGGTACAGCGTCCCGAACATGTTACTGTGGTCCAGCTGCGCTACAAATGCCATCTTTTGCCCGTCTGGATCGCGTGGGGTTTCATTGCTCTGTTGCCAGTACGGCTTGCCCAATCTCAGTTTTCCTTCGGTCCTGTTTTCCTTAATTTCTACCTCCTGTAAAACACACTCTATACCATTTTCGACTTTAGTATATATAAAATTGAACTCCATAGGAATAGCACAGTTCATACTCATAAGCATGTCGAAAATCTTATCCTGTTCAAAATCATACCACCACAAATAGCTTTGAAGCCGTATCATCATTACAGCTTGTTGCAATGTATATTGTCCTGAAAGCGTAAAACGTACAGTACTATACTGATTTTCTTTGGTTACCTGTATCTCATGGCCCAGATGCTCAAACGTATATTTGCCCGCCCATTGCAATTGCATCACAACTTTTGTATCGCTTTTTTCGGGATATTGCAACACCTCTTCGTCGCTTGCCTCAGGGCAACTGAAGGTATATTCAATGGTATCCGGAAACCCATCGATTTCATTGACTTTTACAGCTATATCTTTTTGATTTTCAATATTACAGGTATATTCAAGGAATCCGGAATTCAGATCATAGAAATGGTTAAATGCATGCAGGTGTATGAGTCTTCCCTGATCGGTACTGTAATTCTCGTCTTTTTTACCACCAATATACCAGCCATTTGTACTAAAGTTAACATTCCAATCGGTTTCATCCTCTCTAAAGACAGCGGAGAAAGGTACCTTTGTGTAGGTAACGCCAAGTTTCTCATCTGTTGCCGGAAGAAGGTGTGGTGCCAGTTCCTTGTATGCCGTGAAACCCTTACGGGTCTTTTTATACCGTATTTTTTCAGTCATCTTTATTTCCCGTGCCGGTTGGTGCATGGTAATTTTTTCCAAAAAGCCAGCGGCATCATAATGGTACGTATATAGTTCCGAGTCCAGCCACTCGCCATTGCCCAGATAATACTGTATCGTCTTGGTAACCGGCATAGACGTCCCGTTAATTTCAGCATAATCATATACCAGACGCTTGTTGGGATTATAACTAAACGACCCGGATTGCAGCAGCACTCCGTCGTTACTATATTGGTCTACCTGCCTGTAACTGATCTCTTCGATCTTGTCTACCGTGGTCTGCAGGTACTCGCGTTTTACATCCGATTCGTCATATGCTTCCAGTTTCCGCAGCTTAAGCGGAGCCAGTAGCTGGTATTTGCCGGCTACCAGCTGGAAATCCATACGGCTTACATCCACATTCTGGACAATAAAGGTAAACGGAATGCCTTCCCATTTTTCGTTAACCACACCGCCGTCGAGCCTTACAATAGGCAGCAGCACTTTGTTAAAACCCTTTATATTGGTCATACAGCTTTTTAGACTGGGAAAACCTTCTATTTTAGATTTCTTTTTTGATGGCGATAGTATAAGTTCTTTCATCTTTTAAAATTCAGAGGAATTATTTTTTAATGCCCACCCAGTTCCTGTCCAGGTCGCTGTAAGGGTAAATTTTTATCATTTTCAGCATTTCGAGAAATCCTTTATGTCCAAAGTTTGCTACAGTAGCCAGCTCTTCTTCGAATATCTCCATACAAAGCAGCAAGTGGTGCTTGTGGTTTTCTACCTCAAATTCCTCATACACATCAAACATAATATATCTTGGCTTGCCGTCGTTTCCGGATATCTGGCATATCTCATACGGATTAAAAGCCTTTTCCTGTGCCGCAGCTGCGATTTGTGTAAAGTTTTCGCAAATGCGTCTTTCCATTATGTTGAATGGAGTTGGCGGATCCTGGTTAATGTCATTGAACGGCTGCTTTGTAAAAGCTATCAATTCATAGGTTCCGTTTTTATTGGGCACTGGACCGGTACCATCAGTCCGGATAAGTTCCATTGTGGTAAATCCGGTTCCTTCCAGATGATTGGGGAAATAGTGCATGTCCACAGATCCCAGTGTCATGCCTGCAATGACCCTGAAGGGAATAGTGGCATGACCGATCACTTCTGCCGAAGGTCCCAGAATATTTTCAATAGCCTGCTGTTTCAGGTTGTAATGCGCAATGTATTGTTCGTCGTTATAACTCATGTTTTATTTTTTAGCTGTAAGTCTATCGTATTTATGCTATCACCAGTTTCACACGGGTAACGCCATCATTATCAACATATTCTTCATTGTATACGCGCTTTCCGATGATCGAATCGATAGCCTCTTTAATATCATCGAGGCCACCGCCCAGTTCAAGGGTAACTTCCCTGTTAGTATAGTAACTGTCCTCGTCGATAAAATCGGACACATGCAGCAGGAATTTATCCAGTATGTCTTCCAGCGGGTATTGTGAGTCTTCTTCGCCTTCAAGCTCGTAGCTAAGGGCAAAAACGTAATGATCTTCTTCAATATCTTTGTATATGTTGCCGTCAATAAGCTCATAATTTGGATTGTCCTTATATTTATCGAGCTTTTCAAGTTGTATATTTTTCATAATCTCTGTTTGCAATATAATTTAACGTTATTCCGCATACGCTGCAAGAAACTTCGTTAGCTCTTCCGAACCGGCGAATTCCTCAAACTCGTCAAGCTTCTTTTCAAGGTCGTCCGCGTCCATCCACTCGGGGCTGAATTCATATTTTAGTACGAAGTAATTGTCTACATACACAAAATCCCCGGCACCATCGGCAAATTCCGTAAGTTCACACATCGCTTCCCATACCTTATCCTCGTCAGCATCATAATCTACGGCTCCAAAGTAGCAGTACAATACAATGACCTCATCTTTCCAGCCATATTGAAAGCGTTCATCGTCTTTCCTCCAGGCCCACCAGCCCGGCTGCCCTTCTATTTTCAGCTCGGCAATGTCTTCACCGTATTTTCTTTGGAACACCTCGGCCAGTGCTTCGCGTGCGATCTGTTTTTCGGATTGTATCCCTTCATAATACGGGTTTGGCAATTGTACCGATACCTTTCGCCTGTGTTTTTTATCCGCTGCGTCGGTTATTTCCAGTTCAAAGAAGTAATCAAATTTTTCGTTTTCGCCGTGGCTGAAGGTACCCAGATCCTTTATCTGATCGAGTAGATTGGCAGAAAGGTTAACCGTAATCTCATGTGCTTTGTCCATGGGGTTTACTGCTACCGTCAATTTTTCTTTTTGCCATTCCTGCATCAATTGCGCGGTGACGTCACACTTTTTAAGTGCTATGCCGGTCAGGATCATTATTACAAAATGTCCCGTACCATCAAGGAAATCCCAACTATCGCCCCCGGTATATTGCGGGGAAACGCTGATAACGAAATCATCCTGTTGCGGCGCTTTATCCAGCATTTCAGGCAGGTCAAACTGCGGTTCATTCCACTCCGGCCATGCTTCTCTTTTTACTCCTGACAGCGGGTTTTTGATACGGACAGTATGCTTTTCCTCCAACATTCTTTTCGGGGTATCGGCTGTCCTGAATTGAATAGTGAGGTGGAACTTTAAATACTCCTGTTCTTCGCCGGGAGATCCGGTTAAAGCCTCTTTCATCACTTCATAAAATGAAGAACCTATGGGAATGTCCCAGCTAAGGGAAGGCGTTCCTGAGGTCTTATTGGTTTGTTGATAGTTATCCTGTGTAACGTGGCAACTCACCTCATCACCCAGACAGCCTGCGCTGACTTCCATGAATAGCTGTTCCTCGTCAAACAATGCCTCTTTATAAAAACGTATTTCAAAGGGTTTTTCTGTAGTTTCCATTGGGTATCTTTTTTATCATTGTGACAATTTTAAGGCCCGGAACATATAGATCCGGGCCTTCAATTATCTGATTGCATTTCTTAAGGGAACGGTTACTTTGAATACCTTCCGTTAAATTCAAAATCAGGTACTGTTGCTATAATTCGTCTTCCAGCGTTACATCCAGCAGTTCTTCTATCTTTTCATAAATAGCTTCCGGTTTTTCCTGCAGGAAGTCAAGGTCACCAAATTTTTCAAGAAGTTCCTCATCCTGTACATGGTATTTTAGTACGTCGTCAATGGATGTATATTGGTTTTCCGAAGCTATTTTTTTTGCAATGTCTTCATAATCATTATCCCGGAAGGCCGCAACAGCATCTGTATCGTAGAAAGCATTGCTTCGCAAAAACACAGAAAAATAGTTGGCCAGCAGGTTTTCCATATAAATTACAAAGTCAGAAACCTTATAGTCGTTGTAACAGGCGCTATGATCTTCACCCGGATAAAGAAAATTGTTTTGCGTATTCCCCTTAGGATCAAGAGCGATACAGGTATCGTAATAGAAATTGTAAAAGTCAAGATAGGTAAAGTGCCTGCCGCTGTTGCTCATTTCTCTTCCAAGTCTCGTTTCCCGCGGGTCTCCGTAGATGTCCAGATCAGCATAAGATATGAGGTTCTTCAGGGGCAGCAATGACAGGAATCCTTCCGCTTGCAACAGGTCATTATTGGCCACTGCAAAATCATCCTGATCTGCGTTGGTAATTACCCTGCTATTATCCAGGGACGACTGCACGATGTGCGAATCCCATGCAATGTTCAGTCCGTTACTGATGTTATAAAAAGCCTTCATATATGCATCGATCTTAAATGACGGTACTTCACTGCCCTGATCCATATTGGAATACACCTCATCCGAAAGTCCGGCCTCAATAGCCGTTATCTCCTCATCCGAAAGCCCTTTGAAACGGATATAGCTTAGATGGTCAATTAAAGGGTGTTTTTTTAGTTCCTCAATTATATTATCCAGCCGCTGAAAATACGATTCAGCCCATATTTTTGCTTTACTCATGTTTTACCGATAACTAAAGTTTAAAAAAGAAGAATGCTACGGCTGCCCATTCTTTTTTTACGCCGCTTGCACGGCCAATAGTGCCATGGCTGGAGTTTTCCACGGTACCGTCGTCCTTCACATAGCCTATAGTGCCATGGCTGCTGTTCTCTACTGTACCGTCTTTTTTTACATAGCCCACGGTAGAGTGGCTTTTATTTTCAATGGTGCCATCACTTTTGATGTAGCCTATCGTGTTGTGACTCTTGTCTTCAATGGTACCGCTGCTCTTGATGTAACCCACCGTTGAATGGCTGCTGTTCTCTATCGTCCCATCGCTTTTAATATAACCTGCCGTGCTGCGGCTGCCGGATTCTATGGTTTGTGCCTGTAAAAATGCTGTGCCGCCAAGTACGGCAAGAAGTACTACTAATTTTTTCATGTTTGGTTATTTTTATAGTTTTAAATACTTAAGATTGTTATCGGTAGGAAACCGGTATGGTATTAAACGATCCGTCCTCCTCAAAGCCTTTTATCATAGCCATACGGGCAGCTGTTTTTACAGCTTCATCAGGATGGGAAAGCTTATCGCTGCTAAACCACTCTTTCCCGAATGGCTTCACGCTTACCAGTACTATATTTTCAATGTTCAGTCCAATGCTTTTCGGCAGGTTTTTCGACCCCATTGTTAACAACGTCCCAAATGGCTCATTGGCATCATACTGCGAGCTGTTAAAAAATGTAGACGCCTCATCATTCGAATCATTATCCTTTATCACCCATGTCTCCACATTGTCGCTGTTGAACTGCAGTGTGAGCGACTCAAATTTTTCTATCAGCCCTTTAAATTCACCGTGCCCCAAAGCCACTTGCGTTACACTGTTCAGCAAAGCCAGCATGTAATGGTCTTTTACTTTACGGAATGGCACTATGCTGTCAAATTCAATATAGTATTCCGCACCTGTTCCATTGTAAACCAATTCCTTATCCTGTTGCTCTTTGGCATAAATATCCGAAAGACCGTCGGTGATTACAATGGTTGTATTTTCGGTATAAATGACACGGAATTTTGCCGCAATTGTTCCCGAAGTATATCCCGGCCAGTTGTGGTCACGGAAACCACCAATGTTCAGGTACAGTATTTCGTCATGCAATGTACCCACCGACCTGAAAAACTCATGCCGCAGGCGTATGGCTTCGGTAATCGCTTCTTTCCTTTTGGCATAAGCCGGATCAAGGTTTACTGAGGCATCCTCAATAGGGTGCAGCCCATGCTCGGGGAATGCCGGTTCGGTTTGTACGGTAAGCTTATCTTGCTCCAGGCGAAACCAGATGCGTTGCAGCTGCTCGTCTAACGCGGTGTTCAGCAGGTCCATTCCTAACCCGTAAAAAGAATTAAGCGAAAACGTTTTGTTTTCAAATTCAAGACTGTAATCGCCCGCTATATTGATCTTGTTTGCCTGCTTTACAAAAGCACCCATGCCCACAGCTTTCTTAAAAGCGCCCTGATCCGTAACCTGTATGGAATTTTCAAGGAGTTCTTCCTTTAGCCCCGAAATAAGCTCGGGCACGCCATACACCTGCATGGCTACAGGCTCATCTTTAATAAAAGTAAACCGTACCTGTGTATTTCCAGGCAGGTCGTTATAAAGCTCTCCAAGGTCGGCAATGCCGCGCAGCTCATTTATATTATTGCTTAATTCGCGTAGCTCTTTATTTAGTTCCTTTCTTTCTTTTGCAGGGAGATTTGTGTTATGATTATATTTTATACCATTTTTTGTATAAAATATGCCGCTGCTTTGAGAACCATAAGTACTCTTGATCACATCTTTATGATAAATTTTACCGGTTTCAAGGTAGGGACTATAGGCTTCGCCTATGGTATTCTTTAGTTCCTGTTTTTTAGCGTCCATTGCAGTAGATATGTTAAATAGATAAGATTTTTATTATTATTTGAGCTAAAGATAAAATTTAATCCCACAATTCTAAGGATAAATGAATATTTGTAGCTGTTTGAAACAATTTAGTAACATCATAATGAAAGTTCGTAGCGCCAAAAAATATTTTTACAGTAGCAAACAATAAAAAACCGGAATAACTGCCGTTAAATAATTACATGACATGAGCACACCCATATTAGCCATTATCATTGCCTCATACTGCACATAATGCGCTAAATGGATATCCTCACTCCTCTTTTCCAAAACTTCACACGAACAGTAATTTTATTTTTTACCTCCATTGAATTTATACAGTGGAAGAAACGGTATTACTTTAAATTTTATACCAAAAAACTTAACTTTAAAACATTGAATTTGTCAGTATATTTCTAAAAAAGTTATTTTTTTATTACTTACATTTAGCCCCGAATTTATAACCTCCAAAATTCTGTTATGTTTAAAACTACTTGGCTGGCCACCGTAATTGTATTTTTATTTATTTCTTCAGTTTGTTATTCTCAGGATAAGACTATTGATTCCTTAAAAACCATTCTCGCCAATCCTAAAATCAGCGATACGGTACGAATAAATACTATTCTTACGGCAATGGATAACTCTGTTGGCTGGAGCAAACAGCACATTGCTTTTTACAACCAATTGCTTCCTGTTTTTTCGAAAGGACTTAAATCAAGCAATCTTAATAAGAAAGTAAAGCAACAATATTTGAATGCTGCCGGAGTTTATTACTACAATACCGCCAAAAAAGAAATCATTGACGGCAATGATAAAGCACCGGAACATTTTGATCAGGCCATAAAATACTGGAAAGAATCCAAAAATCATAAAGAAATGGCCATGGCCATGACTGGCAAAGGTACCTACTATCGAAAGATGGCCGATTGGCCCAAAACATTTGAAAACTTTTTTGAAGCGCTTAAATATTATGAAAGCATCAAAAGCGAAATGGGGATATCATATGTGAACATGGAGATCGGAACAACCTGCTTAGCGCAACACGATTGGGAAAAAGCAATTGTTTACTTAAAAAAATCTCTGGTTTATTATGACGTCCCTGCCTCAAAATTGAGTATAGGCGACCGGCATGAAATTGCTGTCACCAATAATAATTTAGGAGTTGCCTACACACGGCTTAAAAGGTTTCCTGAAGCACATAAAAGCTACCTCAAAGCTTATGACGCCATAAAGCCTAACAAAGATCCGCAGGGAGAATCCTTAGTGCTGGTACAGCTGGCCAGTTCCAGTAATGATTTGGGAAATAGTGCAGAATCACAAACTTTTCTGGAGAAAGCACTGGCTTTGTGTAAAGATGACGTTTCCAGACAGGGCGTATATGGCAATGCTGCCCGAATCTATTACAAATCAAAAAATTATGAAAAAGCGGCAGAATATGGCGAATTGTGTTATGCCTTAGCAGTAAAGTTAAAAAATCTGAACTCCAGAACGGGCATGAGCAGCTTATTGTATAAAATCTACAAAGAAAGCGGACAATATGACAAAGCCCTTAAAATGCACGAAGCATCGGTCATTATAAAAGATTCGAGCAATGTTGAAGCTTCAAAAAACCAGCTGGCGCAACAACAGCTCAAATATGATTTCGAGAGAAAAGAACTGCAGCAAAAAATAATGCAGCAAAAGAAATTGACAGAAGTTAAATTAGAACAGCAAAATAAATTATCAGCCATCAAGCTGGAAAATGAAAAGAAATCGGCGCTGGAAACATCCCGGAATAAATTGGCGCAACAACAGCTCCAATATAATTTTGAGAAAAAAGCGCTCAACCAAAAATTAATTCAGGGCAAAAAAGTAGCGGCAATCAAATTAGAGGGCGAAAAGAAAACGGCAGTTAAAAACAACTGGCTTATCGGACTTTCGGGAGTACTTTTATTGTTTCTTTTGGGTGGCTATTTTTATTACCGAAATACCAAACAAAAACAAGCAATTACGCTGCTCGAAAAAGACCAGATCAAACAGAAACTGTTGGTTACACAGATGAATCCGCATTTTATTTTTAATTCTATCGATAACATTCAGGGATTGATCCAGGATAAGCAAGACAAGGAAGCAGTAGATTACCTGAGTAAATTTTCAAAACTGACGCGCCAGATTCTTGAAAACTCCAACGAAAATTATATTTCGCTGTCGGAAGAGGTTGAAATGACTCAGAATTATTTAGCGATCCAGCAACTTTTATACAACAATAAATTCAGCTTTTCCATTTCTATCGAAGATGCTATTGATGCCGAAACCATCTTTTTACCGCCAATGCTAACGCAGCCTTTCATCGAAAATGCCATCAAGCACGGTTTAAGCAACAAGTCCGAAAATGGTATGATTGCCATTCATTTTTATCTTAAGGAAGCCAAATTATTCTTTGAAGTCACTGATAACGGAAAAGGATTTGAAACCGACAAAAAATTAACCAACCACAAATCACTGGCAATGACAATTACCAAAGAACGCCTGATCAGCTATACCAAAAACCAGGATTTCCTGGTACAAACCGATAATATCCTGGATCAGCATACCAACATTGTCGGAGCCAAAGTTATTTTTGAAATCCCTTACATTTACGAAAATTAATTACCTATGTTAAGAGCTGTTGTCATTGACGATATTGAAACAATCCGAAAGAAGAATATTACCACCATAAAATCAAACTGCCCTAATATTGCCATTATTGGCCAGGCAGATTCGGTAACATCCGGAATAAATCTGATCAGGCAGGTATCGCCGGATCTTGTTTTTCTCGACGTAGAAATGCCCGACGGAACCGGTTTTGATTTGCTTCAAAAGCTACAACCAATTAATTTTAAAGTAATTTTCATTACAGGTTATGAAGACTTTGCTATCAGGGCTTTTCGTTTTTCGGCCATAGATTACCTGCTGAAACCTTTGGATTCGGTCGATTTGGTAGAAGCCGTTAAAAAGGCGGAAGTGTCGCTAAGCAGTGAAATTTTTGACATGAAGCTCAATAATTTGTTTAGCAATCTTGAAAGACCAAAAAATTTGCAAAAGCTGGTGCTTAAAACTGCCGATAGAATTTATTCGGTCAATATTCAGGATATCGTGCACTGCGAATCCGATAAAAATTATACCACCTTTAATTTCATTAATGCGCCAAAACTCATTGTTTCCACCAATCTTAAAGAATATGAAACGATGCTGACGCCTCACAATTTCTTTAGAACGCACCAATCGCACCTGATCAATATGGCTTATTTCGACCATTTCATTAAATCGGATGGTGGCAATACGGTTGTCATGAAAAACAAAACGACCATTCCGCTTTCTGTGCGAAAAAAAGAAGAGTTCCTGGTTTTACTTGAAAACCTTCATGTATAAATTTTACTAAAAACGAATTTCTCTCCAATTCCAACGAATATCTTCCCAAAGCAAACGGATATACATTCGTAAAAATTCGCATTTTTCTTTGATTTATTATTGCATTGTAATTCCGGAAAATGGTTTTGCATTCAACCAATAAACAGAAAAAAAATGAAACAAAAATTAGTAATCATCGGGCTGATGTTATGCGCGTATACCAACTCCAATGCGCAGCTTTTAAACAAGATTCAAAAAACTGCAAATCAGGCTAATAATGCCGTTGAAACCGTAAAAACAGCCGAAGAAGTTGTTAATACAGGTGAAAAAGTTGCCAAAAAGGTAAAAAATAAAGGTGGCGCTTCCAGCGGAACATCTTCCTTAAAACTGGACTGGAATATGTACAAACAAACACCGGCAGTTACTTTTAATTCCTTATTGTATGCGACTAATATAGGAACTGGTGGACTAACTCAGTTTACAGGTTACACCGCAACTTTTGTTCCAAACAAAACTGCTGCTGGTGCTACCGTAAACACCGTTCATGACCAGGCCGAATTTCTGAAAATTAAAGTGTATAAAGGGGATCAATACATCACTTACTTCGAATATGACGGATTCCAACAATTTGACGACGGGAAAAAAATAAAATACAATACACCAACCAGCCGATACAAACGTGATGGCGAATGGGTTGGCGGAACTGAAATTGATGTTAAAAAATGGGGTACCGGCGAATACCGACTTGACTTTATCGCGGGTGATAAAATGTTCTATTCGTTTAATTTCGAAATTCAGAAGCTAACAAACACCGACGCCTACGCTGCTATGAACGAAATGTATGTAACACGCGGTCCGTGGAATAATTATGCTTATATGAATTATGATGAGTCCGGTAACCTGGTTTTCGGATATTATCTTAACCATGAAGAATTCCAACCGAATCCGGCCAATAACAGAAAAACCAATAAAAGTGTAAAATGGAGCGTGAAAGTGCTAAAAGACAACAAGCCATTTGCACAACAATACGGAACAGGTGCTCCGAATGTGGCTCAGGTAGAACAAGCCAAATGGAATGAATACCGATGTGCTTTAAAATTAGTAGACAAACCGGGAGAATTCAAATTTGCCAACCTTACGGACGGAGCTTACAAAGTGGAACTGACCATTGAAGGAGAAGCAAAACCGAGAAAATACAGCTTTTCTGTAAAAGATAAAAGAATTGTACAGATTCCGGAGCAGGACAGAACTAAAAATACCGATCCGACAAGACTAATAGAAGGCTGGAATGACTATTTCTGGATGAAACTGGAGAAATAACAGCGCTATTCTTTACCATTATTTTTTTCACTTTTTAATGCTTGTTGTGAAAAAGATAATGGTAATTTTTTTAAAAAAACCTATCATCTTTCAATCCGAATTCAATCAATTTAAAAAAAATGAAAAAAAGACTACTTTTTATTGCCATCGCAGGTCTGTTTACTTCAATGGCTTCAGCAGCCGATTTATATGTTAGAGAAAATGGTGCCAATGGCGCTTATGCAACCGTGAGTGCCGCCATTACGGCAGCAACAAACGGAGACCGGATCATTATCAAGCCCAAAAATGCAGGAGCCGCTTATATTGAAAACCTGACGATCAACAAGTCTTTGACTTTTGTCTCTGAAACTAATTATCAAAAATACAAATTGCAGGGAACCGTGGTCGTAACACCACTTGCAGGAAGAGTGGTTACCATTCACAATGCAAATGCAGGCAGTGTTACTATTTCCGGTGCAACAACCGGTGGCAGAACCACTTTAAACGTCTTCAATTGTTTAATAGGCTTTTTTGATGCCGGTCAAATAAATGCAACTGCCAATCTCTCCGGATGTACTATAGATAGCGAAACGATTATAGCGCATGGAAAATGTACCGGTAATTTTTTGGGATCGCTGTTTGTAACGCATACCGAAGATACCAGTTTAGCTACAGATGACGTAGAAATCATCGCCAATAGCGTTAATTACGGTATTACCAATTATCAAAGAAACTATACGTTTAAAATCTTAAACAACTTCCTTCCGCAAAGTTCAATCAGCATTTGGGGTGTAAAAAACGGAAGTACGAATGAAATCACCAATAATGTAGCCGACACACGAACCAATGGCGGCGGTCAGTATGGCGAATGTATCACCATCAATCTAACCACCGGAAATACCGGAACGATTTCGATATACAATAATGTATTGGCGCTTGGAGGTGATTTTCTGATCTACAATTACAACTCCAATGCAACGGTTTCGGCTTTCTACAACATGTCACAAACTTCTTTTGTTTTAAATAATGTTGCCAATCAGGGATCGAATACCTCGGGAAATTTTACCATCAACGCCAACAATCAAAGTGTTAGCGGTGCCAATGTAAACGCAGGTTCTCCGGCAGTAGAATACACCGATCTGGATTTGACAAGAAATGATGCCGGAAACGGAGGCGGTTCGAACAGCTGGAGCAATTATTGGCCGGCTGACGGAGGCAACAGAGCGCAAATAAATTATTTAAACGTAGCCCGAAGAATTACAACCGGTGCAACATTAAATGTTTCAGGTTCTGGTTTTTCCAAATAATTTATATCGAAACAAAGAGATGAAAAAACAACTTTATATATTGGTCGCTTTATTTATGGCAAGCTTTGTTCAGGGACAAGTATCCATAACGCAAGCCGAATATTTTTGGGATACCGATCCGGGCTATGGCAATGGTATCGCAATTGCAGCCGCCGATGGCAGCTTTAACAGTGCTTTCGAAAAAATTGTCACTTCAGGCATCAATCTGCCGGGTGTTGGTTTGCATAAATTCAACATCCGTTTTAAAGACAACCAGAACCTATGGGGATCCACTTTTACAAGTATTGTTAATGTAGAAGCTGCAGTAACATCAGAACCTGTTAGAATTGTACAGGCGGAATATTTTTGGGACACCGATCCGGGCTATGGCAACGGAACGCCTATACTGGCTGCCGACGGGAATTTTAATAGTGCCTACGAAAAGTTGCTGGCTAATGGAATTCCTGTTCCAAATGCAATCGGACTGCACGTTTTTAACATTCGCTTAAAAGATAACCAGGGACTTTGGGGATCTACTTTCAGGAATGTCGTTAGTGTGGAAAACACTTTAAGCGTTAATGATCCAACGGTTTCTAATTTCTACTTCTACCCTAACCCGGCTACTTCAACTGTACATTTCAATAAAGAAATAACACAAGTAACGGTATTGGATCTGAACGGAAGACTTATCAAAACATCCGGCGACAGCCATCAATTAAATATTGCTGATTTAGCTGCCGGAACTTACGTTTTAAAAATAACCACTCCTGATGGTCATTCTTTTACTAAGAAAATGATTAAAAGCTAACAACCCGAAAAATGAAGTCGAATAAAAGCCTGTAATAGTATTACAGGCTTTTTCTTTATCCATAGCTTAGGGTGTGTCTTCCCAACGATTCACGTACATTTCCCAAACGCCTTCACAATACAACTGGTAACGTGCCGGTTGGGTTTCGCCAAATGAAAAAACAAATAGCATATGCAGGTACGTCACATAATACAAAGGCAATCCGTTTTGGGAACGATACTGTACTTCCCCGGTTTCTTCCAAATGCTTAAAAAACGAGCTTACACTTGTAAATCCGGCATCCGAAATAATTTTCTCGTAGGCTTCGTTTTCGATTTTTCTTTTGAGTCTGGCAAATTCGTATCGCAAAATGTCTTTTATCTCAAAACTGTTCCCGAAAAAGTAATGGCTTTCGCCATAAAGCGATTCGCCTTCTGTTCCGTCATAAAGTAATTCGCGGGTTTTTAGCTGTTTCATATATCAGAATTTATCAAGACGGATGCGTCCGTCTGTAGGTTTTGTTTCTGTATCCGAAATCACCGATTCACAGTAATTGAACGGATCTTCACCGTATTCGGAAGCAGAAACAATGTATTCCACCGTTTTGTCGAAAGTGTCCGTCAGTATCGGTGCTTTCGAAATCCCGCAAACTCTCAGTTTTTCGGCAACCGGCGAACGCAGCACGGCTTTGGCAATTGCCGTGAACAACAAATCATTGATGCGTGTTTCTATGTCTTCAAAATCATCCGAACTCGCCTGGATTTCAAAAAACAATTGAAACAACCTTTTCGAAAACACCTTAAATTTCTCCGACTTACAATTGCTGTACTCCAACAAACTGTAGTTTTCCCAATCGGCCGGACTGTATCTTTCCTCGTCTTCGGTAGTCCGGAATGAAATGGCCGCATAGCGTTCGTGTGGCAGGATATCGTATGAAATGCCATCCACAGAACCGGCTATTTCCGCAATTTCGTCTTGATGCCATTCAAAAAGCTCCAGTAAAGCGTCTTCAAGATCATCCGAAACTTTTGCAAGTGCTTCCGGCAGGAATTTCTCGTCCTGTTCCATTTTAGCGGGTTCCGTAAACGTATCCATATCCCATTGATAACGTCCTGCAAACGGATTGCCGATCGCAAACGTTTTGGTAAAACTCTTGTCCTGCGTGTTTTGGGATTCCAGATAACACGTCACGTCAATGTGAAACTCCCGTTCGTACACCCGTTCGCTTTCGGGTGCTTCCCGAATAATGTCGAGCAGGTTTTTCGTAGCGGTTACGTATGATCGGATAGGAACGGATACAGCAAAACGCATCGGTTTGTCTGCCACAAAAGGAAGTTCGATTTGCGCTGCGATGCTGGCCTGCTGGCCGAATCGATCGTTGCGTTCCATAAGGCAAACCTCGAACATCACTGCCGGATCGTAAACCGATATCGCGAACGCAACATTATCGACTGTTCTGGGTTTGTCCAGATCCAGCACGATTTCAAGATCAAACGTTTCGGTTGTGTAGCCTTCCGGATTTCTGCGATCAAAATGATTTTTGATTGTGATTTCGATTTCTTTGCGCGAAGCAAAATTCTCGGTTTGCACAAGATTTTCAAACCTATCGATCTTACGTAAATTCGGAGCATAGATCACCTTCAAATCGTCGTTTCCGTAACATTCGATTTCGACTGCGCTGTCAAGCCGCAATTCGGTCAATTGGTTGATATAACATTTCACAACCGTAGCTTTTGGCGCATACAATTCCGTGATTTTGTTCTCACCGCAATGCAGGTTTTCGGCATTTTCGAGATGCAGCGACGTGAGTTTGTTTTTGTTGCATCCAACCGAAACCGCGTTTGGCGCAATAAGCGTCTGAAGTTCATTATTGCGGCAAAAAACCTTGCGTGCATTTGTTTCGAGCGATTTTATTTTGAGCACGCTCGATATCTGAACCGTTCCGTCTTCGGTTACCGGAATGTCAAATTGCATTCCGGATAAGTCGACGGCTTTGGCGTAATAGTTTTCCATTTGAATCGTTTTCAGGGGTTAGTTCAATGCGGCTTGAATGTCGGTAATATACTGTCCGCATTTTTCGATCATCGGCTTACAATCTACTTTTGTGACGTATTCGTATAGTTTGTTGAGCTGATCCAGACGTCTTGGTGCGCAATCCATTTCCCAAAGATCAAGCAGGGCTTTTTCTTCCCATTTGGTAATTTTCTTGCGCTTTTTAAGATTTTTGTCAACAAGCCGCTCAATTGGATTGCCATCCGTAATCGAAATCAACGAATATCCCAGTTTATGCAACAATCGCATCTTTTCGATTTGTTCCTCGATCGTGGATTGACTGTTTCTGTCCAGCGGTTCATAAAGACGATCCAGAACACGGTGCATTTCGTCCATTCCTCCTAATTTCAGGAAGGTATCGAACATTGTCACAGAACCTCTTTTGGCAATGGTCAGAATAGCAGGATAATCGCCAAAATGACCTGGCATATTGATGTCAAATCCTAAATCGACAAGCTTATACACAACTTCAGGAGTTTCGGCATATTCAAACATATTTTCGGAATAGTAAAACGTATTCAGATCGCTTTTGTCTGCTCCGTTCTTAAGCAGCAAATCGATGGTTTCAACCGCATTGCGTTCCGCTCTCACGGCATAATTCAAGGCAGAAAGGCCGTTCACATCTTTATAATGCACATCGGCACCTTTTTCCAGAAGGTGTTCAATGTACCACAACATACCACCCTGGCAAGCGGCTTGCAGGTTTGAAGTATATTGGTACATTTCAGATCCGACGGTCGAAATATCCGCTCCGGCATCAAGTAATGCACGGACCATTTCATCTGCTAATTCATTTTTTGCGTGTCGGCACACTTTCTGTAACAAGGGTTCGTGTTCATACAGCTCATGATTCGGATCGGCTCCGTTTTCGAGCATCAGTTTGAGCATGTCAAGATGGGCTTGCTGCGGAATGTACTCGTTAGCGATGCGTTCGAGCGCGAGTTTTCCATATTCTTCTTTCAGCGTATCCGGATGAACACCTTTTTTCAGAATTTCCGCAAGCCTGGCCACGTCTTTGCTTTTAATCGCTTTAATGGCATCTTCACTATAATCCTGATTTTTGTTTTCGTTGATTTTGACTTCCCGCGCGGCTTCCTCAATTCCTTCTTCGAGGTTATAAGCCGTATCAAAATTTTTGTAGACGAGCGTAAAACCTTCCTCTAATTTTTTAAAGACAAACGCTTCGGCTCTATTGTTCTGTTCTTTGTAGTAACCTTTGGTAATACCTCCAATAACTTTTCCTTTTGCTTCCGTACCGATTGTACCTTCTTTTGCAATCCATCTGCCACCGTCGCTCATATAAAAAAAGTAATACTGAGCAGTTGCCTTATTTTCGAGATACCACAGCGGTGCAACGTTAAACTCCGGGATTTTAGCCCAACTGCCAACTTCGATCGTTTTGAGCATTTCCGGTTCGTTTACGGTGATTGTCATCGTAGCCTGTTGCAATTTTCCGCGCGTTTCTTCAGATATCTCATCGAAAGCCATAAATCCACTTTCTTCCCAAAGATCGGCATGAAAAGTTAATTCGAAATCCGTAACAATATGTGATTTGATATAGTGACGTGCTACGGCAACGTGATCTTTCCAGAAATCGAATACGGTAGCCGCATCTTTCCAGGCAGATGCTGTTTCCGAATGCTCCAGAAGCGAAAAAATGATGTTTAGCGAATTGGTATGCGTTCGCGGAAAATCGAGGTCGTACTGTTTGGTTCGGTACATTCTTACGGTAAGCGTATCGTTGGTCTTGTCAAGCACTTTTATCCCACGGAACGAAACGGGCGAATGATAAAAATGTGTATCCAGTTTTGGTATTTGTGGCGGCGGAATTATTTGTAATTCGATTGGACGCTCAACATAACCCGTTTGATGTTTCTTCAAAGCGAGTACCATCGGTTTCCGAAGTTTTATTTTTTCGCTGTCGATCAGGTCGTAAAGCGTTACTCCATCCTGGTTTGGCAGGTTCGGATCTGCACCGTTTTCGATCAGGAATTCAAGATTTTCAAGCGACACATAATAGCGGCTTGCCACGTGTTGCAATACCGTATAACCCGATTCCGGATGCCATTGATTCAAATCGATTCCGGCTTTGATCATCGGTCGAAGGTAGCTGTAAACTCCTTTTTGCGGAGAAGCGATCTCGAAAATAATTGGTTCACGATTCTCAAACACACTCGAAGGTATATCCGGATTCGCACCATATTCCAGAAGCAATTTAAAGTTCGTATATTCTTTCCGACTATAAGCTAACGAAAGAATAGGAACATTAAAATAGGTATTAAAGTGATTCGCATCTGCGCCGGCGGCCAGAAGTGCTTCAAATACTTCAATATTTCCAAAAGCATCAAAAAGGTGTTTTCCGTCGGCTTCGAGCTTGTGTTTTTTAAGAATGGATCTGGCGTTTTCAAGCGTCATTTTTTCCATAGTATTTTATTTTTGGTTGGTCAGATTGTATAAAGTTTAGTACTACTATCAGCAAAGTCCATTTATAAAAGTTCCGATTTCATGGGGATCTTTAAATCCGTAAATTTTTATCAAGGAAGCGTGCTTTATTTTTTGTTTTTGAATTGACTTGCTGCGGTTTCAAAACGGGTCAGGATTTCCATCTGATCCTCAAATTTCGGCAAAAAATCTACTTTTTTAAATGCTGAAATTGTTTCTTTGGCAACTTCGGAATCACTGGAAACCAATACAAAAATCAGTCCCCAAAACTCCAGGTTCAGATAGTGGTACTGTTGCTCAGGATTTCTGTCCCAATAATGATCCTGAACAAATTCGAGCGCCAAAACGGTTTTTGAAATCCGGGTTACGACGTCCTGATCCCGGGCGAATTCCGAAAATAAGTTCGCTTTTGATAGCATTCCGGGTATGCTCGAATACGAATTGATCTTTTCGAAAACGGTACGGTATCGGACATAATCGTCATAACCGTTATTTCGATCCAGTTCGAATTGATGATCAAACCCAAAAACAAACAAACCTTTGATCGAGGTCCAATAGGAAAAAAAAGTATCGTATTTTTTCTTGTCGAGGAAAATGGATTGCTTTCGGTAGGCCGTTTCCCAAAGCGCATAGGTTTTTTCGATCCCTTTTAACGGAAGCAAACCCCTTCGTATATAATGGAAATAGAACGGCTCCAATTCCTGCGGTTCCAGTAGTTTTGCAGCCTTCGGAAATGCTTTGACCAGCGCCGAATAATTTTCACTTAGGAAGTTGTGGCCTTGTTCGCCCGAAAAACTTACCAATTCTCTATTCAGTTCCTTTTCTTCCTCAACTATAAAATTTCGCAATAATTCCTGTGTTTCCATAACTTTTATTTTCCGAAAGCGATTGCTGTTTTTAATTTCGATTCGAGTTCCTTTCTGGCGATTTTGTTAAGTGTTCGTCCGAAAAGTGAATACCACAAATTCCCGTCCTGATCAAAAAAGAGATTACACCAACGGTACATATTCAGGTACTCACTCGAAAGATCCTGCTCGGTAAAATTAAACACATAACCTTTCTCAAAATTTTCATCGGTAAAAACCAAACGATCCATACCGGCGATAAACCAGATTCCGTTTAAAGCTTCGTCTTTTACAGCATTATAAAACAAGGCTTCCCCGGTGATTTCCTTAAGTTTTTCGTTGATTATTTTTGGTTTCTCGTCTTTTCCAAGTTCGAAAACCCCGTTTTCGGTCAGTAGTAATTGTCTTTCCGCAGAAAGCATAACAAGTGCCTTTGTTTGGTAGTTCCCGTAATAATGCGGTGCGATTTCTTTTTTAAACAGCCGCTCCAAATTCATGTTCGCCACGTTAAACGAAACATCGACAATCGAAAGCTGGTTTCGGTTTCCGTAAAAAATCACCGAACGGTTCGCATTTACATAAATTTTCAAACTGTCCGGATTGTTCGAATATGCCGAAGTCGTCAGTTTAAGTTCGCTATATTTAAAGCGTTTTTCGTCTCCCGATTCCTTTTTCGTCATCAAAACACCTTTGTTATCAAGCACCACTTTCCAGAAATCGTCTTCGAAAATATTGACAATTTTAGAAGTGGATTCCGAAATCACATTGAAATTCGCATCGGTGATCGACAATTTTTTCTCGGTATAAAAGCGATAACCGTCGGCCGAACTTTCAATAAATCCGTTCTCGCTATCTTTAAGAAAATTCTGCGTTGTATGTTCGGTTTTAAAATCGGATAAATCATAATAACGTAAGTCTTCAGCTCGCGATTCCTGTATAAGCACCCGATTTCTAAAGGTATCGAAATGAATATTATAGCTATTGAACGGAATCGTCGAGCCGTTTTCACGCGCGATAAAATTTGGGGAATAACTCCCGATCCGGTTTCTCCAGTACATATTCTGATGCTGGTTTTTCCCAAAAGGTTCACCATACCACTTGTTCCATCTCGAATTTACGGTAAAATGACTATAGGCATACGATTCGCTTGTCATACGGGCATCTTTCCACCAAATCGCAGGCATAAAGAAAATCGCACTCGACTCATATTTTTCCTGACTTGTAACCTGGATAATCCAAAGCGGACAATCCGGAAAAGGCGCGAATGGCGGCGATCCTTCGTAGTTGTATTCAAATCTATTGTTGTTGAATCCAACGTAATTATGAAGTGCGAGCTCGGCTTCATCGGTAAAAAAAGTACCCGAAACGATGTTTAGATATTCCACCGCATCACTTCCTACTCGACCGCTTTTATCCACTCGTCCGTAGACGTAATCGACAAAAAGTTCCATGCAAACCCACTCATCAAAGTCAAAACGCGTCAGGAATTCGTGCAGTTCTTTAGTATCTTGTCCGAAATGTCGCGCATAATCAACAATCTCCGGTTTTGAAAGTATCGGTTTTCCGGCAGGTGTATCGTTCCACTGAACGTCAAAAATTTGTGTAGCCATAACTTTTTAGAGCGTTTGAAGTTGTTTTGGAGAATAGGCAACCGCCGTTTTCAGTTTGTTTTCCAATTCCTCCCGGTTGATTTTATAAAGTTTATTGCGGTAGAACGAAGTCCATAGATTTTGTTCGTTATCGAAATAGAGTTGCACATAATAATTATCGCTTCGATGCGGATCGGAAAACTGTTCGGTAAAGTTAAACACGTAACCTTTTTCGAAATTTTCATCCGTAAAAACCAGTCGGTCATTCGTTGTGACGAACCAGATTCCGCCTAACGCTTCGTCTTTAATACCATTGTAAAAAATCGCTTCGCCTGTAATTTCAGTAAGCTTCGGATTAAAATATTCGAGTGTTCCGTTGGCATTTACCATCAGGACACCTTCGTATGTAAAGAACAGCCGTCTGTTTTTGGAAAGTTCGAGTGATTTGTTCCAAATGTAACAATCATAAAAATAGGCCGGGATTTCTTTTTTGAAATGTTTGCCCGGTGAAATGGTAGTGGCATTGAAATCTTTGTCGATAGTAATAAAATTACGACTTTCGAAAAAACAAACGGTGTTATCGTCTGTCGTCCAAATCGAAAGTTCCGTGCTGTTGTTCCCGCCAATATTATTGCTTAAGTTAACTTCGCTGTATTTAAAGCGTCTTTCTTCATTCGTCTCTTTCCTGGTCATCACGATACCTTTTGTATCGAGAAAAACGCTCCAGTAATCGTTTTCAAACGAATTATAGACGTTGGTTTTTGTCTTCGAAATTTTGTTGAATTGCTTGTCGGTGATCACCAGGCTGCCTTTTTGTCCGAAATGGTACTCCTCCGGTGTGATCAAAAAATAGCCATTATACGAATCAACCAGATAGCCTTTTGCTTCGTGTCGGATTTCCGGATTGGCAAGATCGTGGAAATACATGGTTTCAGAATCGCTGTTATCGTAATATACAATGCGGTTATGCCACTTGTCGAAAACAGGAAGTGCCTTTTCAAATTCGATGTTGGTACCTTCGCGTTCAATAAAATTCGGTGCATACGAACCGATCCTTTTGCGCCAGTACTGAATCGGGCGCTGGTTTTTTGCAAAGTCGCCATACCATTTGTGATGATCACCAACGGTGTATTTCTCATATCCATAGGAATCGTCACGCATCTGTGCGTCTTTCCAGAAAACGGCAGGCATAAAAAACAAACAGTCTGCATATTGTTTTTCCTTTTTCACGACCTGGATAATCCAAAGCGGACAATCGTCGAAAACCTGGAATGACGTGCGATTGTTTTCAGGATACATAAAACGTTCCTTACCGACATATTCCTGTAGTTTTGCTTCACCTTCGCGCGAAAGGAAGGTTGTTGCAATAAGCCCGAGATAGGCTACGGCATCGCTCCCCACAGCACCGTCCTTATCGGAATGTTTGCCGTAAACATAATCAAAAGCAATTCGCATGCATTTCCATTCGTCAAAATCGAAACGCGTCAGAAATTCATTAAGTTCTGGTGTCGCCTGCCCGAAATGACGGCAATAGGCGATTATTTCTTGTTTGGTCAATATCGGTTTTTCCGGGACAGCATCGTTCCACTGTACCTCGTACATTTGTGTAGCCATAGGGTAATTCGATTGTTTAAGTTCTCCGAAAACAATTCGGAAATGTGGTTGGTTTATTGCTTATTCAACGCCAGCGGGTTTTGGGCTTTTTCGAAGCCATTCACCGTCATCGTTGATTCGGTAAAATGCTTTTCTTCTGAATTTCAGGGTGAATTCCGGTAATACAAAGTCGGTTTCGCCCCAGGCCGTTCTCGGTAAAGTTGGTGAGAACCAGAAGAATTCCGTAAGGTTGTAGAGATAGGATTGGTAGATGTCGAAATAAATGCTGATTCCATTATTAAGATTCAGATAGAACATAAACGCCTTAAGCGCATCGTTGTTTTCGAGTTTGAAATGTGTTTTTTCGAACATGAGTTTTTCGACCTTATGATTCGCAAGCAGTGTGCTTATTTCTCCGAACCAACTGCCGCCATAAACATTTGCTTCGTCCAAAATTCCAGCTTTGACTTTTTGGGCGGCGGAATGATATACCTCCCGCAACTCCATTTCGTTTTCGGTAGCTTCCATTTGTTTTTTAAACTCATGGATGTCCAGATAACTCATCACCAGACTTCCGATAAAATCGACAACAGTCCGGCATTCGTCTTCATCCATACGCGATAGCGAGATCACATTTTCGGCAAAATGCCAGTCGCTAAACAGTTCGACTTCCTTGCGCGACAATGCTGCTTTTTCGAAACTTTCGATACCTGCGTCTTGCCCCACTCTTGTTTTGATCAATTGACCATAACGTTTTTCGGCTTTTGCCTTGAATTCCGGATTTGCTTCAAGTGCTTCGATGCCTTTTTCGATTTTGGCTTCACTGAACGATTCGAGGAATTCGTAAATATTTTCGATTTTGGATGCGTCGAGCGTCAAGTCTTCGTTGACTTCATATAATTCCGTAACTCCGGGAATTGCAGGCGACGTTTTGATGACGGCATCGGTTTCAGTAACCAATGCATACACGAATTTGAGTTTTTCATCGAGCGCGTGGAAAGCGGCTCTCGCGAAATCGGAAATCGGTGCGCCCGTATATTCCTTTACTTCTCCGTTTTCATAATAGATTTTCTGTCTTCCTACGACGTCCGGTTTACCGGTTTTCTTATCCGGGGCGACTTCGGCAAAAATTTCCTTGCGCGTTCCGGGATCAACGAGTTTTATCAGTTCTAATTTCGTGAGTTGTACCAATTCTTCCGGAGTGGCGATTCTATACGTATATCCGTTTTCTTTTGAAACCGAGAAAATGACAAATCGTCCCGGTTCCTGAGCAACGGTAATATCGAATTTGGCATCGTTGATACGTTGGTTTATCTCGATCCTGCGGTATTCGGAGCCGTCTTTCAATGCTTCAGGGATTGCATTTCTGTTCGCTTTTCCATCGACAAGGGTAAAGTAGGATTTACCGCTAGTACCGTGACCGGAATAGGATGGAATGCTGTAGGCAGTAAATTCCACGCCAGCGGGAAGCGTGTCTTTTATAATCTCAAAAATTTCGTTAAGTTCTTGTTGAAAATCCATATTTAGATGTTTGCTTGGCTGTATCTGTTATGTCATAAAAATACTCAAAGTTTTCAAATACAATTTACTTCTGTATATTTTTTCATGTTAAAATACCAATGCAATATTCTCTTTTATTGATTTCCACTTCCTGATACCAAATCCCACTACTTTATAGCTTTGTAGTCTTTGATATTTCCCATAAACAATAAACCTTTCTATCAGTTTAAATGTTCCCTAAACTCTAACGGTGGCGTCTTTGTTTTACTTTTAAAAAGTTTGTTAAACGACTGCGGATGTTCAAATCCTAATTGATACGCAATCCTTCTGTCCAGCCTTCTCCCGTGAGGCACTTTCAAAAATTCCGAAAAGGCCGTAACCTGCATTATTAACGACTATATCAATACTTCCGAAACGTTGAATACCGGCCGCTATGGCTGCTGCAATAGATGTGCGATCCTGTACATCTAATTTTGTAATGAAGATATTTTCCGAGTTTTTCAGGCCTTCGCTTTTGCTCGTGTCCCGCATGGTTGCTACGACGTTCCAGCCTTTTGCTGCGAAATAATTGGCTGCTGCTGCGCCAAAACAAGGGAATGATTAGCCGGAATGAGGGTTCGGTTAATTTTACAACAATCCCACAGATTTAATCCGGCAATATTATCAATCGGCTTTTAAAACTTTTTTCATCATTATATCGGTCTGTTCATCCCCTCCCAATTTGAAAATATGCTTGTCAAACGCAACAAAACCGTTCTTTTTATAAAAACCGATTGCCCGCAGGTTTTCTTCCCAAACTCCCAGCCAGACATAATCGGCATTTAACTGACCGGCTATCTGCAAAGCTTTTTCATACAGCACCTGCCCTACTTTTTTACCGTGAAATTCCTGTAATACATAAATACGCTCAATTTCGAGTGCTTTATTGTCTTGTAGTTCTGTTTGAGATTGTCCGAAGTTCAGTTTTAAATAACCGATTACCTTTTCGTCAAGCAGGGCAAAGTAAAAATCGGAGTGTTCATTGTTCAATTCATCGGTTAGCTTCTCCACAGAAAAGCTTTCCTCTAAATAATTGGTCATATTCTCTTCAGAATTGCTGGCGGAAAAGGTTTCCCAAAAAGTTTGTTTACTAACTTTCTGAAGCTGGCCGATATCCTCCGGCATTATCTTTTTAACGGTTATATTTTCCATATTTTCAAAACTTATATTCAATTAAAATTATACCATTCCGGGTTGAGCGTAAACCAGATCTTACTCTTGCTTATACTTTATCCAAAACGTTGCAAAGGTACGTATTCTGCAGGACAGGAAAAGTGAAATTATTTTACGCACTATTACAACCTGAGCGAAAAAAACGTCCGGATATTAACAGCACTTATTTAAATTATTTTATGCTATTTTTAGGTCATCAGAATCTAAACAACAGGAAAATGAAAATAGCAATAGCAGGCGCCCATCGGGTCGGTAAAACAACATTAGCAGAAGAGCTCATAAAGCATCTTCCCGGTTATGTTCTTAAAAAGGAACCATATCATGAACTGGAAGAATCCGGATATGACTTTTCGGAAATACCCGAAGCTGACGATTTTATAGCACAATTTGAATATGCTGTCGAGCAGATATCGGAAGATGACGATAAGGTAATCTTCGACAGGTGCCCGGTTGATCTTTTAGCCTATATTCACGCTATTGACCGAAGCAGAAATATTCAATCGCTCTTTGCAACCGCTCAGGAAATAATCGAAGAAATTGACCTTCTTGTTTTTGTTCCCATCGAAGAACCGGATGTAATATCCTGCGAAAAATCAGATTTTCCAAAGCTCAGGAACAACGTAAATGACATCCTGAATGAATGGATATGGGATTTTGATATCGAAACAATTGAAGTACACGGCACTTTAGCTAACCGCAGGAATCAGATTCTTAACAAAATATCTAAAATACCAATAGGCAACTAAATGGGTAAACAACATTCAATCGTTAAAGAATTTTCTTAAAGAAACTATCAAAATCGCTATACTAAACGGTACCGAAAAGCGTTTATAGCATCATAATCTAAAAATCTAATATTTATGAAAAGAAAAATTTTAAATATCCTGGCGGTATCTTCAATTATTACGACAATCGGGTTCCTGATGGACGGTGATGCAAAAGACCCCAGTATGCTAATGCGGTTTACAGAGTTTTTTGGAATGGTTGGTATTGTCTTTATCCTGATTTCAACCTTTTATTTTGCTACTAACTTTGTTTACAGAAATATTCAAAGAGCATAATAGCCGTTAGCCTTTCCGGCAAATTTCACGATGGGTACATTATACTGTGATATTGTCCTTTATTCAATTCCAATTCAGTAGTATTAAACCTGCAATTTGTAAGTAATAATTCGTTACATTTGATTTTTTTCAAACAAAAACGATATCCAATAACACAAAGTACACTGTACCCTTCTAACAAAAAAACGGCATGAATTTAACAGCACAAATCAAAAATGTAAATTGGTTACGCATTGTATTGTTTTACGGAATTGTACTAACCGGGACGTATTTTGCCCGGAAGCTTCCCAATTTATTAAACCTGATTTTAGTAAAATTAACCGACATCCCTTTTACCTTTAATTATAATCACGGCATCGTGACAATAGCAGCATCGCTCCTGTTCTATAAATTCAGCGGTGTAAAACAGGAAATCACCTTATTGGGAAATCATAAAATCAAAAGCCTGTTATTTCCGGCGATATTGTTTGTTTGTTATACGGTATATGGCATCAATAACAGTCACGGTGTAGATAAGCATTTATGGGCATTGCTATTCTGTTCCTTTGCTTTTGTGTACAATATCATGGAAGAATATGCCTGGAGAGGCTATCTGATTGAAAGTTTCGGAAAAATAAACTTCGTCCTGAAAAGCATTCTCTCGGGTTCATTCTGGGCTGTCTGGCATCTTTTGATTTTTAACAACTTCGATCAGTACGGAGGTTTTTGGATTTTCTTTGCTTTCTGTATCGTCTTTTCTTTTATACTCACGTTTGCCGTTTTACGGACAAAATCGATAATAGCTCCCGCTGCTATTCACGCCTTTATCATTCAGACAAATATTGTTGCCTTGATCTGTTTTATATTGTTTATGTTACTGCTGTTAACCTGGAACAAAAAAATAAAGCCGGCAAAAACCGTTGCTATAGATAGTTAAGATTTTCCTGTAAATTGCATAACCGATAACATAAAGAGCACAGATAATGGCAAATGAAACCGAAAAACCGGAATTTTGGGAAGCAGCCTTTGGCGAAAAGCAGGAAATGTGGGGCTTTGAACCTTCAAAGTCTGCTGTATTGACAACAGCGTTTTTTGTCCGGGAATCGGTAAAAAACGTCCTGATACCCGGAATTGGCTACGGCCGTAATGCGCAGATATTCAAAGAAAACGGAATGACCGTTACCGGAATTGAGATCTCCAAAACGGCAATTGCCATGGCAGAAAAACATTACGGGAATGATATGGTTATCCATCACGGGTCGGTAACGGATATGCCCTTTGACAAAAACCGCTATGACGGGATATTTTGTTATGCCCTGATTCACTTATTAGACAGCAGCGAAAGGGAAAAACTGATTCGTGACTGTTATAATCAGTTATCGGAGAATGGCTATATGGTCTTTACGGTCATTTCAAAAGAAGCGCCTAGCTATGGGCAGGGCAACTGTATCAGTACCGATCGTTATGAGATCTTTGACGGTGTCAAAATGTTCTTTTATGACCGGGAATCCATCGCGTCCGAGTTTGGCAAAGCCGGATTATCTGAGATAACGGCAATTCAGGAAAGTCAGCCTTTTTTTCTGATTAAATGTAAAAAAGGGGATACTTAAAATATCCCCCTGTAAGCTTATTTTGTAAAGAGTACTGTTTTAAATGCTGTTGCCGCTAAGTGTACCTGTACGGACCAGTCTTCTGCCGCATCACTCCCGGCATCATCGGAAATATACTTTAAGCAAAGAAACGGGATGTTTTCTTTCATGGCTACCAGCGCTAAAGGATAGGCTTCCATATCGACAATATTATACTCACGTTCCTGCTGATTCATTTCAAAACTATCGCCGCTTCCGCAAACTCCTTCCTTCAGGCTGTCAATTTTGAATCCATAATTTAATACTGTGGGGATGCCCGAGAAAGGGGTTTCATATTGATCATATCCAAGCCCTCTTACATCCATGTCCCTCTGAATAAATTTAGTACAGCACACCACTTCCCCTTTACCAAAGGTATTGCTTCCTGCCGAGCCAAGATTTACTATTAATTTGGGCCTTCTTTTATGGATTTCCTTTACCAATGCCAAAGTTGCGTTTACTTTACCGATACCGGTAATTAATTTGTTTTTATCATCAAAAGCATCTCCTGCTTCCGAATCCAATGCGAAAACAAAAAGTGTATCTGAAATTTCGTAACTAATATTCTCTCCGATTTTAATCATTAACCTGTCCTTTTTTGTTTACAATATTACTATTTTAGGCGATATAAAACACTAAAAAGACAATTAATCCGGTATGCATGCATATCACAAAAAAAGTGCAGCCCTTTACAATATCAGGTCTGCACTTTTTTTGATTAAGCCGTTTTAAACGGAATTTTCAGGATAATTATATTGTTCCAACAGAGAACAAAGCTTTGCCGTTCTTAAGCTTTTGTAAATACAAACTCCTTTCCTCCCTGTTTTAAGATCACCGTATTTTCCGCCGGATTAAACTCCAGGGCAATACCCGTTTTGTAATATTTAAACTTGTCTTTTTCCGTGGCTTCCAATGGATACGGCGATTGCTCTCCGGGCTGTGCGATAAGCGTTTTGTTATCTTTGGATATGGTTATTTTAACCGGAATCTGGCTGGAAGCATACGTTCCCAGGTATTGGTCCAGGTCTTCCGAACGAACGGCATACGTTTTAAACTCCGGAAGCTCAAAAGGCTTGTTGTAAACAGCGCTCAGAATAGCCAGAGGAATCTCATTATTGTTATAATTGCTTCCGTTTGAAATCAGGGCGATAGCAATATTACCTTCGGAAGAATGGGAAAAAACAGCTGTAAATTTATCTATTCCGCCTCTATGTCCGTAACTTATGTTTTCATAAAACGGTATTTTAAACAATCCCAGTCCGTAGTTGTCTTTTACCGTTTTCATTAATTCAAGGTTTTCCGCTTTCAGCAGCTTTCCGCCAAAAAGGGCATTGCTGAATTTTACCAGGTCGGTTGGTGTAGACACAATTCCGCCCGCTCCCAACGGAATGGAAATATCCGTTTCCGGTTCTGCCTGCCAGCCTGCTTCAAAACGGTACGATCTGCATTCGTTCTTAGCCGTGTTTATCTTGCCGCCCAAATAGGTATTGGTCAGTCCGAGCGGTTTGGTTATATTGCTCGTCAACAGTTCGGCATACGGTTTTTTAAAGGTTTTTTCCAGTATATACGTCAGCAGTACATAATTCGAATTACTGTATGCTGCTTCCGTGTCCGGTTCAAAATCGCTTCCTCCCTTAGTGATAACCGCTACCATTTCTTTTTCTGTTCTGGCTTTGGTGTTCCAGGTCTCATAGTCCTCATCATCGGTAAAATCGTGTACACCGCTTCGGTGGCCAAGCAGCTGTTTAATCGTGATCCTGTTCGCATTTGCAAGGGTTGGGAAAAACTTTTCAATGGTTTGATCCAAAGCTAATTTTTTGTTTTCAACAGCTTTCAAAATCAAAACAGCGGTGAATGTTTTTGAGATCGAACCTATCCTGTATTTTGAATTTTCGTTTGCTTTGAGGTTGTTTTCAACCGCAGCGAGTCCAATCGTTTTGGTATAAACTATTTTACCATTTTGGGAAATCGCCACACTGCCCATAAATTTGTTATTATCTTCCAATGATTTAAAATATAAATCCAGTTTCCGGGTGTCTATCTCTTGAGCCAGTACAAATGACGAAACGAAAAAGCCAAACAAACAGGCCAAATAATTCTTAACCATACTATTTTTTATTTAAGGTTCTTTTTAAGCGGAGTAACAGGGTTATCAGTACATAGAAAATTACTGCCAACAGCAGCATAAGCGGTATAAACCAACTGCCTAATTGTTCATATTGGGTATTATCAACGCCCTTCTCTCTATAATATCCTAAAATAAAAACCACATCCTTCCGGTAAAAAAGCCCGACATTCTGAGGATCGGCAATTTTAGCGACAATTACGAACAGGAAACCAAATAGCAGCAAATACAAAGCGGCAAAAATCACATAGGAAATACCGTTACCGATATTGAGCGCAAGGGCTTTTATTATTTTTACCGGATTAAACGTTCTGGTTGCTTCTTCTAATTTCTTTTCGGCAACCAAAGGTTTCAGGAAAACTTCCGGCTGCCCCAGTTTTTCCACGACATCCAGTAATTTCTCAACCTCCCCTTTTTCACCGGCGGCATTATCCATCAGACTTTCATAGATATGACTATTGATTTCCAGTAAAATCTCCTGCTGATTTTCCTTATCCAGCACTTTTGTAGCCTGCTGGATTCTTGCGATATAATCCAGATAAATCCTTTTTGAATTTTGATCCCGGAATACTATTTCTTTAAATTTCATATTGCGTTTATTATTGTATTGAGGTTGTCCCAATAGGCTTTCATTTCGTTTGTCGTATTTTGTCCCAATGGGGTAATGTTATAATACTTCCTCGGAATACCCGAGTCCTGTTCTACCCATTTTGATTCCACTAAATTTTCCTTTTTCAGCCGGTTCATCAAAGGATAAAGCGTTCCTTCGGCAATTTCAATTTTGGTCTTTTTCCGGATCTCATTAATCAGGTCATACCCGTAGTATTCCTTGCCGTCTTTCAAAATACTCAGCACCAGGAAAGACAAAGTGCCTTTCTTGAGTTGTGATATCCATTTGGTTGTAAAATCTTCGTTCATAGGACAAATATAAAACAAAATACATAGCATAACAATGTACTTTGTTTTATAATTTTAAAGATCAACTCCAAAACACAACCAAACCATTGGTTATCAGCATTTAAAAGCATAAAGAGTAGTAAAAAAAAAACTTTTACATTGTAAAAAATGGTCTTGATGATGCACGATGCTTGCGCAAAATTCATCCGGTTCAAAGAGTAACAACAGGAATATGGCGGAAGAAAGTGTTGAACTTCTGCAAAAAAATTTAAGGAATTGATATCGAAAAAATGTCTTTTTACAATAAAACTAATTCCAATAATCCGACATTTGTATGACAATGACGATTCGAATATTCAGCAAAGAATTGTTATTCCTGGAAATTAAATCTATCACCCTAAAATCCTCAAACTATGTTTACAGTAGCGCAAATCAACGCAATACACAGCAAGGTAAAATCCGGTGCCGATTTTCCGGCATATATCCGGGAAATAAAACAGCTTGGTGTTACCTTTTATGAAGTGTATGTAACCGACGGTCATACCGACTATTACGGAGCCGGTGATTATAAAACTTCAGGCAGTGCTAAATATGAAACTATTGCTATCGCCCCAATTGCTGATGCAGCCCGGTTTAAAGCCATATTAAAAGCCCATCAGCAGGGTAAAACCGATTATCCCGCATTTTGCAACAGCAGTGCAGCATCAGGGATTGAGAAATGGGCAATGTGCCTGGACAAAATGACCTGTACCTATTATGACAAAGCCGGTACAGTAATCCTTGTGGAGTCCATTCCGGAGTGAGATGCTAAATAAAATTGTTTTACATCGCCTTATCTCCGGAGAATAACGCTTATTTTCGCAGCTACAAAAAAATACCGTGCAGCACACAACTCAAAATAGCATTACTTACTTTTCCGATAGCTCGGTAAACGGGATCACCGTACCGGAACGGTTTACGTTTCCGTTCTATTATGAGCCGCACCCGTTAACCCAAATTGCCGCTGCCGAATTGCAGCACTATCTGGAAACCCAAACGGAGCTGGATCATAATTTCGGACTGACAGCAGACCAGCAGGGACTTGTTATCGGTAAGATGTTTGGCGTTTTGGTGGTTCAGGACAACAACGGGAAACTGGGTTATCTGACTGCCTTTTCAGGAAAACTGGCCGGTACCAACAATCATCCTAAGTTTGTTCCGCCGGTTTTTGACATGCTGATCGAAAACAGCTTTTTCTTAAAAGAAGAGGAAATCCTCAACAGCATCAACCAGCAAATCAAAGCCATCGAGTCGGATGAACATTACAGCATTCTTAAAAGTAATTTTGAGCAGTTTACCGCCCAATCTGTCTTAGAGATAACCGCTTTTAAAAAACAATTAAAAAGCAATAAAGAAAACCGAAAAAAACACCGTGAAGCGCAGCAACCGGTCTTAAGCGAACAGGAATACACTCATTTTGAAGCAGATCTGATCAAACAGAGTTTAAGCGATAAATGGGAACTGACAGTTTTATCGAACAGGTGGAAACAGCTTTTGGAAGCGACCCAATCTGAAATTACCCTATTCGAAAACAGCATTGAAGCCTTAAAGAAAGAACGCAAAGAAAAATCGGCAGCCTTACAACAGCAGCTCTTTGAACAATATGCCTTCCTGAACCAGGACGGAAAGGAAAAAAGCCTGCAGGCGATTTTCAGCGAGACTGTTTTTGGAAAACCACCGGCCGCCGCAGGAGAATGTGCCACACCGAAATTGTTACAATATGCCTTTCTAAACGGCTATAAACCTATTGCCATGGCCGAATTCTGGTGGGGTGCTTCGCCAAAATCGGAAATCCGGAAACACAGGCAGTTTTATCCGGCCTGTACCGGAAAATGCAAACCCATTCTGAGCCACATGCTGGAAGGCATACCTATGGATGAAAATCCGCTTTTAAAAAATTCAGGTGAAGGAACCACACTAACCATTTTTTATGAGGATGACAGCCTTGTCGTGGTTAACAAACCCGCCGAACTGCTCTCTGTTCCGGGAATCCAAATCCAGGATTCCGTTTATACCCGGCTTCAGGCGGCTTTCGGAAACATTGAACCGCTCATCATTCATCGGCTGGACATGTCTACTTCCGGACTTCTGGTGGTGGCCAAAACCAAAGAAGCCCACAAACACATTCAAAGGCAGTTTTTAAAACGAACGGTTATCAAACGGTATACGGCACTGCTTTCCAAAGTGATTTCCGGTGAAGAAGGCGAAATAAAATTACCGCTACGGGGTGATCTGGACAACCGGCCAAGCCAGCTGGTTTGTTTCGAATTCGGAAAAAAAGCGCATACCCGATGGAAGGTTATCCAACGGAATGAAACGACAACCAAAGTCCATTTCTGGCCGCTTACCGGGCGTACCCACCAACTGCGTATGCATGCCGCACACGAACTGGGCCTGAATGCACCCATAGTGGGTGATGATTTATACGGAACGGCTTCCAACAGGCTGCATCTTCATGCGGCTTACCTTGAATTTGTGCATCCCAGAACCAAAGAAACACTCTGCTTTGAAGCAGCCGAAGCTTTTTAACCGGCGGCCGAAAGCCCGTTATATTTCTTCGGCGAAAGCAATAATATGCCCGTCAGGATCTGCAAAGTAACAAACCCGGTGTCCCCAATCCCGATTCATCGTATCACTTACCAATACCGCATCTAATGCTTTTGCTCTTTTGTAATAGGGTTCGATTGCAGCAACCTCAAGATAAAGTTCACAACGGGGAATCCCGTTTCCGTTTGCCGGATGTTGTGTTTTTTCTTCAATGATTTTTGCAATTCCGCTTTCCGGCATAATGCCCAGTTTACACGTTTCGGAAAATGCAAATTCGGTCATTCCGGGAACATGCAGTACCGGTTCCTTGTCCAAAAGATTCCGGTAAAATTCCATACTCTTATTCTGATCGGAAACGTATATAATAAATCCGAAATTTTTCATGTGTTTCTCTATTTTATGGTACGATGAAAGTCCTGACTGTGACTCCGCTATATATCTGCTATAAATATAAGTATTTGCCGTATCACAACAAAAATCATTACAACTGGATTGTCCGTTCGATATGTATCTGTTCTAAAAAGTATTCATCGTGTGAAACAACGATCAGAGTACCCTGGTATTCGTTAATGGCAGCCGTCAGGATCTCAATATTCTGAATATCCAGGTTGTTGGTTGGCTCATCCAGAACAATCATGTCCGGCGATTCATTACTGATGGTCAGACAGCAAAGAATCAGACGCATCTTTTCGCCGCCGCTCAGCATACCGGCGGGTTTGTCCCAATCGTCTTTGCCAAACAAAAAGCGGCTGAGCCTCATTTTTATATCATGTTCGGGCAAAGCCGAAACATTGAATTGCTGCGCCTGCTCATAAATTTTCAGCTGATTGTCCAGAATAGAATAATCCTGGTCGATATATACCGTTGTATTGGCTGCCCTGTAAACCGTTCCCGTTTGTGGTGTCAATTTACCCAGAATGAGCTTTATCAGTGTTGTTTTACCGGAACCGTTCCCGCCTTTCAGCGCAATGCGCTCTCCGCTTGTGATCTGAACATTCAGGTTTTTATTCCAGACAGGCTGCTTGTGGTAAACAAAATTGATCCCGGCAGCGGTAAACAGTATTTTTCCTTTGTGCAGTGCAGCGCTGTTAAGTCCGAATTTCATCTTGTCGCTATCCGGTAAAGCGGAACGCAGTTCCTGTAGTTCCTGCGAAATACCGCCAATCTTTTCGGCATGGACACTTTTCATTTTTGAAGTGCTGTTTTCGGCATTGTTCTTTAAGGTATTTAGCATTATCCGGGCAACACCGGCTTTTTCCTGTTTCTTTTTACCGCGGGAGTCTAATTTCTGCTGTCTTTCCTGCATTTCCCGTTCTTTTTCCCTGGCTTTGCGCAAGGCTTTTTCCTTGCTGTTAATGTCCTGGTTCAACGCCTTGTTTTCCAACAGCTTTTGTCCGGCATAAAAATCATAATTACCGCCATAAACGGTTATGCCGCGTTTGCTCAACTCGCAAACCGTGCTTAAAAGATTCAATAGCTTCCGGTCGTGGCTTATGACGATCAGGGTACTGGTTGTGGTTGTAATAAAGTCATACAAAAGCTGCCTGCCTGAACCGTCCAGATGGTTGCTTGGCTCGTCCAGTAAAACAATTTCGGGTTGGTGGATTGCGATACCGGCAAGGAAAACTTTTGTCTTTTGTCCGCCGCTTAACGTTTCCATTTTCTGGGTCAGATCCAATCCGGTTAACTGCCAGTAGTTTAAAGCGTCATTACAACGTTCTTCAAGGGTCCAGTCATCGTCGAGCACTGCGTAGTTTTCTTCGGTAACAGTGCCGCTTACTATTTCTTTCAGCGCATTCAGCTTCGCCTCAATGCGCAATGCCTGAGCAATCGTCAGCTGATTATACTGCCCGAAAATCTGGGGTATATAATACGGTTCGGAATCCACTTTGAGCTGTCCTTCGGCCAGTGGCAATTCTTTTGCAATAATTTGCATCAGGGTGGATTTCCCCACTCCATTATTGCCAATTAAAGCTATTTTATCGTGATGATTAACGGTAAGACTGATGTTTGAAAACAACAGATTTTTATTGGGATGCACGTATGCAATATGCTGTAAAACAATCATAATTTCTTTTTTTAAAGTGTAGCGAATACGGTGAACCGTTGCGGGTTACCGTTTTGTAAGTGCCTTAAAAAGAAATTATATTTTACATTTTATCTGTTCGTATTTCGTTTGCAAATATACAAAATGTTTTTCACCATACTTGTCCGGCAAGGGCATAATGCTCTTTTCTAAAACCGGAAAAGCTGAAAAATCAGATTATATAGTACTAATTAATTGGTTATTACTTTTCAATCAGTACTATATTTTTTTTAAGCAGTCATTAAGCCAGACGGACATTAATGGCATTTTTTCCTTTCTTTCCTTCAGCCTCTTCAAATATTACTGCATCATTTTCCTTGATCTTGTCTTTTAAACCGGAAACATGAACAAAAATTTCCTGTCCTGTTTCATCCTTTATGAATCCAAATCCTTTTGTTTCATTGTAAAATTTTACCACTCCTGTTTTCATATTTTTTGTACTTTTTTTATTGGTAAATGTAATCGAAAATAGCATCCCACAAACCGGATGCTTTATTTTTTATTAAAAAAACAGGCATTTATACCTGTTACCGCCTGTATTTATCCCGCAATTCGCAGCCATCGCCGTAGCGGAATATATAGCTCATTCCGGACTGGCAACCGTTATTTCTGGGCGGCTTCTTGGATCGTTTCAAAAGTAAATTTCGGGTCGGAGTATTCGATCGGTACTCCGGATGTATAGCGGGGGATGTTCATATAGGTAATCGTTACACCACGTCCTAACAGCAGTTTGCGATCCTTTTTTAGCAAAGCAATCGGCACCCGTTTCCATTTGCCGCCGCCATAAGGTTTATAATAGTAATCGCCCTGCAGCGTATCGCCCATAACCTTTCCTCTCACCTCACCGGAATCTTTCATCGTTCCTTCATATTGTATCTCATACCGTCCGTAAAAATGTGTTTTGTTTTCCGCGATGGCCAAAAGCGCAGTATCCTTACCGTTTACGGCGCGGTAAAAAGTGTAGTTTTCTTCAAATTTCTTTGTTTTAGAGTCGCAACCATAGCAAAGGAATGCCAGCAGTATGGTTAATAATGTAATGGTTCGGGCAGCGGTTTGCCTGTGTTTTTTTTCCGGATGCATGCTTTCTTTTTTACGGGCTGTAATTACTGTTTTAACTGTTGTTTTCTTTATTTATTGCAGCACATCAGGAAACGCTAATCCCTTTGTTGTATTTGTTCCGGTATTCTATCGGGGTCAGTCCGGTAATTTTTTTAAAAATGGTACGGAATCCTTTGGTATCCGTATAGCCAATATCATACATTACTTCGGTTACATTTCTCCGGTTGGTTTCAAAACTGCGTTTGGCAAATTCTATTTTTACCCGGTTGATATATTCCAGAACCGAATTGTTGGTTGCTTTTTTAAAGCGTCTTTCAAAGCTTCTCCGTCCCAATGCGACTAAATTAGCCAGTTCTTCAATAGTTATTTTCTCCTGTGTATTCGCCTCAATAAAAAGCTGTGCCTGTTTTACCGCTTCGTCATTGTGGTTTTTCTGTCCCTGGAACATCGCAAATGCCGACTGGCTTTCGCGGTCAATATCTACCGCAAAATATTTTGAAGCCAGAATGGCCGTAGCCCGGTCGGTATATTTTTCTACTAAATGAAGTAACAGATTCCAGTAGGAATTTGCACCGCCACTGGAATAGATCCGGGATTCTTCCGTTAAAATACTGCCGTCGACCACCTCAACATCAGGATACATTTCCCGAAATTCATTTTGAAATCCCCAATGTGTCGAGCATTTTTTTCCGTCTAACAAACCGGTAGCGGCCAGTAAAAAAGCGCCCACGCAAAGGGAAGCTACTTCTGCCCCGTTTGCATACTGTTCTTTTATCCAGGGCACAACTTTTTCATTGGCTTCCACAGCCGTTTTCATATCTCCGAAAAGCGCCGGAATTACGATTAAGTCCGTTTTCCCGACATCCTCCAGCAGCTGGGTAGTATTGACCGTATAAAGGCCGTTATTGAGTGTTATCGTCTTTTTTAAACCGACCAGCTGTACATTAAACAAAGGCTGCCGACCTGATGCCGTCATGAATTGGTTTACTGCCGAAAACAAATACTGCGGATCTGCTATTGCCTGCAAAACAGCGGTTTCCGGAACTAAAATACTAACGTTTTTCATTGTAACAGGATTTATGCTGTAACAAATATAGCCTACATTTTGTCGCAAATGCCCTTTTAGTTGTCATTTTTACACAGTTTCATTTTGCCCGTTTCTGCGGAACTTTGTAATGTTATTAATCCCTTAAAAAATAAAAAAATGGCAACCGTATCTATTTACCTGAATTTTGAAGGCACTACAGAAGAGGCCTTTACCTTTTACAAATCTGTTTTTAAAACCGAATTTAACGGCGGCATTATGTATAACAAAGATATACCTGCCCATGAAGGAATGCCGCCTTTACCGGATGATGAGCTTAACAAGGTAATGCATGTTTCCCTGCCTGTTTTAGGAGGAATCAACATTATGGGTACAGACATGTTAGCGTCTATGGGGCATCAATTAATTGTAGGGAACAACACCACGATCAATCTGGAACCGGACAGCCGGGCAGAAACGGAACGATTGTTTAACGCCCTATCCGAAGGTGCTACCGATATCATGCCTTTGCAGAATATGTTCTGGGGCGCTTACTGGGGTTGCTGCCTGGATCGTTTTGGCATTCGCTGGATGTTTAATCACACACCGCAACAATAAAAAACAATATGGCACAGCTTCATCCCTATCTTACTTTTAACGGCAATTGCAATGAAGCCATGTCCTTTTACCGGGAATGCCTGGGTGGAAAATTAATGCTCCAGCGCATTAACGATGCTCCTTTATCGGAAAAAATGCCCGAAAAAATGCGCCAGTGCATTTTACAGGCGGTTTTAATTACCAAAACCTTTGTTTTAATGGGTACTGATATCGTGACTGAAAACGGGCTGAATAAAGGCAATTCGGTTTCTTTAGCCCTGCATTGCAGCAGTGAGGAAGAGATCCGGCATTATGCTGAAAAACTCGCCGCCGGAGGGCATATCCACCAGCCTTTAGCACAAAACGACCGGGAGGTACTGATCAGCGATATTACCGATCCGTTCGGCAATCACTGGCTTCTCTATTTTGACAAAAAACAAATTCTTTAAAAACACAACTATGGCACAATTACTTTATCCTTGTTTATGGTTTGATGGTCAGGCCAAAGCAGCAGCCGCTTATTATTGTTCCGTTTTTCCCAATTCTGAAATAACCAGTGAAAACCCGATGGTTGTCCGGTTTGAGCTGAACGGCTTTCCGTTTATGGGACTCAACGGAGGTCCGCAATATGAGTTCTCTCCTGCCAATTCCTATGTCCTGGAATGCGATACCCAGGAAGAAATTGATTACTACTGGGAAAAACTGGGAGCCGGTGGCGTTTACAATCAATGTGGATGGCTGAACGATCAGTTTGGTGTTTCCTGGCAAATCGTGCCGGCTGTTTTAGCACAGCTGATGGCTGATCCGGAAAAAGCTCCGAGAGTCATTGCCGCATTTATGCAGATGACAAAATTTGATATTGAGAAATTACAAACCGCTTAAACCATTTATTATGAATTCATCAAAAACAAACCGAATCCTTTTCTGGTCGGCAACAATTTTAATCTTCCTGTTCGAAGGCGTAATGCCGGCACTAACGTCACAAACAGCACTGGCAAAAGAAGGTATCCGGCATTTGGGTTATCCGGAATATTTTGGCAATGCCTTAGTGGTTTTTAAAATCCTGGGCGTTATCATACTTATCGTTCCAAAAGCACCGAAACGCCTGAAAGAATGGGCCTACGCCGGTTTTACATTTGATTTTCTATTTGCCTCCATCAGTCATTTTGCCGTAGACGGATTGCATTTTGAGACCTTTTTCCCATTAATCGTTTTAGCCGTTTTAATGGTATCCTATATTTTCTATCATAAGAGCAGCACTGTTACAAACCTTAAAAATAATTAACGATGGCCTTTCAAGCGTATTTAGACAATATCCGGGCGAAAACCGGCAAAACGACTGCCGATTTTCAGGCAATAGCCGAAGAAAAAGGATTTACCGAAAACGGGCAGATCAAAAAAGAGATAAAGGCAACACAAATTACAGACTGGCTTAAAGACGAATATGGCTTAGGCCATGGCCATGCTATGGCTGTCTATGCTTTTCTTAAAGGGAAAAGGGAATAAAACTATTATGGATTGATTCTTACAGAAAAAGCAGCGATAATCAGGCCTACTGGCATTTATTCAGCCAGCTTACTATTTTACCAATATCGCTTTCAAGTTTAAATCCGGCATTTGGATCGCTTTCGTTCAGGGAGCTTAAAACTTTCCGGGCATAGTCATTCAGTAAAATTTCGATTGCTGTTTGCTGATATCCCTGTTTAAAGTATAATTGTATTTGAGGTTGTTTCCCGGCATGTATTACAACAGCGGCATATCCGATTACTTCTTTGTTATATTCGGCTAAGGCTATAGGCAATCCAAAGTCTTCCGTAAGCAGTAATCTGCTGTTTTGAGGTGTCGTATTCGTATCCGAAACATTGGTGTGTTTTTCTTTGTAAAGGGATTGAATGTGGTGTAAATCGGACAGGTACACCCGCCTGATTTTTGTTTTTTCTATTATATCGTTTTGTGTATTCATGCCATTTTTATGAATATAAAAGTCTTTATAACTCTGATGCCCAGTTTTTGTATATGCTGTATGCCTGCAACAGTACTCCGGTGCAACCGATAAAAACCGGCAGTACACCAAACCTTACAGCATATACGAAATAGAGGAATATTACTGTTTGTCGTTTAGCAATAATTCCATCTGGATATTAGCCCTTTTATAGGGTGTTGGACGTCCCGATATTTTCTGAAAGCCCATTTTATAGTACAGGTTGATCGCCGGTTTTAGAATGGTATTGCTTTCCAGGAATATTTTTGATGCCCCCAATTTTTCAGCTTCCTTAATAATGGCCTGCCCCAATAGCCATCCAATATTTTTCCCCTGAGCTTTGGGCGATACTGCCATTTTTGCCATTTCAAAATCATAGTCCGGATCCTCCATTTTGATTAAGGCACAAACGCCTAATGGTTCACCGTCGTAAAGCGCGACAACAATTTTCCCGCCTTTGTTTAGTATATATTCCTCCGGATTGTCCAATGCCTTATAATCGGCTTCTTCCATTTCAAAATAGGAGGAAATCCATTCTTCGTTAAGCGCTCTAAAAGCCGATTGGTATTGGGGCGCATATTCCACGACCTGCACCTTTTGGCTTTCGCGTAATTTTTTTTGCTCCTGTACTCTTTTAAAGATCGATTTTTGTTCCAGTAAAAACTCCCATTCTGCAAGCGCTTCCCAAAGGTTGTGTGTGGCTTCCGCAATAACACCGTCAATCGCAGCATCAATATCGGCCGATTGTACGTTTATTATTTTGTAGGCTACTTCTTTGCCTTTTTCGGTTAATCCTGCTAAATTCCTGCGTTTGTCTTCCGATTTCAGATTGTCCATCACCAAGCCGGCTTTTGCCATCTCCTTAATGATCTTTGTAACAGACGGCTGCGAATGCCCGATTTGTTCCGCTATTTCGGTAATGGTTCTTTCCCCGTCTTCCGACAAAATAAATAATACGGGAAACCACTTTGGCGAAAAGTCCACATCATACATCTCGTATATTTTTGCGGCATCTTCGGTCACTTTTGCCGTTAGCAAACGCAGTCTGCTGCCCAACGCCATTTTTCCTGTTCTGTTAAATAATTCCATACTGTATTTTTTAATTTGCTTTTTATGTTTTTCCCCTTCCGTTTCTGTCCGGGAGATGCTTTGTTATCATATAACAGACCTAAGGTTCTTTCTTCTTACTTATTGATAGATTAAATTATGACAACCTCAACTATATACCTACTTATATAACCAGTTATGCAAATGTAAATAAAAAATTGAAATGTCCAAATAATGCAATTAAATTTGAAACAAAAGATCGTACTAAGCTATCTGTTTTTGAGTTTTTAAAGGTCTTGAGTACCGTCGTGGAAGACCAATTTAGGTATAGCTCAATACCAGAAAGTCAGCCCTGTTAAATACGGCTGAATTTTAAATGGCACTGATCTCAAAGGAACTTTTTCTATAAGTCAGAATCTGTTATGCTTCTAATTATCTTCGCCGGATTTCCACCCACTATGGTATTTGAAGGTACATTTTTCAGAACTACAGATCCGGCAGCTATGATGGAGTTATCTCCGATTTCAACACCACCAACTATAGCCACGTGTCCGCCTATCCATACATTATTTCCTATTATAATCGGACGGGCATTTCCCGACTTGTGTCTTTCTATAGGATGAATATTATGACCGGCTGTGTATATTCCCACGTTAGGAGCGATAAGACAATTGTCGCCGATCCGTACTTCGGCCATATCCAGAATCGTACAGTTAAATCCGGCATAAAAGTTTTTACCTACATGGATATTGTATCCCAGATCGCAATGAAAATTATGTTCAATAGTAATTCCTTCTCCAACGGAGCCTAATAATTCCGTAAGTATCGATTTCTTTAATGTATCATTATCGTAATCGGCCGTGTTAAAACTCTGGATTAATTTGCCGGCTCTTTTAAAATCAGCTGATAGTGATTGATCACCTCTTATATATACAACTTTATCTTTCATTTTATCTGGAATTATTTTCTGCAAAGGTAAAATTTTGTATTTAATAAACTTTTCAGGATCAGGTTACGTTGTGGAAAAGGCGAACCGTCATTCAATTTAGTTGAATAAAAACAAATTGGACACCTAACGTAAATTCCCTTTCACAGTAATGAGATTAAAAAGTATTCCTGGTTGATGGCTGAGCTTCTTAATGATGATCGTATCGACCGGATAAAAAACGCTAAATAAATCCGGATTGATAAATGGAAACACCTCATAAAAAGGATGAGGTATTTTTGTTTTTAACATAGATGGCATTAATCAAGGTAAGGGATGAATAATTGTATAAATTTGCATGGTTGTAATCTCTGTTGATTATGTTTAGACACTTAGGTAAAAACCGGACTTATTCCCATAATCTGAAATTAGCATCCATGCTATCTATTGTAGCAGGGATTGTGAATGTAACCGGAGTGATGTCAATCAAAGTACTTACTACCAATGTAACAGGTCATTTTGCTTATTTTTCAGAAGAAGTCGTGCTCCAAAATTATCCAACAGCTACTATTTTTCTATTATACATCCTGTTTTTTCTTTTGGGAGCTTTTTGTACGGGTGTACTTATTGAAATGTTTATGAGAAAGAATTTAGCCGTTTCTTATCTTATTCCAATGTTTATTGAGATGATAATCTTATTATTGGTATCGTTATTGGGATTTGATTTTTGGGGTTCACATGTTATAGCCTGCCTGCTGTTGTTTGCTATGGGACTTCAAAACGCACTTGTTACCAAGGTATCACATTCTGTGGTAAGGACAACACATCTGACCGGTCTGTTTACCGACTTGGGGATTGAACTATCGCAATTGATCTTTTATCGGTCGGATATGTTCAGTTATAAGAAGATCAGGCAAAGCATCAACCTGAAGCTGATTATTATTTTTTGCTTCTTTTCGGGATGTCTTCTGGGTGGTGTATTGTATCACACCTTAGCACTGAAAACTTTGCTGATAGCAGTTTTGGTACTTCTGGCAGCATTATATTATGACTACGTGAGATTAAGATATTACCATTTAAAAAGAAAGTTTAAACACTAACAATTGAGATAAAATATTTACTAATTTTTAATACAGAGAAATGATTATGTCTGAAGAAATGAAAGATTGTCCGCAATGTGGATCAGCTTATGGCTATTACCTGAATGATGAGCTATATGCCTGTCCAGAGTGCAGCCATGAGTGGAACCCAATAGCATTAGCAGAAGAAGGTAAGTTGGTTGTAAAAGATTCCAACGGGAACATTTTACAGGATGGCGATTCGGTGATCGTAATAAAAAACTTGCCGGTTAAAGGAGCTTCCGGGCCGGTCAAAGCGGGAACCAAGGTAAAGAACATTAGACTTGTGGACGGCGATCATAATATTGACTGCAAGATCGATGGTTTTGGAGCCATGGGACTAAAGTCTGAATTTGTTAGAAAAGCGTAGTAACAATATTACAATAGAACAGCCAGTATATTTATGATAAACTGACAATGCTGATTCATCAATTTAATATTGTAGGTTGCGCTTATATAAAAAGGCAAGAAAATATATCTTGCCTTTTTATAGTTTTAGCTTTTACTGTTTTCTTCAGGCGATCAGCCCATTTTTAATCTTTCTTCTTCTTTGAGTTATCTTCTGCATGATTTTTCCGATTTTTATGCTCAGCATGAAATTACAATATACGGTAACCCATTCCACAAAACTACTTTTTCAGGGTAAGTAGTTACAGATACCGGAGTTTCATTTCTTCCATGTCCAGATACATCAAATGCTTGCGGATGATCTCTTCATTCAGTGTTGCTTCTGCCCTGTTCTTGTCATGCAGCCATTCCCGTTGCCGGTTAATGATATCCATATATACTGCCTTGCATTTTTCCGACATTTGATCATTATCGGCAATCAGGCTGTTATGTTCCCATTTAAGTGCCATTTGCTGCAGTACCGGCTCCGTGTTGAGCTGTTCGTTATAATTGGTTCGCAAATGCAAAAGCGCATGTTCTGCTAATTGCCTTTTGATCTGGTGTTCAATCTCCTCTTCCGGCAGGTGCTGGTCCGGATCCGGCATGTTGATTTTCCGGATGAGATACGGCAGGGTCAGTCCCTGAACCAGTAACGTTAACAGTATTACCACAAAGGTGATAAACAGGATCAGGTTACGCTGTGGAAAAGGTGAACCGTCGTCCAGTTTTAGCGGAATCGACAAAGCAGCTGCCAGCGAAACCACTCCGCGCATTCCCGTCCAGCCTATCAGCAGCGGCACTTTATAGCCCGGACTTCGCCTGTCGGCCACTGTAATAAAATTACGGGCAATAAGCGTTACCACAACTGCACCATAGGACGCTATAATCCGGCCTACGATCAGCACCACGGTGATCAATACACCATACCCCACAGCTGTTGCAATACTCACGCCTTCCAATCCGGCGGTAATCTCCGGCAAATCCAGTCCGATCAGGATAAACACCAGTCCGTTTAATATAAAACAAAAACTTTCCCACACATTAACGCCTCTTAGCCGTGAAGTGCCGCTAAGAAACAAATGCCGGTTATTCGACAACAGTAAACCGCCGCTCACAACTGCCAACACCCCCGAACTATGCACTTCCTCTGCCGCAAGATACATGATATACGGCGCTACCATCGTTAGCACTATATCCATATTTGCATCCGTTGGCAGATATTTATGGGCTTTCATAAAAATCCATCCGGTAAGCAATCCTACACCCAGTCCGCCAATTACCATCCATCCGAAACTCAGGGCTGCTTCGTGCCAGACAAACTGACCGGTCGCTACGGCAACCATTGCAAAACGGAAAATAATTAAGGAGGACGCATCGTTTAACAGACTTTCGCCTTCCAATATTGACGATACACGGCGCGGTACTTTTACAAACTTCAAAATGGCTCCGGCACTAACGGCATCGGGCGGTGATACAATTCCGCCCAGTAAAAAGCCCAAGGCCAGCGAAAAGCCGGGTATAAAATAATTAGCGACTAAAGCCACCGAAATAGCCGTCAGAAACACCACCACAAAGGCAAAGCTGACAATAATTCTGCGCCAGCGCCACATTTCTTTCCAGGAAACCGTCCAGGCAGCTTCATATAACAACGGTGGTAAAAAGATAAAGAAAATCAGCTCCGGATTGATATGCAAAGCCGGTATGCCGGGAATAAAACTAATCGCCAGTCCCGCCACTACCAACAGCACCGGATAGGCAATCTTTACTTTATTGGCCAGCATAATGAGCAGTACAATCGCTACAAGCAAACTCAGGTAAAATGGTAAATGCGCTATCATGGGGATCAGGTGTTAGGTAATATAAAGATAAAAATTGTAATTATTCTCCGGGCATTTTTTTATAGCACAAGCATGGCCCCGCAAAAGTTAAATAGTCCAAATATATTTGCCTTTTGCTTTTTGCTCCTTGCTTTTTGCTTTTTGCTTTTTGTCTATTTGCTTTTTGTCTATTTGCTTTTTGTCTATTTGCTTTTTGCCTATTTGCCTATTTGCCTCTTCACATCCCACTACTCCCCCTCAAAAGCCCCTTTCATATCTTCAAATGCCCAGGCGGCCATTGCGCTGATAATCGGCTGTAAAGCATGTCCGGAATTGGTTAACCGATACGTTACAAAAGGCGGAACCACCGGTCTTGCTTCCCGGATGATCAGTTTATCGGCTTCAAGCTGTTTTAAATGCTGAATCAGCATTTTTTCAGTGATCGCCGGAATGGCGCGCTTCAGTTCACTATATCTTTTATCGCCGGAAGTAAGATGATAGAGGATAATCGGTTTCCAGTAACCGCCTATTCTTTCCATTACATAAGTTACCGGACATTCCGCCAGGGCAAAACGCTTGTTTTCCTGTATGGTCGATGATTCTTTAATTGCTGTCATAATACATACTTTAGGGTAAGTACTTGTATAAAAGTAAGTACAAAGATACCTTTGTATGACAAATAAAAAAACAAAATATCATGAAAATTACAATTGCAGGTTCTCTTGGAAATATCGGTAAACCCTTAACCCAAAAACTGGTTGGTGAAGGCCATGCCGTAACGGTTATCACCAGCAGCGCAAACAGAGAGGCGGAAATAGAAAACTTAGGAGCAAAAGCAGCCGTAGGTTCCGTTAGTGATGCCACTTTTTTACAGCAGGCTTTTCACGGTGCCGATGCCGTTTTTTCGATGACACCTCCCAATATGGGCGGCAGCAACATCATTACAAACACGGTAAACGCCGGTAAAGCATTGGCTGCAGCCATAAAAGAATCGGGCGTAAAACGCGTAGTGATGCTGAGCAGTATTGGGGCCGATTTACCGGACGGAAACGGGCCGATCCAATCGCTATATCATATTGAGCAGCTGTTTAACGAACTGGATGCAGTAGCGATTACCTATCTGCGTGCCGGATATTTCTACACCAATTTTTACAATGATGTGCCGATGATCAAAGGCATGAACATTATGGGCGGTAACATGGAAGCCAATACGACTTTACCGCTGGTACATCCAACGGATATTGCGGTGGCTGCGGCAGAAGCTTTACAGCAGGAATCTACCGGTAAAAACATCCGTTATGTTGTAAGCGATGTAACAACTCCGGCGCAATTAGCCGCTACACTGGGAGCAGCCATAGCCAAACCGGTATTACCCTGGGTAACGTTTACAGACGAACAGGCACTGGAAGGTATGCAACAGGCCGGAGTACCGAAAGAAATTGCGGAACTGTATACCGAAATGGGTGCCGGATTGCGAAACGGAGCGATCCAGCATGATTTTATCCAACAGGGCAGCGTGGTAACCGGAGCCATAAAACCGGAAGATTTCGCCAAAGAATTTGCTTCAAAATTCTAATTTCCGATTCCCGTTAAACAAAAAAGGAAAGCCTGTGACTTTCCTTTTTTTATTTATAATGAGTCCTTTTAGTTTTTTAATGATGCCATATCAATCACAAAACGGTAACGCACATCGCTTTTCAGCATGCGTTCATAAGCTTCGTTAATATCCTGCATTTTGATGATCTCAATATCCGAAACGATATTGTGCTCTCCGCAGAAATCCAGTAATTCCTGAGTTTCAGCGATGCCGCCAATAACAGAGCCGGCAACCGATTTTCTGCCTAAAATCATCGGAACGGTGTTCAGCATCGGGTTAAGATCCCCTAAATAGCCTACCAATACAATTGTACCGTTAATGTTTAAGGTTGGGATATAATGGTTTACATCATGTACATAAGGAACGGTATCGATAATTAAGTCGAATTTGCCGCCTACCTCAGCCATTTGTGCCTCACTTGTTGAAATGATTACCTGATCGGCGCCCAGTTCCAAAGCGTCTTTTTCTTTTTCCGGAGAACGGGAAAACAATGTTACATGAGCCCCAAGTCCTTTTGCTAATTTGATAGCCATGTGTCCCAGTCCGCCTAATCCCACTACAGCCACTTTACTGTCCTTTCCTACTTTCCAGTGTTTTAATGGCGACCAGGTGGTAATTCCGGCGCATAATAACGGTGCTGCCGCGGCCAGATTCAGGTTTTTAGGCACTTTTAATACAAAATGCTGGTCGACTACCACTTTTTCGGAATAACCGCCAAAAGTCTGCTGGTTCAGATGTTTGTCTTTACCGTTGTAGGTACCTGTAAATCCCGGAATACAGTATTGTTCCAGATCGTTTTTACATTGCTCGCATTCTCTGCAGGAATCGACCAAACAACCAACCGCAGCGATATCGCCTACTTTAAATTTGGTTACTCCGCTACCTACACTGCTCACTCTACCTACGATTTCATGTCCCGGAACAGCCGGATAAATCGTACCGCCCCAGTCGTTGCGTGCCGTGTGCAGATCGGAATGACAAACGCCGCAATACAGGATTTCGATTTCCACATCGTTAGCCGTTACGGTTCTGCGGTCGATACTTAGTTGTGCTATTGCTGCATCGGGAGCCTGTGTCCCGTATGCTTTTACGGTGAATTTTTCCATTGTTTTTCTGTTTATTGCTTGTTGTTTTCTATAGAATTATTGTATGCTGTTGTATTCTTCATCGGTTACCGGTTCCAGCCAGACCACATTTTCTTCCCCTTTATAACTGGTAATCGCAATATGGGTAAAATGACTGCCGGATGCCGCTCCGTGCCAGTGCTCAACATTTGCCGGAATATTGACCGTATCGCCTTTTGCAATAGCAATTGCCGGTTTCCCTTTTTCCTGATAAAAACCGCTTCCTTCGGTTACCAGTAATACCTGCCCGGCAGGATGCGTGTGCCAGTTGGTTCTGGCAGCCGGTTCAAACTGCACATTGGCAATGGAATAGTTTACATCACCTCCTTTTTGGATTAATATTTTAACCCGGGTGGTACCCGAAAAATAAGCGGCAGAACCTCTTTCTCCTGTTGGAAAAATAGCCTTTTCATTAGTGCTGTTGGCATTCATATTGATATTTTTTGAAGGGTTACAGGATGGTAAAAAGTGTACGAAGGCGGCGAAAAGTACAAACCGGATAAATTGTTTTTGCATACATGTTATTTTAGTGATTCTACCTGTTGTCCGCTTCTTTGGGACCCGCAGAAAATTAGTTTGAAACCAATCTCCGTATCGCGTTCCTTTTAACATCGGTACAAAATTCTTACCTATTTACCAATCTTTTGTTATACCGATTACAGTATTGCATACCAATATTACTGATTGCGGTTTACCACTAAAAAACCTATCCTTAAATGTACTAATTTTGATTTGTTTAAAATGGTAAAGTGATGGACAAAGTTTTAAGATTGGATCATGTAGGCGATTATAATAAGCTTTTAGGACAGGAAACACTGCATCCGTTAGTCAGCGTGATTGATCTGTCAAAATCGGAACCGCGCCCGCATCAAAGGATGAATTTCGGTTTTTATACCATTTACTTAAAAGACATCCATTGCGGCGATATGCGCTACGGCTGTAATTATTATGACTACCAGGAAGGAACGCTGGTTTTTTTAGGTCCCGGACAGGTTATCGGTATTGAAAATAACGGCCAGCATTACCAGCCGCAGGGCTATGCGCTGACGTTTCATCCGGATCTGATTCACGGCACTTCACTGGGCCGCAATATCAACGATTATACCTTTTTTTCGTATGAAGTGTTTGAAGCGCTTCATTTATCGGAAACGGAGCGAAAAGTGATTGTGGACTGCCTTTCTAAAATCCAGTTTGAACTGGAACATGCCATTGACAAACACAGCAAAAAACTGATCGTCAGCAATATTGAACTGTTCCTGAATTACTGCGTTCGTTTTTATGACCGCCAATTCGTAACCCGTGACCATGTTCATAAAGGATTACTGGAACGTTTTGAAAATCTGCTTCACGGTTATTTCCAATCCGATAAACCGCAGCGACTGGGTTTACCGTCTGTAGCCTATTGTGCGGCACAACTGCATCTATCTGCCAATTATTTTGGTGACCTGATCAAAAAGGAAACCGGTAAATCGGCTCAGGAGTATATTCAGCTAAAACTGATGGATCTGGCAAAAGAAAAGATCTTTGATACCAACAAATCTGTAAGTGAGATCGCCTATGAACTGGGTTTTAAATATCCGCAGCATTTTAGCCGGTTGTTTAAAAAACGTATGGGGTATTCGCCTAATGAATACCGGGTGATGAATAACTAACGGATTAGCAATAGAAAAAATGCGATTATTTTAAACATAGCCTTCCCGATTTTTCAGCTCACTTAATTCTATTTTTTATACAGCTGTAAATTTCAATTAAGCAATAAGAATCTTATTCGTAACCTTTTTTATATACAAGAGCTACTTATTGATTCCTTTTATTTTTCATCTTTATATAAATTACAATAACCTGAGAAATAATTATCAATACAGGCATAACATATAAGTTTATATAAAGCATATATACTATACACAACAGTATCATAATTAAGGGTATAATTAACCAAGCATGTTTCATCACATCAACAATTGATTTACGAAATTGTTCATTATTTTATACCGAAACAAATATTTAGCTACGCAAATCTACTCATGATAAAAAAAATCACTTTGATGCATCAGAAATAATGAAACCGGCTATCAAAATACCTTTCAAGTATCCGGAAATCTTTTCTTAAATGCCCACATTTGATAATCAACATTGGGTAAACCAATTGTTGCTCTTATGGAATCGAGTTTTTTAGGATATGCTAACCCCGGTTGTATAATTGTTCCGTAAATTGATTTTTTCTTTTCTAAATAAGTTCTATCCACTATTATGGCATACTCTTCCGGTGCTAATTTTCCATTAACCATATTGTCATACAACATTTTTAAGTATTTCTTCTTAAAACTGTCTTTTTGATGCATAAATATTATCATAAAATTAACCGGTACTTCTTCAAAGCTTCCCGTACTTCCTATTACCTGATAATCAGGATATCCATATTTAGCAATTATCTCTTTTATTTCTTTTTTATGCTTTTTCTGGTAAAACCTCATTGTTACATAATCCAATTCAGGCACTCTGGCCGCTTCATCTTCCTTAAACATTCTTTCTATTCTATTTCGTAAAACCGGGTCAAATTGTTTAAAATATTCTTTCCTTAGATTTCTTTTTTCTTCAATCGTTAACAGATTATATTTTATAAGTACTTTCCCAATACTATCTCTTTTAGGATGCGTAATTCCTATTCCGCCAAATTTAGAATACCCTTTTCTTATTTTTGTTTCAATATTATCAGTATTGCCCGTTAATACCGAGCATGCTATATAAGTAGAATATTCATTGATATTTTCAGTCTCATGCGGCTCGTACTTTTGAAACAAACTATCTAAAATATTATAGCTTTTCTGGAAATTATTAGTCAGAAACAAACTGTCTGCCTTATATACCTGTGAATAATAAGGAATGTAATTTACATCCGAAGCATTGTTCGTTTTGTTTATTGAGGTTTTACAGGATAACAGCGTTACAATAAAACCAACTATAAATAATTTTTTATTTTTTAAAGAGAAAAACATACTATTACTATTTAGAATATTTTATTGTTACATTTTAATATTTTAAGAAAAATTACACTCAACATAGTTAAATAGGACAATTCGCTCTATTTTTTTCATTATTATCAATAATTACATAACAAAAATGCGCATTATACTATACTGAAACAAATATTTAACTACGCAAATCTACTCATGGTAAAAAAACGTACTATTAAAGCGTAAAAATTTTACCTAAATAATCCTTATTTTAACTACGCATCAGAATTATATATTTAATTTTAATTCATAACCTTATCCTATTACAAACACCCCTTTAAACCTTGAAAAAACTATTCCCGATTTTATTCTTGATACTTCTGACGGGTTGTTTACAGACAACCGTTCTTAAAAACGGCTATTCACAAGCTCCGGTTAATCCTAAAGTATTTCAGAATAAAGCCAGTTTTGACAAATCGATACTGGCGCAAATTGACACCACCGTAATCTATGAAGAGTTCCTTCCGGTTTATTACAATGGCAGTGTACAACAACAAAATATCTTAGCGCGAAACAATCATAACAACCGTAATACAACTTATGGCGTTTACCGGTTTTACGGAAACGGCAATTACAACCTGTTTCATTTGGACAGAAACGACTCGGTACTGACCCAAAACATGTTCGATCCTGCTTATACCGGGTGGAGAGGAGTCCTTTATCTAAAAAAAGGCAAAATTACCGGAGATTTGATTACCCAAACCGGACAGCTTGGCTGGCAAATTGGAAAACAGACACAGGAATTCACTGCTCATGGTGATACGCTTTATGTTACCGCAAAAAACCGCTATGTTTATATCAAAAGATCCATAAACCCGGAACTTTTAAAACAGCATTCCAATTGGTAAACGGCTAATTTCCCTGAAAGAGGTTTATGAAAAAAAAGCGGTAACGGCCTTTCTCGATATACTGATCCGGCTGAACAAGGCATAAAATCAGCTACATACCCTTCCGGCCGGAAAAAGGTTTGTCAAAGACCGCTGCAATACCCCTGAACTTTTGTAACTTGACACTGAAATTACAACCCTTTATTTTAATCAAATGACGACGCTGCACCATTTAAACTGTTTAAAGATTGTTTCTCCGGTTAACGATAATGTTATCGGACATTGTTTATTACTTGAAAATAATGCGGAACTGTATCTTGTTGATACCGGAATCGGGTTATTGGATACCCAAAAGCCGGACGAACGAATCGGACAGCCGTTGATTGATATTGTGGGTTTTCAGTTTAACGAAGCGCGTACGGCCATAAAACAGATCGAACAGCTCGGGCTCGATCCGGACAAGGTTACCCATTGCGTGATTACGCATCTGGATCCGGATCATATCGGCGGACTTGCCGATTTCCCGAATGCGGTCGTGCATGTAGGAGTAGAAGAATATCAAAATTTTAAAAGCGGAAATCCGAGATATTTACCGCAGCAGCTGGATCATAACCCAACCATTGTAACCTATGCCGGAAGCACAGCAACCTGGTTTGGCTTTGAAGCCCGTAAAGTAAACCTGAATTCCGATACGGAGCTATACCTTATCCCTCTTTTCGGACATACCCTCGGACATTGCGGTGTGGCGCTACAACACGAATCCGGATGGTTATTCTATATCGGGGATGCTTATTATATGAAAGTGGAACTGACCGATGCGGAACATCCGGTAAATGAGTTAGCCAGAATGAGAGCTGATAATGATGGCCTGCGAATCGAAACACTAAACCGCATTCGTGCCTTTGTTTCGGAACATCCGGAAATAACCGTTTTTGGCTATCATGATATCGCCGAATTCCAACCGGCCGGAATAGTACTATAACGGAAATTTTATCCCTTTGCCATTATGAAACATGCAAAGCCTCTACATCCTGATTTCCTGTATTTTCTGGAGTTAAAAGAAACAAACATACAGGAATTGTTTCACGATCTGAGAGCCTGTATACTGGAATTATATCCCGAAAGCAATGAATTGCTGTATCATACGCATGCGCTCACTACTGTATTTTCCGTTTCCGACACACTTTCGGATGCTTTCTGCATGCTGCCCATCTATACCAGTCACCTGAATTTAGGTTTTAATAAAGGAACGCTGCTGCCCGATCCGGACAAATTATTAACCGGTACGGGGAAACTGATCCGGCATATTCCGGTGAGTACTGCCGAAGATTACCGAAACGAAAAAGTTAAGGCATTGCTGCTGTCGGCTATTGAACTGGCCATTCAGGACAGGAACAAGCCGGCTTCCGTTACCGGTTCTTCCATTTCCAGAATCAGCAGGAAATAATACCGACACTTATAAAGTAAGCTGGTAAACACGGGATTCTTCTTCCCAGGGATGATACCCCTGACCGATATAGCGGAACCCCATTTTTTCATAATACCCCACATGGTCGGTACTAAGGTTTAAGTATTTAAAACCAAATTTACGGGTGTCCTCTTTTGCTTTTTCAACCAGTAAGGCTCCATAATTATTGCCGCGGTGTGTCGCTTCAATAAAAATAGCACAAACCCACGGGTACAGCTCTCCCCTGCTGATAAAATCGTTGGTGATCAGTCCGGCACAGCCGATAATCACCGCATCCTTTTCCAGTAAATACCATTGTGGCAAATCCTGTTCGGCATGGATACAATGCGTGATGCAGTCTTCATATATAACAGGCGATACTTCCTGCCATGCCTGCTGTAAATAGTGTATTGCTTTATCTTTATATTCGGGGTTTTCCCGGACGGATATTATTTTCATCTGTTTTTAATTGTTATGATGCTTAATGCTGATTTCTTATAAATATACAAAAAACCTGATCCGGACACACCCAGTAAGGAGCATTAACTGGATATGCCGGAAAAGGAATTTTGTGTTTCAGAGCCTAATTAACACCACCTCCAAGGGCTCTGTACAAATCGCCGGACGCATTTAGCTTTTCCAGTTTGAGGTTAATGACTTCCAGATCGTTTTGAAGGGCGTTATTCTGGGCTGTAATAACTTCCAGATAAGTTGCCATACCGCTTTTATAAAGCAGCATCGCTCCTTTTGTCGCTTTCTCTAAAGAAGCCGTTTTCTGGTCTATCAGCTGTAGGCGTTCTTTGGCATATTTTATTTTTGACAAGGCGTCAGATACTTCCCCAACGGCAACCAGAAACGATTGTTTAAACTGTATCGCCGCTTTTTCCTGTTCCAGCTGAGCCACCTGATAGGCGGTGCGCAGCGTTCGTTTTTGGAAAATTGGCTGCACCAGATTCGCCGCTATATTTTTGGTAACCGAACCCGGAAAGTCAAACCAACTATCAAATTCAAACGAATTGACACCTATTTGCGGGGTAATGCTCAGCCTCGGATACATGGCTGCTTTTGCCAGTCCGGTTTTTGCCGTAGCAGACATTACCGCAAATTCTGCTGCTTTTACATCCGGTCTCCGGCTTAAAAGTGCCGCCGGAACACCTGCGTCAAAAACATCATGCAGTGCATTCACATCCAGGCTGCCCGAACGCTGTATGCTGTCCGGATAGTCGCCACACAAAATCCGCAGGGCATTTTCCTGCACCGCTATATTTGTTTTCGCCAGCGGTACGAGCAATTCAGCTGTTTTTTTCTGTGCTTCGGCCTGATCGACTGCCAGCGAATTGATATTCCCGGATTTGTACTGCAATTGCATCATTGCTAAAGTATTGTCTGATAGTTCAATATTTTTCTCAGCAATTTTGAGCTGCTCATCCAGTCCCAAAAGGTTGTAATATGCCTGTGCCACCTGGACAATGATCCTGGTTTTTAATGCCGAAAGGTTTTCTTTCTGGGCAAAATAACCCGCTCTGGCATCTCTTTTCTGCAAAGCTGCCTTGCCCCAGATATCGGCTTCCCACGAAAGACTCAGGTTTGCACTATAATCATCCAGATAGTTTTTCCCGGTAAACTGCTCGCTTAACGAGCCGTTTAAAGAGTTTCTGGACTGATAGGTCCGGTTTGCCCCGGTTGAAAATTCCAATGTGGGCATCAGTGAATGCTTCGCCTGTTTATAGGCCAGGTCCAGCTGTTCCATACTTTTAACAGCCGTAAGCACTTCGTTGTTTTTGGCCAGTGCCTTTTCGATAAGTTCTGCCAGCAAAGGATCTTTATAAAAGCTTTTCCACGGCAGTAAAAGGGTATCCCCCGTTACCGCAAGCTGTTCCCGGTATTGTTCCGGAGTGTTTAAATCCGTACGGGCATATTTTTTACCCACCACACAGGACGATGCAATCATGGCGGTACATAAGGCAATCGCTATATTGTTTACTATTTTCATTAGTTTCTGTTTATAGTCTGATTCATTTTGTTGTTACCGGAAATCTTTTCCTGTAAATACTGGAAGAATATAAAGAGCAACGGTATGACAAAAACACCTAATACCACTCCGCTTAACATTCCTATCGCAGCACTTATACTGATGGATTTATTTCCTACTGCGGTACCTCCTGTGGCAAACATCAGCGGTATCATTCCCACAATAAAAGCCAGTGAGGTCATGATAATCGGGCGCAGCCTGGATCTCGCCCCTTCAATCGCGGCTTCAATGATCGATAATCCCGATTTTCGCCTTTGCAATGCAAATTCCACAATCAGGATGGCATTTTTGGCCAACAGTCCTACCAGCATGATCAATCCTACCTGTACATAAATGTTGTTATCCAGTCCTACCGTTTTAATTCCGGCAAAAGCCCCCAATATTCCCGTTGGTATGGACAGTAATACCGCCAATGGCAGTAAATAGCTTTCATACTGTGCAGCCAGCAGGAAGAATACAAATAGCAGACACAATCCGAAGATGGCTACCGTCTGGTTACCTGCCGATTTTTCTTCTAAACTCAATCCGGTCCATTCATAAGTATAATCAGACGGAAGCGTGTCCAGTACTTTTTCAAGATTACCCATAATTTCTCCGTTACTATAACCCGGTAAGGCTACAGCTGTAATACTAACGGAGTTGTACAGGTTATAGCGGTTCACCGATTCCGGTCCATACACCTTTTTCAGGGTAACCAGGGCTTTAACCGGTACCATTTCCATTTTGGCGTTGCGTACGAATATTTCATTAAAAGCGGCTTCATCAGTTCGGAAGATACCATCTGCCTTAACATTCACACGGTAAAATTTCCCGAAACGGGTAAAGTCAGCCGACTGATCTCCTGCAAAATAGGTCTGAATATTGTTTAACAGATCCCGGACGCTTACGCCCATCAGCTTCGCTTTGTCTTCATCAACTTCCAGTTCCAGCTGCGGATAATCGGCACGGAAAGTGGTATAAGCAAATTGCACACCCGGCTGCTGCATAATCTGTCCGATTACTTTATCGGCCATCGCTTTCAGTACCGCCGGATCACGTGCCGTCCGGTCCTGTAACACGATTTCGGCACCACTGGTTACTCCGAATCCTTCTACCGGAGGCATACGCAGTACCATGATCGAACCTTCTTTTATCGTGGACAATCTGGCGTTGACATCATTTAAAATGGCTTCAATATCTTTTACCGCTCCCCTGTCTTTTTTCGGTTTCAGTTTTAAGAATCCTAATCCGTAAGCCGGGCTTGCACTGTTGCTCAGGATGTTAAATCCGGTAATACTGGTATGGTTGTCAAAGGCTTCCATTCCGTCCAGTGTTTTTTCAATTTTCTTAACCACTTCGGTTGTACGGTCCAGGGCAGTTCCCGGCGGCATCGACAAGCTGTAGATCATAAATCCGTCGTCTTCCAGCGGTACAAAACTCTTTGGCGTGCTCATCATCATCAGGAAAGCAACCGCACTCACAATTGTTACCAGACCGGCTGCCAGCCATTTTCTGTTAATCAGGAAACGAACACCTTTAATGTATTTCCCGGTCAGGTTGTTGAAACCGGTATTGAACCCGGTGAAAAAACGCTGCTTAAAGCTTGTTTCCGGCACCGCATCATGGTGGTTTCCGCTGTGATTATTCTTTAGCAATAAGGCACATAAAGCCGGCGTCAGCGTTAATGCATTTACTGCCGAAATGATAATGGCAATGGCTAAAGTATAGGCAAACTGCTTATAGAAAATCCCCGATGATCCGGTCATAAAACCGATAGGAATAAATACCGCAGCCATAACCAGTGTAATCGAGATTACCGCCCCGGTAATTTCCGACATGGCCGTATGGGTAGCCTCTTTAGCCGTAAGGCCGGCATCTTCTTCCATCTTACTGTGTACGGCTTCGACCACCACAATAGCATCATCCACCACAATACCGATGGCCAGTACCAATGCAAACAACGTCAGGATGTTGATCGTGAAACCGAATACCAGCAGGAAGAAAAATGTTCCTACAATCGCTACCGGAACAGCTATCGCCGGAATAATCGTAGAACGCAGATCCTGAAGGAAGATAAACACAACTATAAACACGAGCAGGAAAGCTTCGATCAAGGTCGATTTTACCTGTCCGGTGGCTTCATCCAACCGCTCTTTGGTACTCATTACACTTACGTATTTCACACCCGGCGGAAAGGATTTCGACAGTCTTTCGATTTCCCGGTTAACGCCTATTTCAATATCATTGGCATTCGAGCCCGAAGTTTGCAGGATCGCTACCGTAACAGCATTTTTACCGTTCGACATATTATCGCCGCTATAGGAAATGGATCCGAATTCTACCCGCGCCACATCTTTAAGACGCAGTATGTTCTGTCCGTCATTTTTAACAACGATATCTTCATATTGTTCCGGCTTGTTCTTTTTCCCTTTGTAACGGATAATGTATTCCAAAGCCGATTTTGATTCTTCCCCCAGTTTACCCGGAGCCGATTCCAGACTCTGGTCGGCTATTGCCTGCGTTACATCAGAAGGGATCAGCCCGGCATTTGCCATTTTACGCGGATCCAGCCAAACACGCATCGAATAGTCCTTAGCCCCGAAAATCTGTGCCTGTCCTACACCCGGTACCCGTTTTATCTGCGGTACCAGATTGATATTCGCATAGTTTTGCAGGAACAATTCGTCGTATTTGCTGTTGTCGTCTGTATACAGGTTAAAGATAACGATCATACTGTTCTGCTGCTTGGAAGTGGTTAATCCCATACGGATTACCTCCTGTGGCAGTTTTGGCGTTGCCTGCTGTACCCTGTTTTGTACGTTTACAGCTGCCTGATCCGGGTCGACACCCTGTTTGAATACCACGTTGATGGAAAACGAACCGTCGTTACTGGCAGTCGATTTAATGTACTGCATGTTTTCCACCCCGTTGATCTGTTCTTCCAACGGTGTTACTACCGAACGGATAACGGTTTCGCTATTCCCTCCGGGATAGGAACCGCTCACCATTACTGTAGGCGGCGAAATATCGGGAAAGCGGGTTACCGACAATCTTGTAAGGCCAATGATTCCAAGTATTACCAATACAATGGAAATTACGGTAGCCAGTACCGGCCTGTCTATTATGTTTTTTAACATGGAAATGTTATTTATATTAAATCAATGGGTTTGTTTATTTTTTAGCCGCTAAAGCTGCTACTTTGGGTACTACAACCATTTCGTGGTTCAGGAGGTCAATGTTGTTCAGTGCGATCTTATCGCCCTGTTTTATGCCTTTGCTCACAAAGTAGTTATTGCCTGCACTTCCGGCTATTTCTATAGGGGTCATCGCAACTTTATCGTTTGCGGTCAGCGTAAATACAAAAAATTTGTCCTGTATGTCTTTTACACTTGCCATCGGAACGGTCAGCACAGCAGAAAGGCTGTTATTGAGCACCACTCTTGCCGAACCGCCGGCACGCAGGTATTTTTCCGGATTCGGGAAAATTGCTTTTAGTGCAATACTTCCGGTAGTACGGTCAATATTTCCGCTTGCCGTTTCCAGTTTTCCTTTGTGTTCATAGGTACTTCCGTCGGCTAAAATAAGGCTTACCGGTGTTTTGGACATACCTTCTCTCAATACTGCCAAATAATCGGCTTCACTCATTGAGAAGTATACAAAAACGTTGTTTATTTCGGATAAAGTGGTTAACGGTGCAGCATCATTAGGCGTAACCAGGTTCCCGATACGGTTCGGAATACGGCTGATGTAACCGCTTACCGGTGCTTTTATCAGTGAGAAATCGGCGTTAAGCTTCGAAGAACCCAAGGCTGCTTTTGCCTGAGCTACCTGAGCTACCGCTGCTTCATAATTTGCCTGAGCGGTTTGCAGCTGGATTTCTGAAACTACTTTTCCGGCTACCAGCGGTTTTATTTTTTCAATTTCCAGTCTGGCGTTGGAAAGGTTTGCCAAAGCCGCTTTATAGGCAGCCTGACTATTGTTTACCTGTTCGGCAAAAACATCTCCCTTAATTTTAAACAGGGATTGTCCCTGCTGTACATACTCTCCTTCTTTAACATAAATCGCTTCAAGATAGCCGGACACCTGTGCTTTGATATCAACATTAACACTTCCTTCAATGCTGCCGGGGTATTTTTTCTCGACTTCACCGGTTGTGGACTGGGCTATAAAAAAATCGACTTCCGGCTTGGGCATTTGGGGTGCCTCTCCGTTGCCTCCTTGTCCACATGAGGTGAGGCTTATCATAATCATTACCACGAAAACCTTTATCAAGGTCCTGTTGTTTTGGAAAATTGGCTTTGTCATTTTATCGAATACTATAATTTTAGACGACAAAATAACAACGGGAAGACCCTGTAAAATATAAGAAATTAACCGAAACGTCGTTTTTTACTGCTGAAACGAAGAATAGCCGTTCTGAGTAAAAACAGGGGTTCACGACCGGTAATTACCGTCATTGCTCCGGTAAGGCAGCCGTTTAATAATCCATCCAGGATTTTAAGATCCCCGCTTTTTCACGGCTGATGATGATCTCGGTATCGCTGCTTTTTTTGAGTACGATTTTCAGTTTGGAGTTAAAGTGGTTGTACACATGCTGTATCGAATCGATGTGTATGATAAACTGGCGGTTTGCCCGGAAAAAGGTTTTCGGATCCAGCTGGTGTTCCAGTTCTTCCATGGTTTGCGGCACGACTTCTTCCGTACCGTTAAGCAGGCGCGCACGGGTGACTTTCAGCTCGGAATAAAAGTATTCCACATCACTGATCATTAAGGTTTTAAAGCCGTCGCGGTACGGGAGTAAAAACCGGGTACGGTAGTCTTTATGGGTTACAAAATTCAGCAGACTGTCCAGCCTGTTCTGAAGGTTGCTATGGGGCTGGTTTTCATGCTTTTCAAAAGCGGTTTCCAGTTCTTCTTTTTCAACCGGTTTGAGCAGGTAATCGATGCTGTTGAATTTAAAAGCTCTCACGGCATATTCGTCATAAGCCGTGGTAAAAATTATCGGACACAGCAGTTTTATACCGGAGAATATCTCAAAACTGAGTCCGTCGCTCAGGCGCACGTCCATCATAACCAGATCCGGGCTGCTGTTGTTTGAAAACCAGGCCACACTTTCGGCTATACTTTCCAGTACGCACAGCACTACCGCCTCCGGGCGAATTTCTTTAATTAGTCGTTGCAGGCGATCCGCATTCGGTTTTTCATCTTCTATAATTACTATCTTCATCTTCATAGCCTATTAATGGGATTATCACTTTAAACGTATGGCTGTCCTTGATTATTTCGGGAGTTCTGTCTGTGAGCAGTTTGTACCGGCCCATGATGTTGCTCAGTCCCAATCCGGAGGACAATACAGCACTTTGTATCGGGATGCGTTCATTTTCGACCACTAAGGTGTCGGTTCCGCTGTTGTAGATCTTAATTTTCAGAGGATCGCTTTTGATGGTTTTGTTGTGCTTTAAGGCATTTTCAATGAGGAATTGCAGCGTTAACGGCGGTAAATATAAGTTTTGTGCCGTTTCGTCAATAGCAATCTCAAAGGACACACCACTTCCTACCCTGTTCTGAATCAGGAAAATATAGGATCGCAAGAATTTTAATTCGTCGGCCAGTTTTATGATGTCCTTTTTGGAGTTTACCAAAAGATAGCGGTAAACTTTGGAAAAGTTTTCGGAGTAATCATACCCCAGTTTCTGATCTACCAATATGAGTTCCGACAGTACACTCAGGTTGTTGAATACAAAGTGCGGATCGATCTGCAGTTTTAAGGCAAGCAGTTCGGCTTCGGCTGCAGCCCTTTTGTTTTCGGCTGCTTTCAAACGATGTTCCGCCGCATCGAGTGCCGTTTTCTTCCAGCTTTCAATAAAATAGTTACTGGTATTGATTGCGCTGATAATCAAAGCAATAATAATACTGGCACTCACCCAGTTCCACAGTCCTTTAAAATCGCATAAGGGATCGTTCTCACAGTCCATATCATACACATAAAAGCTCACAATTACCTGAAAGGCAATGATCAGTACGATACACAAAATCTGTAAACCGGTCTGTATAACCGCCCGCTGCAGTGTTTTTTCGGTCCAGGGCAGCGATTCGTTCAGTTTGCTGTTAATGATAATGCTGATCCTTGAAATAATCAGACAGAACAGCAATGATACGGTCACATCGATGATCTGATCGAGCAACGGTTGTGTAAAAAAGAATTTCCAGTAGTAAGCATCGGGATGCAGAAAAAAGGATACCACATAATACATGATTAAGGAGAGCAGTGCAAAAACTACTTTCCTCCACCGGCTAATGAGGTATATATTTATTTTTTCAATCATGTACAGATGGTATAGTGACCTGCAAAAATATTCAAGATCGGATTTTATATGTGCTGTTTGCTGCCGTTTTAAGGGCTTAGTGCCAATATAGTTTTTTAAAATGAAATTACCATTCCTCAGTACCATATTTTACTGTTTTTCTCGCCTATCCGGCTAATAGTTGGGCAATGACAGCAGCGGTATGTTTAAGCCGGAAGCCATGATTCCGGTTTTGCTGCGGTGGATCAGCGAATCCCAGAAACCATATTTTTGAGGTATCATGACCAGTATATCGGCATCAAAATTCCGGATCTCTTTTTCAATCTCGGCTATAACCGCATTGGAACGAACGCTTTTATAAAGGTATCTGACATCCTGAAATTCGCTTTCGGCTATATTTTTTGCCAGTGCCGGTGCGTCGGATGCTTTTAAATTATCTATTTTTTCGGTGACATTAAAGACTTCTATTTCGCCGTCTATCAGTTTTGTGGCTTCCCACAGCCAGGAGAGTTTTTTTAGGGGAACTTCCTTAAAGGTATCGCAGGCAAAGAGTATTTTCCGGGCGGCTTCAAAGTGTGCTTTCAGCGGTACTGCCAGTATCGGAATATTGATATTTTTGATTGCCGAAGTGGTAGAATTTCCAATCAGTGTCTGTTCGAGTGAACGTTCCGCCATGCCCATAACCAGCAACTGTGCGTTGGTTTCTTTCAGCAGCAATACCAGTTGTTCTTCCAGAAAGGAATAGCTGCAAAAAACGGTTGTTTCAATTCCAAACTGCTGTGCCAGTGTTTCCGCCTGTCGTTTCAGTTTGTTTGTAGTATTGTCGATCAGTTTTTGGATCCCGTCGGAAGTGATATGGGAATTCGCCGAATGAACCGGCAGCGAAAACGAGTTGAAAAGCAGCAGTTTTGCGCCTACGGTTTTGGCTAAACCGGCGGCATACAGTACGGCATTTTCTGCAATAGCGCTGAAATTGGTTGCCGCAATAATGGTTATGGTGTTGGCATTGTTCATCATAAGTAGATAGAAAGGTTACACTATGGCAAAGTTGTCCTTTTGTTGTGTATGTACTTATGGAAATATGACCCGAAAAGCAATTTTAGCTCCTGAAACGTAGGAAAGCTTTACTGAAGAAAAGAGAATAAAGAATTACAAATTAGGAATTGCCCTTAGGTTGTTGTTTGTTTGCCCTTTGCTTCTTGTCCTTTGCCTTTTGCCCTTTGCCTTTTGCCTCTTCCTCCTCGCCCTTTGCCCTTTCTACTTCTTAAACTTCATTGTTATTAAAAAATAATGCGGAATTTTAAAATGTGTCCCCAGATTTTCAGGCTTGATATCCGATTGTACAACTTCGCAATACGAACCGGAGCCGTCTTTATGGATTGTTGGCGTTATGATAGCAAACACCGGAATTTCCTGCTGGGAATTTATATCTAAAAACAGCTCCTCTTTACTGCCAAAAAAGTCTTTTAAAGCATATTTATCGGAATCATCCTGTAATTTAAAATACGATTTCTTACTTCCGAATTTCATTCCTCTTATATAGGTTTTTAACTTTCCGTCAGCCATTTTAAAGAAAAACTTTAGTGACTCTTTATCCGAATTGATCTTAAAGAAATCGGTTTCAGCTCCATCAAAAAGTAATTCTTTATGCACTAATTTTCCTTTTACAAATTCCTGGATATTTATTTCATAATATTTCCCGTTAAGCTGACCTCCTTCAAAATTTAGTCGTTCAATGTAAATATTTTCAAAATCAATTACATCCTGGATTTCCCGGTTTTCACTTCCGTAATTGTTTGTGATTTTTACGGTATTTTGAGCAAAAGCAAAATTTGATATTAGGGTTATAAACAGTAAAGTTCTTTTTAGTTTCATAGTATATTTAAACGTTAGGCTATCATCATTATTGATACGATTACAAATCTAATGATTTACCTGAAATTATGGTTACTTCCTGAAGTATGATATATGAGGTTAGAAGTACGATGTTAGATATATGAAGTTTGATATGCGAGGTATGATATTAGAAGTTAAATATATGAAGGTTGAAAGTCGTACATCGGACCTCACACTTCTAATATCTAATATCACATATCTTACCTTTTGCCTCTTGCTTCTTGCTTCTTGCCTATTGCTTCTTGCTTCTTGCTTCTTACCCTTTGCCTCTTCTTTTAACCACCCCAAAAACCTTATCATCCTGTCAACAAAAATTCCAAACTTTTAAATATTAATTATATTTTTACCCGCTGACACAAAAAAAACCATATATCCACAATAAATTAACGCAATCAATACAAAAACAATCATGAAGAAAATTGCATTAACATCCCTGTTAATCTTTATTACCAGTTTATCTTATTCCCAAAAGATAAAATTCAAAAATGACAAGGTACTTGCTGACGACAAGGAACTATTTAAAACCGAAAGAACCGGGGTTTTCGGAGCTAATGGTTTTATTTTTATTCCTTAAATTCCAATAAGCCATTATTTTCATTGATAGCCAATAATGGTGGTACCCACATGCATCTGGATGATGATTATACTCAGATAAAATTCCTGACCATTGGACAAAAAGCCGAAATCAGAGGTGGTAATTTAAAAGAAGCTATTAAGCTTTTACTTAAAAACGAAATCATTAAAGATGACGGTACACTAGACGAAGCAAAAATTGATCTTTTTATTAAAAATTATGACGAAAATATCTCTGAAAGAACAGTTATCACCCGATAGTTTCTTTTATTTATAGTCAAGATTTATCATAAAACGGAAGTGCCGGTAAGGTGCTTCCGTTTTTTTATGAAATAAGACAAAAAGCAAAAGACAAAAGCAAGAAGCAATGGGCAAAGGATAAAGGGCAAGAAGTAAGATATGTGATATTAGAAGTATGAAGTACGATATTAGATTTCCAGCCCTCATCATCAACCCTCGTATATCTAACCTCATACCTCATATATCAAACTTCTTAAATCTAACCTCTCAAATCTGTATCCTTAAAAAAATACATTTTTGTATCTGTATAGTTCTGTAAAGGCGCTCTAATTTTGTCTTCTAAAGATGACAATTATGAACGTCGCAGCACAAGAACCAAAACCGATACAATTCCGGGAAGTGTATCTATCCGATTTGAATGCCATTGTACAATTATACCGTAAAAACCAATCGCTTAAAAAAGTCGGATCGGCGGTGAAGAACAAACTGGCTGCCGATTTCGGACTGCCGATTGGTGTAGCCGAACAAGACAAAAAGATTGTAGCCTATTCTGTTGTAAACCTGACCTCATCCGGTGAAGCGGTAATTACCGTTCAGGCGGATACCGATTTTGAAACTGCCGGCATTAACGAGCAGCTGAATTCTTTTTCAGTACACCTTCAGGCAAACAAAAGTTTACAAAACAATACTGTTGTTTCAGACCAGGCAGTACAGCATGAAATAGACCGGTTTATCGACTGGCTGAACCAATGTTATCTGAATTAAACGGCATTTTTATTTCCGTTTATCGTACCTTTAAAGTTCTACTAAAAAATCAGCATGCCGAAAGAAGCCTTATATCAAAAAATTGCCCATACTGTTGAAGCCCAGATTGCTTCCGAAACATTAAAAATTGGCGATAAACTGCCTTCTATCCGCACGGTACAAAAAATTTACAATGTCAGTCTAAACACTGTAAAGCAGGCTTTTCTGGAACTGGAAAGCAAATCACTGATAGAATCCCGGCCAAAATCGGGTTATTATGTGAGCAATACCTTTAACCGGAAATTTTCCATTCCGGAAACCAGTAAACCCAGGCTGTTTGAAAAAGAGGATCATCCGGAAGATTTAATCAGCAAGGTTTTTAATACCCTGCATCACAAAGAAATTACCCAGTTTTCACTGGGTGTACCGGACAACAGTATGCTGCCCATTGCCAAACTGAATAAAAGTGTCCTGAAAGCGATGCGAAGTCTGGACGACAGCGGAACCGGATATGATATTATTCCCGGCAATACAAACCTCCGGCGCAATATTTCAAAATGGTCTTTTGTGTGGGGCGGTTCGCTAACGGAAAACGATATTATAACCACTTCCGGCACGCTGAATGCTATTTACTTATGCCTGATGGCGGTTACCAAACCGGGAGATACGATTGCACTGGAAAGCCCGATCTATTTTGGCATACTGCAAATGATACAATCCCTCGGACTAAAAGTCATTGAGCTGCCTACCAATCCGGTAACCGGCATTGATGTGGATGCACTTAAAAAAGTGTTACCCAAAATACAGGCCTGCTGCCTGGTAAGCAATTTCAATAACCCGCTAGGCAGCTGTATGCCGGACGAGAACAAAAAAGCCGTAGTCAAAATGCTTACCGAATACAATATTCCGCTAATTGAGGATGATTTATACGGAGATCTGTTTTTTGGCACCAGCCGCCCTGCTCCCTGCAAACTGTATGACGAAGCGGGTATCGTTATGTGGTGCGGTTCTTTTTCGAAAACCCTGGCACCCGGCTACCGGGTTGGCTGGGTAGCCCCCGGAAAGTTTAAAGAAAAAGTGATGCGGAAAAAACTGTTGCAAACCATATCCACACCGCCTTTATTTCAGGAGGTTGTAGCCGATTTTATGGAACATGGCCGGTATGACCTTCACCTTCGCAACCTGAGAAATACGCTGCACACCAATTGCCTGCAATACCAGCGGGCTATTGAAACCTATTTCCCGGATAATACCAAAGCCGCACAGCCACAGGGTGGTTTTGTATTGTGGCTGGAACTGGACAAACGTATCGATACCGCTCTGCTGTATGAACAGGCAATGCAGCAGAATATCAGCTTTGCACCCGGCAGAATGTTCACGCAGCACAACCAGTTTAATAACTGTATGCGGCTGAATTTTGCCCTAAAATGGGATGAAAAACTGGAATATGATTTGAAACGCCTCGGGAATATCGTGAAGAAAGCATTGTAACCCGCTGTCCGGAAACAAACAACCCGTCCTTACTTTCCTTACGCATTTCGCTGTTTGTATTTTTATGGAATTCTGTAATAATACCGGATGCTTTGTCCTTTAAAAAGTTTAATTTTAGGACTTTTATTTTTGACAAACAGCAGAAAATAGCACTCTCATTTTAAGTATCTTACTAAAACAGCAGTTTTTATTTTCTGATAAAATACTTTGACCGGCAATGAGAATTCTCCATACAGCAGACTGGCATATTGGTCAGCTATTCCACGAATACGACCGCACAGACGAGCATCAGCAGTTCCTGAACTGGCTGATACAGACTTTACAACAGGAACAAATTGATGTTTTACTGGTGAGCGGCGACGTCTTCGATCTTTCCAATCCTGCTGCAGTATCGGTAAAAATGTTTTATACGTTTTTAAATCAGGCGACCAAAGCCTGTCCGGAATTACAGATTATCATTACAGCCGGCAATCATGATTCGGCATCGCGTTTAGAATCCCCGAAACCGCTGTTGGAGTCATCCAATATTCATATTATCGGACTGGTTGAAAAAAATCCGGATGGTACTATCAATTACGAAAAGCTTATTATTCCGATTCACGATACTTCCGGCAAAACAACAGCCTGGTGCCTTGCCATCCCGTTTTTGCGTATGGGCGATTATCCGGCTATTCCGGGCAGTGCCAATCCGTATACCGATGGTGTTACCGCCTTATACGAACAGGCGTATGCCCATGCACTGGAAAAAAAACAGGACGATCAGATCATTATTGCCATGGGCCATCTGCATACGCATCATGCTGAAATAACGGAACTGGACAAAACCGAACGCCTGATCATGGGTGGTGTGGAATGTGTTCCGGCAACCGCTTTTCCGGAAGGAATACAGTATGTAGCTTTAGGACATATCCACAAAGCACAGAAAATTGGCGGAAAAGAACACATCCGCTATTCCGGCAGTCCGCTTCCAATGTCTTTTTCAGAACTTAACTACAGACACCAGGTAGTTGTTTTTGAATCAGGTAAAACACAGATCGATAATTTACAGATTCTGGAAATTCCGCTGTTTGTACCGTTACAAAGGGCGCCAGCCACACACCAGCCTTTACAGGAAGTCTTAACGCTGTTAAAGCAGTTGCCGGATACTTCCCGTTCCGGCGAACCGGCTCCTTATCTGGAAGTGCGTGTACTGCTGGATGGTCCCGAGCCGGCATTGCGCCATAAAGTAGAAACAGCCCTGACCGGTAAAAATATACGGCTGGCAAAAATTGATGTGCGCTATCCCGCCGCCACAAACAAAGCAACCGAATTTGTTACGCAGGAAAAGTTACAGGAATTACAGCCTGCCGATGTTTTCTCCAAAATATACCAGTCCAAATACAATATTCCGGTTCCCGAAACCATCATGCAGCTTTTCCAGCAGGCGGCACAGGAAGTAACCCAAAAAGAGAATTAACATGAAGATCATAGCCATACGAATCAAGAATTTAGCTTCTCTGGAAGGTACTACCGAAATCAACTTTACAGCAGAACCGCTCGCAACAGCCGGGATTTTTGCGATAACCGGAGCCACCGGAGCCGGTAAGTCGACCATACTGGATGCACTTTGCCTTTCCTTATACGGAAAAACACCCCGCTACCTGCAGGCAAGAGAAACCGGAGTGGAAATTCACGATGTACAGGGAAGTACCATCAGCCAGGGTGATGTGCGCGGTATTCTGAGAGACGGTACAGCCGATGGTTTTGCCGAAGTTGATTTTGCAGGTGTTGACGGTAATTATTACCGCGCCACATGGAGCGTTCGCAGAGCCCGGAATCAGGCCGATGGCAATATACAATCCGATGCCATTACGTTAAAAAACATTACGCTGCAAACCGATATTCCCGGAAAAAAAGCAGAAACCTATAAGGAAATAGAACGCCTGGTCGGACTGAACTTTGAGCAGTTTACCCGTTCCGTCCTATTAGCCCAGGGCGATTTTACCGCTTTTTTAAAAGCCAATAAGGATGAAAAATCCTCTTTACTGGAAAAACTGACCGGTACTCATATCTATTCTGAAATTTCAAGAATGGTATATGAAAAATGCAAACAGGAAGAAGTATTGCTGCGCGAGCTGAACCTTCAAAAAGAAGGTATTGCAACCTTTACGGAAGCAGAGCTCGCAACACTTCTTGAAGAACAGGCAGCATTACATTCCCGGATTAAAATTCTGGAAAGACAGGCCGAAACAGTACATGCCGAAATCAGCTGGCACCAGCAGTTAATAGAACTAAGTTCCCATCAGGCACTGGCAGATAGCGCTTTAATTGAAGCTGTTACAGCCCAAAAAAATGCGGCCAACCGCGAACAAAAGCTACAGCAGGCAGAACAGGTACAGCAAACCAGAACCTGGGCAGATGCCTTGCAGCATGCCGAACAGCAACAAAAACAAAAAACAGCCGAACTGGAAGCTTTAGCGCAAAAAATCACCGTGCTGGAAGCGCAAAAAGCAGCTGTACAAAAATCGGTTGCGGAGGCTGAAAACAACCTGGCCGAAAAAAATAAGATCAGTACCGAAGCGCTGCCACTATTCGAAGAAGCTAAAAAGCAAGATACCCTGCTGGCAGAAAAAAAGGAACAATTGGCTAAAGCCAAAGAAGAAGCTGAAAATACGGCTGAAAAAAGCGAGCAGCAACAGCTTGAAATAGCTGCCAAAAAAACCGCCCTGACAGCGCTTTCCACAGAAACGGAGCTTATTGAAAACTGGAAAACGGAGCACAGCAGCCGAAAACCGATAGCCGAAAACAGCGCCATTATTGTTTCCAAACTGCAGGAAACCCAAAAGTTGTATACGCTGTTGCAGACTGTTGCCCATGATCTTGAAACTGTACAGGAAAAAATCCGGGAGAAAGATACCGAAAGAACTACGCTGAGTACTGATAACATCACGCAGCAAACCACTCTGGAAACCCTTCAGGAAACCTATAACAACAAGAAAAAGCAACTGTTGCTGCTACCTATAGAAAATATCGGACTGGAGAAAGACGATACGGATGCCGCTTTGGAAAATACCATTAAAGCGGAAGCACACTGGAAACTGTTCTATAGCACCTGGCTTGATTTTGATGCTTTACTTTTAAAACAAACTGCCGACGAGCAGGAATATCAAATAAAAGGAGCCACCCTGCAACAACACAACCAGCGTGTTATCCATGAAGCGGCAAAAAAAGAGGCTTCTGCACAATTATTGCAGAAAGCGCGTCTGGCAGCTACTGAAAATGTGGAAACGCTCCGCGCCGGCCTTGTTCCTCACGAACCCTGCCCCGTATGCGGTAGTGAAGAGCATCCTTATGCCGCACACGAACCGAAACTAGATCATGTACTGGCCACACTGGAACAGACACACCGGGAAACGGAACAGCAATATCTTTCCTCTTTACAGGAACAAAGCAGTCTGCAGCAAACCTGTGAAAACCTGCAAAAGAGTATTACCGCTCTTGCAGCAACCATTAACAGTAAAAAGGGAATATTAGAGGCTTTACAACAAGATTGGGAAAACTTTGCCATTGCAGACGAATGCAGCAATATCCCTAACGAGCAGAAAACAGTATGGATAGCCGAAAAACGATCTGTCTTAAAAGAAAAACAGACACAATTGCAAGCGCAGTTACTGGCACATGCCGCTGAAAAACAGCAATTGGAAAGCCAGAAAGTCCGAATTGATGTACTGGAAAAAGATTGTAACGAGGCAACCAACCGTATAAAAGACCTGGAACGGGAACTCGGATCCCATACCGAACAGCAGGAACGCCTTGTACAGGAACACACTCAAACAACAGCTTCCATACTGGATGCAGAAGCCTTTTTGAATCATTATATCACCGACCAGGGCTGGGTGGATAAATGGAAAAATGCTCCGGAATCTTTCCTGGAAAAAATGGAGCATTTTACAAAGAAATGGAAAACACAAACCGAAAAACTGGAATACAACCTCAATCAGTATGGTATTCTTTCGGCAACAGTTACCGAATTAGAAAAACAGTTTGCCGGACTTACTGCTGATGCTCAGAAAAAAGCCGGAGTATTAATTGCTTCCGAAAGCGCTTATCAGACCTTATATAAAGAACGGATGTCACTTTTTGAAGGTCAACCGGTAAAAACGATTGAAGCACAGTTACAGGAATCAGTAACTGCAGCCAAAGAAGCACTGGAACATCACCAGCTGCAACAGCAACAATTGCATATCGAAAGTACCAAAGTGGTCACCCAACAGGAACAGCTGCTCAAAGAGCGGAGCGCTTTTGAAAATACAGCTCAGAAGGCCTCTCAACAACTCGGGCAATGGCTGATAGCTTATAACGAACAGCATGCTGTACCATTGCGTCCGGATGAGCTTAAAGAATTGCTTACCCTTACTCCCGACTGGATGCAGACAGAACGAAAAATGCTCCAGGCTATTGCGGAGGAAGTTACCCGGACACAGTCGGTATTAGCTGAAAGAACACAGCTGCTGGAAGCACACCAACAAAAGAAATTATCCGACAGGGCATTACCTGAACTCAACGAGCTATACCGTGTGGCACAATCGGATCTGGAAAAAAACAAGCAGTCCCATAGTGAAATCGGTTTCAGACTACAACAGGATGAAGCCAACAAAAACAAAATCGGTGATCTTTTAGACCGCATTAACCAACAGGCAGCCGTTACCGAAAACTGGAGTAAGCTGAATGAGATTATCGGTTCGTATGACGGTAAGAAATTCCGTCAGATTGCACAGGAATACACGCTTGATGTTTTATTGGGTTATGCCAATATTCATCTGGAAGTACTGACCAACCGTTACAAAATTGAGCGCATTCCGAATTCGCTTGGCTTACAGGTAATCGACCAGGATATGGGTGATGAAGTGCGTACTGTTTTCTCTCTTTCCGGAGGAGAATCCTTTCTGGTTTCGCTGGCACTGGCTTTAGGACTGGCTTCCCTATCTTCAAGCCGTATGAAAGTAGAATCCCTTTTTATCGATGAAGGTTTCGGTTCTCTGGATCCGAACACACTGAATATTGCGATGGATGCTTTGGAACGACTACACAACCAGGGCCGGAAAGTGGGTGTGATATCACACGTACAGGAAATGACGGAACGTATCCCAACGCAGATTAAAGTGAGTAAAATGGCCAGTGGAAAAAGTAAGGTGGAGATAGTGCAATACGCTTGACGAAGAACGAGGTATGAAGTTTGAGGTACGAAGTATGAAGTATGAAGTGTGAAGTAAGAGGTTTGAAATACGAAGGACGAGATGTGAAGAATGAAGGATGTGATATCATATATCAAACTTCATATATCAAACTTCATATATCTCCCCTTATATATCGTATATCATACCTCCAGGTCTACTCCTTGCCCTTTGCCTCTTATCTTTTGCTTTTTGCCCTTTGCCTCTTGCCCTTTGCCTCTTGCTTTTTGCCCTTATCTTCAATACTGCCTTTCTCTTTTATACAGCATTTCTTTTAGCAGGTTTTCGTGTATTTCGTTGATAATTTCTTTTTTCAACTGCATCAGCAATTGTTCATTGGCAGACTGTCTGTTAAATCCAGCTTCTGCAATTGTTTTTCCCTGTTTTTTGAATATTGTTATCGGCATTTTTGATGACCTTTAAGGTTTTTAACTGTAAATTCGTGTGATCCGAAAAATGTTTATTTGCAGTACTGATTGTGTTGTACATTTCGGCAGCAAAACATGTTCCTCATCCTGAACTTATACTTTAATTTCGGTTACCATATCTCAGGGCTAAATTACTGTATCCTTTTTTCCGGATACCGCGTAGAAATACCCCTTTTTAGGGTGTTTACCGGACAAAACCCTTCCTAAATCACACTAAAACAACACTTTAAATAATCGCATTTTACGATATTTATGTATCTTTATATAAATATAATGCGATGAACGAACTGCTCCATACCCTATCAGACATATCAGTATTGCGATTATTTGCTATGGTGCCGCCATTGGGCTACTTAAATTTATCGTTAATGAAGCGGATCGTTTTAAACATACTTTTTTACTTGCCAGAACCGTTGAAATTAAAATAGAAGTCGGTTACTATTTATTGCTGGGACTGGAATTCCTGATTGCTTCCGACATTATTGATACCATACTCAATCCTACTTTTGAAGATTTAGGCATACTGGCCGGGACTGTGATCATCCGGACCGGATTGTCCTATTTCCTGAACAAGGAAATTGAAAATATCGCACAGAAAAAGTCTGCTGAAGACACCAATACATTACCCTAATTATTAACCATTTAACAACTATTATCATGAAAAAGACCAGCATTTTTACAGGGTTGTTAACCCTTGGATTATTGATTACCGCTCCTTTAACCGTTCATGCACAGGAAAAAAAGGAAAAAGAATCTGTAGGTGATAAAATTGAAAAAACCGCCAAAGCCGTTGGTAACAAAACTGCCGAAGTGGCCGTAAAAGGTACTTCCAAGATTACCGATAAGGTCTGGAAAGGCAAAATGGCACCAGACGGAACCGATGTTTACATCAACAATAAAAACCGTAAGTATTATGTGAACAAACAGGGAAAGAAAGTGTATCTTAAAGCTTCCGAGATAAAAGACAGACCGGAGAAAAAAGATTAACCCGTAAATATCCGGTTAAAATTTTCCGGCAGGGATAAATAATCGCATAAAAAAACACCTGACCGTTTAAAATGCTGTCAGGTGTTTTTAATGTTATACAGTACGTTTAGGACATTAAAGGCTGGTATTTTTTCCAGTTGTCCAGAATGATCCAAAGGTTAATAGCAAAAAGTACCAGTGCCATTTCAATTCCCGATGGTTCCATCAGGATGTTGTGCAGTACGATTCCAACCATAACCGGTAAAATGACTATGGCGCCCAATGCTCTGTATTTTGGGATAATAAACAGGATTCCACCTATAATTTCAATAATCCCTGCCAAAGGCAGCAGCCAGACTATTTTCATAAAAGCTTCCATGACCTTGAGCTGCTCTTCGCTCATGTCGGGCATGGGCATATAATTAAAAAATTTGTTCAGTCCGGCATTGATGAACATCAGTCCGAAAAGAAGACAGACAATAAATTTAACAATCTTCATTATGTAGGGTTTTTGGGGTTACGGTTTTAGGGCACTTCGGTAAACTTGTCCAAATGTTTTTTTAAGGAGGTATTCAATATCGCTTCCCACCCCATCCTATAGTTTTCCACACTAAAATCGGGACCGGCATCGGCAAAGTTCTGTAAATCGGTATGGGTTAAAGTGAGCAGTGTTTTGCTGTCATTTAAGGGCAGTAACTCCCATTTTAGCCGGGAAATTCCTTTACTGTGGCCGGGATGTTCCCAGGTGTGTTCCAGCAGTTTGTATGGAATAATGTTAAAAAAACGGCATCGATGCAGGTATTTTTTACTTTTTTCACTTTCATAAAAAGTAAACGTATGTCCTACTTCCGGCAAGAAATCCTGAACGGGAAAGTACCATTCTTTTAATTGTTCTTCCTGTGTGAGGGCGTTCCAAAGTTCTTCTACGGTACATTGAAACGTCTGAGATACGGTTACAAAATCCATATTAAAGTATTAGCAGTACTATTTTTACGGTTACTTAAGACCTGTTTGCTTCAGATCCGGATTTGCTTTTTACAAAAAAAGCGACAATCAGCGAAGTGACTGTTCCCATCATGATTGCGCTTATAGTACTCTGAATCATATAATTCTCCAGGTTAAAATAGGCTTCAGCTTCCGCTCTTGTTTTATGATATCCGGTTTTAAGCGAATATTCAATAACGTTCGGGAAATATTCCGGGGTAATAATAGTCGAGATTATCCATTGGGTAAGCGGACTAAAAATGGTTACTATCAGCGTGATAATCATACCGGCCAGGAGTCCCTGCCTGAAATTCATCACACCATTGTAATAATTTTTCTTTTTGTCTTTAAGCGCCAGGACGTAAATCCAGATGGCGGGTATCATAAACAACATGGTCAGATACTGATGCTTATCAATGTGTGTACTGTGAAGTCCGCATAATTTTTCGAGTACCATCCACAATAAGGAAACGATAAGGAATACAACCGCCCATTTAATTTCTATCCTGATCCTGTTCATCTTTACTACTTTTAAGTATTTATAAATTTTTTATGTTTTCACAATACCAAGCATTAAAAAATAAATATTCTTTATTTTTTTAGCTAAATTAATAAAAATAAAAATGCAAAAATCATCATCCGCATAACGAAAACATATTGTTTTGTTGTATTTTTCGACTTAGCAGAATAGTCACCACCGGAAGGCAGCTGTTGTTTTATTTTATCCTATCTGATTGTCTATAAGCCAATGCCAAAAAAGGTACCGTAACTTTCAGGTTAAACCATCTACCAGCAGCAGTATTCTGTTAGCAAAATAGCCGCGAAGGCATCACGCATTAAATTTCACATGTTTTTGTTGCAAAAAACAACTAATAATCAATAAATTAACTTATTAACAAAATAATAAATACATAAAAACAAGAATTACAAAATAAAAAATATTTTTAATTCTGGATTTTTATTAAATTTAAGTGCCAAAAATTTATTATAAATAAATAGACCTATGGAACTTAAAATCACTAAAGTTGAAGGTGGGGGCACATTGGATGAAAAAATTGTTTTAGACGTTATTTCCGATTGCGATCTGGCAGATTATATTCTTGCCGATACTGCTTATGACGAAAACAACGGCATGCGCTGCAAGCTAAGACACAAACACTGGTTTAAACATTTAAAAGTGAAGGCCGGTGACATTGTAGAGCTGTATACTAAAGCGGGAAGGGATTCCAGATCGACATTAAAAGAAAGAAAAAGCACTAAGCACCTGCTCCATTGGGGACTGAAAAGCAGTCTGTGGAACAGCAACGGTGAAGGATCGGTACTGTTTAAAATTTGTTAGCAGCCCGATTTCTTTAACGATGCCACACTGGTGTCGTTCCAACAAAGCCCTGGTATCCCCCCTATCAGGGTTTTTACATTATATTACTTTCGTTGACGACGATTATCACAATACATCAAAACCATTTTACGGGTTGTAAAATGGTTTTGATGTATTGTGGTTCGTACTTTTTATACCGCTTCAAATTCTTTCGGGTACTGCACGGTTCCGCTTTTATTTTGCAAAGCCAGGTCTTCCAGTTCAATGCCCATAAAAACGGCTGTCGGAACATCAAAAGGTGCTTTTATTTGCCATTTTTCTGTAGGCTCAAAACCAAATTTCGGATAGTAGTGTTCGTGTCCCAATACAATAACCGAAGTGAATCCTGATGCTTTTGCTTTTTGAAGTCCTGCCTGTATGAGCAGTCCTCCGATACCCTGCTTTTGAAATTCAGGGCTTACCGCCATGGGTGCCAGTGCCAGGCTTTCAAATTCCTTACCATCGGCAGCTATAATTTTAATCATGGTAAACAATATATGCCCTACAACCGTATTACCGGATACGGCAACTAAAGAAAGTTCCGGGATAAAGACCTCACTATTGCGGCGCAGCGCATCAACCAGCTTTGCTTCTCCATCCTGTGGGAAAGCGGCAACGTTGAGCTTGAATACTGCAGCAATGTCTTCTGGTTTTTCCTGCCTGATGCTTATTTCCATTTGTTTAATTTTTTATCGTGTTCATTAAGTGCTGGAATGCTTCAATAAAAAGCCCGATATGGTAACCATCCATCAAACCGTGATGTGCGTGAATGGAAACCGGCATTGTTTTAACGCCATTTTCTTCCGTCCATTTTCCAAAAGAAATTTTCGGACTGCTGTCCGGAAACGTAAAACTTCTGGCATGTGACAATGCTGTAAAATCCAGCCAAGGTGCTGCCGAACAGTGAATAACATTTTCACCGGAAACGGCTGGTATCAATCCGGTACTGTTTCGTACTGCATCCATTTCTTCTGACGCTTTTTCCTGAAATACTTTTTCATCCTCGTGATAATCCATATAGGAAAATCCGAAGGTTCCATCCGGACGATTGATTGTTGCCGATGCAGTAACCGTATCAAACAGTACTACTTTTTTATCGACAATACGGTAACGGAATTCTTCAATACTGTTGGCTGCTTTTAAAGCACGATAAAGATACAATAAGAAAAACGACTGTTCCTGCTCTTTAGCAAAATCATAAGCCTGTGTACAATCGATCTTTAAGGTTACCCCAAAAAATGGTTCTTCAAATTGTGAGAAAAAAGCATAATGATCTTTGCGCTTCCAGTCTGATAAGTTTATTTCTTTCATATATGTGTTTTTTGTGAATTTATGGGTATGGGATTTATTTTTGTTTATTTGATAACTGCCCTTTCAATACTTTGCCTTTTGCCTTTTTATCTATATTGAAATAGCATACATCATAATTTGTAATTATTTTTTGCCCCTTGCCTTTTGCCCTTTGCCCCTTGCTAATTGCCCTTTGCCCTTTGCTAATTACCTTTTACCAATCACTCTTTCTTCTTATTTTTGTATTTTTAAAGTGCAAAATTCGCGCATACCCACACCCTAAAAAAAGGACATTTGTCCCGGCACTAAAAATATGTTACGAACCAACCTTTCATTTTTATCTTTTACAGAAGCCCTCTATGAAAAGCATCCGCAGTCGGAAGACATAGTACTAACTACCTTTTCAAAAGGAGAACTCCTGTTACATCAGGACGGAAAAGCATCGAAAGTTTTTATACTGAAAGAAGGTATTATCAAGTGTTTTTTCCGGGAAGAAAACGGTAAGGACTATATCCTGGAATTTATGAGTGAAGGGGAAATTGTTGGCGAAATTGAAGTGATCAAAAACAGCAACTGTCTTTGTAATGTAGAGGCCATTACGGCTGTAAAAGCCTATGCTATACCGGTGACTCTTTTTAGAAATTTACTGGAACAGGATGCTAATTTTAACCGGTTAATACTGGAAGAATTAGCCGAACGGATCATCAACACCAGCAGCAGGGCTTCCTCACAACAATTGTATACAATAGAATACGGATTGCGGAAAATACTGGAACTGCAAGCCAAACAGGACATTATTATTTCAAAAGAAGATATGGCAGCTTACCTGGGCATTACCACCCGGAGTTTAAACCGTGCCTTAAAAGAACTTTAAATGTGTTTTATAAAACGAACACCTGCCACTATATAAGGTAGAAGTTACACAGAAGGAATCACAACAAAATACAATCGCCGGGTTTTGGCAATCCGGTATCGCAAATACTTTTAGTACTCACCTACCTAACAAAAATCCCGGAGCTGTGACTCAGATCCGGGATAAAACGGTGCAAATGCCTGCCAAGCGATTATTTCACGTGACAGTCTGTTTCTTGTTTTACTTTTTTCAGTAAGACCTGAGCGGAATTTTCCGTTACTTCCTGGCAATAGAGTTTTGCAGATCCCATTCCGGTGGCTGTTGTTACCAATTCGACATAATTGGTTTTGCCTTCAACTACCGTGATCGTTAACGGATCCATTTTACCGGCGGGCAGTCCGCCGCTACGTGTGGTAAGCTGATGCTCCCCTACCGGAACGTCATGGGACGAAAACCGGTTATTCTTTAATTTACAGGTCAGCTTACCGTCAATATATACTTTGTCGTTCACTAAAGCGCCTTGTTCTCCGGTATAGCGGATAAAGACAACTTTCCCTGTTTTTTCCTGTGAAAAGGCACTAAATGACCCGGCCACCAATAGCATAACAAATAAAAGCAGTTGTGTTTTTTTCATAAATCATGTTATTTAATCAGAAACTAAATATACTACATTATTCATTATCAAATATTTAAAAATACCGGCATTTCGTCATTTTTTACACTATTTCAAATCGTTTCAGTATTTATATGACAATTCTTTCAGGAGTATTTTCAGAATCCGTTACCAATACTTCTCAATTTGCAGTATCGAATTCTTAACATCCCAAAAACCATGTTAAGAATTACACAATCGGCGGCAGCACCTTTAAACCTTATTTACTTTTTGCTTGTCGTTCCATTTCAAACATTCGCAATTAACAAATATTTTAAATCGGTAACATTCTGTTTAATAAAGAATAACCTATAGCTTACTATAACACAATCTTGGAATCCGGAATTTTTAACACCGACCTTTTAAGTTTGTATAGCATTGATTATCAATGTTAGAACCAAAAAACTTTTAATTATGAAAAAACAATTACACAGGACATTCAGTAATGCATGTCTGCTTTTGACGACTTTACTGGTCGGCTCAGCGATGTGGGGTCAGGTTACGTTACCGGGCACTTCCCCTTATTCGGAAAATTTCAACACCACACCGGGTGCTTCCGGAACGGCTTATCCTACAGGATGGTCTTCCTATAATGGTACTGCTGTGGACAATGCGATGATTGTGGGTAATGCTGCTTCTACATCGGGTGCCAATTATAATTATGCTTCAAAAATCGGGATCTTAGGATCCGGTAGTGCTTTTTCACCGGGTTCCATAGTATTGCGATTAACCAATACAGCCGGTAAAACGGGTTTAAAGATTTCGTATGACGTTATCAAAATAAGAGAACAGGCAAGAAGCAATTCTTTCAATCTTGAAATCAGTACGACCTCTGCAACCAGTGGTTTTACAGCTGTTAGCGGTGGTGCTTATGCTTCAGGAAACCTTGCAGAAGGTACAACTACTGCTTATACGAATATTAACCTTTCCGCTATTGACAATACCAGCGGTAACGTATGGATCCGTTGGAGCTATGACGAAATCAGCGGAACCGGCAGTCGTGACGGTATCGCATTGGATAACGTTGTGCTTTCCTGGGGAGCTGATGCGCCTATGGTAACTACTGTAGCGGCTAATGCTATTACGGCTTCATCGGCTACTTTAAACGGAACAATCAATGCAAACAACCAGACTGTTTCTGCCCTATTCAACTGGGGTGCTACTACTGCCTACGGAAACAGTATTGCGGCAACACCGGCTACAGTAAGCGGAACTTCTGTTACGGCTGTTAGTGCTGTGGTAAATTCGTTAGCGCCAAATACTTTATACAACTTCAGAGCTGCGGGAACTGCTGCTACAACAACAAACGGAAACAATTCCAGTTTTTATACATTAGCGAATGTACCGGGATTACTGACTGTTGGCAATCCTGCTATCACTACTTTAGATATTACGATTACTGCCACTACACAAAACAGCAATCCTGCTGCTACTACCTATGCTATCCGTGAGGCTTCCGGAAGTTATGTACAGGCAAACGGTACTTTAGGCGTAAACGCTGTATGGCAGACATCTGCACAGTGGGGAACTGTAACCGTAACCGGTCTTACAGACAATACCGCATATACATTTATCACTAAAGCAAGAAACGCGGCTACTCCGGCTGTAGAAACAGCTTTCAGCGATGCTGTTTCCGGAACAACATTAGTAAATACCTTACCAACGTTGGCTGTTGGTACACTACGTCCGTTCGGTTCCGTTTGTGTGCTTCAGTCCTCAGATGTACAATCATTTTCTGTGAGCGGAATCAACCTTACTACGGATGCTGTTGTAGTAGGTCCTTTGGCAGGTTATACTTTTTCTGAAACGGCTACCGGAACCTTTACACCGTCTTTATCACTTTCCCAGGCCGGAGGTACTTTTAACGCTACCGTATACGTTCGTTTTGAACCAACTGCTGCCATTGCCTATAGCGGAAACATTACCGTAATTGGTGGTGGTGCTTCGGCCCTTACTGTTGCTGCTTCCGGAACAGGGATCAATACCTTATCATCGGTTACTACTGTTGAAGCCGGTGCTTTAACACCATCGACTGCAAAAGTTACTGCGGAAGTTAGCGCCGAAGGATGTGCTGCCGTAACCGAAAGAGGAATTGTTTACAGTACTACTGCCAATCCGGTAATCGGAGGAACAAATGTTGTTAAAGTAAGCAATGCCGGAACAGGAATTGGTAATTATACAACTACTTTATCCGGTTTGATCGGAGGAACACTTTATTATACTAAAGCATATAGCATTACAGCTGCCGGCGTGAGCTATGGTACTGTTTTAACGTTTACAACACTTCCTGTTATGGCTCCTGTAGCTACTGCTGCTACAGCAATTACACACAATAGCTTTACTGCTAACTGGGATGCTTCTGAAGGCGCTGTGGATTACCGTGTGGATGTAAGCCAGTCGCCTACATTCGGAACCTCATCAGCGGCTACCGATCTATTTTTCTCGGAATATGTAGAAGGTACTGCTTCCAATAAATATGTTGAAATTTACAATGGTACAGGTGCTGCTGTTAATCTATCCGATTACAGAGTACGTTTATATTCTAACGGTAGCACATCGGCTTCCGGTTCTGCAAATGATGTACAGTTATCCGGTACTTTAGCCAATGGTGCTACTATCGTATTGAAAAATGCTGCGGCTACTATTTATACCGGAACAGCTACTGTAGTGGCTTCTGTTAACTTTAACGGTAATGATGCTGTTGCTTTATATAAAATATCGGCTGCTTCAAACGTGGATATCATCGGAAGAATCGGTGAAAATCCGGGTACTGCCTGGACAACTGCTGCCAGTTCTACAGTTGACAAAACATTAGTACGTAAACCGGCTGTTGCCAGCGGTGTTACGGTAAATCCAGCTGCCGGTTTCCCTACATTGGAAACAGAATGGACTGTATTAAACACTAACGATGTGAGCGATTTAGGTTCGCATACTTTCGCCGGGTTAACACCTTCTTTTGTTGCCGGTTATGAAAATGTAACCGTTAACGGTACTTCTTTAGACGTTACTGGTCTTGTACCGGTTACGACTTACTATTACAGAGTCAGAGCCGTTGCCGGAAACACCAGCGACAACTCGAACACCATCGAAGTAGCGACTATTGTTAATACACAACCAACGCTTACGGTTACTGAATTAGCGCCTTTCGGCGATGTGTGTGCCAATGCTTTAAGCAGCATAAACACGATTACCATATCCGGTATCAACCTTACTACCGATGCTATCGTTGTAGGTCCTACAGATGGTTTTACCTATGCAACCTCAGCTACCGGTCCTTTTACCGCTTCTGTTAGTCTTACTCAGGCAGGTGGTACTTTTACACAGGATGTTTTTGTACGTTTTGAGCCTACAGACGCCCTTACTTATAACGGTGATGTAACCATCATTGGTGGTGGTACCGAAACTTTTACTTTAGCTTCCGGAAACGGAGTGAGCACTGTCGCAACGGTTAACACTACTGCTGCCGAAGTATTAAGCGCTTCAACGGCTAAAGTTACTGCTGAAGTTACCGTACAGGGTTGTTCTACAGTAACCGAAAGAGGAATTGTTTACAGCCTTACCGCTGATCCGGAAATTGACGGAATCGGTGTTACAAAAGTGACCGATGCCGGAACAGGTGCCGGAACGTATGTGCTTTCTATTTCCGGTTTAATCGGAGAAACACTTTACTATACCAGAGCATACAGCGTTAACAACGGTGGTATCAGCTACGGTGCTGCTTTAACGTTCACAACCGATCCGGTTATTGCTCCGGTTGCAACTGCCGCTACAGCTATTACCAACGTGAGCTTTACTGCTAACTGGGATGCTTCGGAAGGAGCTGTGGATTACCGTGTGGATGTAAGCCAGTCGCCTACATTCGGAACGGCTGCTCCTGCTTCAGATTTATTCTTCTCGGAATATGTGGAAGGAACAGGTACTAACAAATATGTGGAAATCTATAATGGTACTGGTGCTGCTGTTGATTTATCAGACTACAGAGTACGTTTGTATTCTAACGGAAGTACTTCGGCTGCCGGTTCTGCAAATGATGTACAGTTATCCGGTACTTTAGCCAATGGTGCTACTATCGTATTGAGAAATGCTGCGGCTACTATTTATACCGGAACAGCTACTGTAGTGGCTTCTGTTAACTTTAACGGTAACGATGCGGTTGCTTTATACAAAATATCGACTGCTTCAAACGTAGACATCATCGGAAGAATCGGTGAAAATCCGGGTACTGCCTGGACGGCAACCGGAATTACTACCGTTGACAAAACATTGGTTAGAAAAGCGTCAGTAACAGGTGGTGTTACCGTAAATCCTACAGCCGGCTTCCCAACTTTGGCTACAGAATGGACCGTATTGGACACAAATGATGTGAGCAATTTAGGTTCACACACCTATTCCGGATTAACGGCTTCTTTTGTTCCGGGATACGAAAACGTTACCGTTAGCGGTACAAACCTTAACGTTACCGGATTAACAGCCAATACCAACTATTACTACAGAGTAAGAGCCGTTGCCGGTAATACCAGCGACAACTCAAATACTATTGCGGTAACTACTGCTGCTTTCAGCGCTAAAACAGCTGTTAAAAACGAATTGGTTAACAAGGTGAATGCTTTCAACCAAAATGGTGTTTTAAACCTGACGTCATCTAATGATGCTATTCAGTCGGTTGTAGTATATGATATGTCCGGAAAAGTTTTATATGCTTCCGACAAATTCAACTCACAGGAAGTAATAATCGCAAACCTGAACAGCTCTAACCAGGTAATCATCGTTAAAATCATTACAGCTGCTAATGAAACAGTAACGAAAAAAATGGTATACTAATCCTTTCTTTACCCCTTTATTTACAATGCCTCTTCTCCGGAAGAGGCATTTTTTTTGCTTTTTTTTCTTTACATAAAGTTTAAACAGTTAACCTTTAGTTAGGAAAGTTATAACAGTTAGCTTACAGTAATACAACCTTAATCCTTTGACAACTTGTTATTTAAACCCAACCTTTGTAATCAATGACACTTATATAAATGAAAACTAACTAAAAAAATGATGATGAAATTTTTCCCTCAAAAATTTTTACGTGACTTTCTGCTCTTTATGGTATTGATGACCATCGGTACTTCGCAAGGGCAATCGATCTGGACCAACACTATTGACGGTACCAATCCTGCCACTGCCAATCCGTTTACCAGCGGAGACGTGAACGATTCTGATATTACCGTAAGCGGTATCGGAAGAGGTTCTGGTATTAGTGCCAATGCCGGCGCAGACCGGTATAATGCGACGGGTTTCACGACCTCTGCAAGTATAGATGCCAACGATTATTTTTCGTTTACCTTAACGCCGGTGGGCAGTGCTAAAATCAACTTTAGCAGTTTTGCCTTTACAACACAGCGCTCCAACACCGGACCGGTATCGGGGATTGTAAAATCCAGCTTGGACAATTATTCGGCAACCATCGGGGCAGTTTTTACAATCGGAACAGCTGCCAATACATCAACGATTACGTTAACCGATGCGGCTTACCAGAATATTGCTTCGGCCATCACTTTCCGTGTATACTATTATAAAGCCAATGGCGGAACAGGGACTGCCAGTATCAATGATTTTGTTTTCAGCGGTACAGTATCCTCCGCCGTAATCAATACCCCTTCTCCAACATCTTTAGCCTTCGGAAATGTGACTACCAATACCAATTCCGTTTCCAAAAGTTTTACAGTAAGCGGTACCGGTATCAGCGGTAGTATAGCTGTAGCTGTACCTGCTCCTTACCAGGTGAGTAACAATAGTACAACCGGCTTTGCTTCAAGCTTTAATTTAGCTGCTGCCGGCGGAACGGTTTATGTGCGTTTCAGCCCGACAGCAACCGGATCGCAGCCCGCTACAGTGACTTTGAGCGCTGCCGGAGCGACAAATAAAACCGTTGCATTAACCGGTACGGGAGTATTGCCGCCAAGCCTGACAACAACTACCCATTCATACGGTCCTTTTTGCAACGGAATTGCCAATACTTTAAGCGTTGCTTTTACAACTCAGGGCACATTTGACAATACTGATTTTCATGTACAAATTTCAGATGCCAATGGTATCTTTACCAATACACAAACCAACATTATCGGAACAGGAACTTTAAGTCCTGTAACCGCTTCTTTTCCAGCCGGTTTAGCACCGGGTAATTATAAGGTTCGTATGCTTCAGGTATCGAACAGCAGTGTACTGACATTCAGTGCAAACGACAACGGCAGTGCAATTAATGTGTCCAGCAATACCTGGACAGGCACCACCAATAGTGACTGGAATACTGCAGCCAACTGGTCCTGCGGTGTTGTCCCTACCGGAGCAATGGCAGCCGTTATTGCCCAGGTAGCCAATCCGGCAATTGTTTCCGGAAATATGACTGCCAATGCAGCCGCACTTACCGTTAATACCGGAGCCACACTGGTTGTAACCGGCGGTAGCAACCTGAATCTTACCGATGCCTTAAACGTGGCTAACGGCGGTACCGTTACGTTCGAAAACAACAGTAACCTGATACAGCAAAACAATGTGGTAAACCAGGGTACCGTAAACATACACCGCAACAGTTCTTCATTATACAACCTGGATTATACGATCTGGTCTGCTCCTACTGCAGGAACGCAGACATTAAAAGCATTCTCCCCGAATACGCTGGATGAGCGCTTTTATGTGTACAACACGGCTCAGAATGCCTATAGCAATTACACCAGTACTTCCGGAATATTCGGCAGTAATCCGAATGCGGTTACGTTTACAGCCGCAAAAGGCTATCTTATCCGCATGCCGGACGGACTTCCAGCCGGACAAACAACCACTTTTAACGGATTGTTTACCGGAACACCAAACAACGGGGCTGTTACCCTTTCTCTAAGCACCGGCGGAAACCGTTATAACGCTGTAGGAAACCCGTATCCGTCACCAATTAACATCTGGGACTTTATCGATGCCAATGCCGGAAACCTGGACAACGGTACCCTTTACTTCTGGAGAAAAACGAACAATCCTGCCGAAACTACTTATGCTACGATAACAAAACTGGCTTATAATGCCAATACCGCAGCGGGCGGAGATACCGGATCGGCTGTTTTTGCCGGCAATACTGCCCAGTGGACAATCAATACCGGACAGGGATTCTTTGTCAAAGCAGCACCAGCAGCTACCAGCCTTGTTTTTAACAATGCGATGCGCCGGGCAGCAAACAACAACCAGTTCTTTAAAACTGCTGCGACTGCCACTCCGGTTGAGCCGGAAATCTCCCGGTTTTCGTTAAACCTTTCGGACAATGCCAATGCTTTCGGCCAAACGGTTATCGGCTATACAAACGTTACAACCAATAATCTCGATTACGGCTGGGACGGATTGCTGTTAAACGATGGTGACCTTGCCATCTATACGAAAGCGGACAATACCAAATTAGCCATTCAGGCAAGAGCCGGATTCAGCGTACAGGATGTTGTTCCGGTAAGCTATAAGGCTGTCAATGGCGGAAATATAACATTGTCACTAAACAATTTTGAAGGACTGTTCAGCAATCAGAATATTTACCTGAAAGATAAAACCCTAAATGCAATCCACGATTTGAAGTCCGGCAGCTACGCGTTTACAACCGAAGCCGGAACTTTTGAAAACCGTTTTGAAATCGTTTATGAGAACAGCGTTTTAAGCACTCCTGATTTTGATGCAAACCAGGTGGTGGTGTACAAACAAAACCATGCTTTACACATCAATAGCGGTAACACCGTATTGTCCGGTATTAAAATATTCGACATCAGCGGCCGACTGGTTTACGAGCAAAACAACGTAGATGCTACGGAAGCCGTTATCAGCAATCTTAACGTTAGTCAGCAGGTATTGATCGTACAGCTGGTTACAGCGGCAAATACTACCGTTAGCAAGAAAATAATTTATTAATTTTTGAATCTACTTATCATGACATCCAAACTAATAAAAATATACTTTTTTACGGTACTGTTGCTAAGCGATTTTGTACTGTTTGCTCAGGACGACGAAGATCCCGGAAACGGATTTGACGACGGCGGTACCGTTGAAGATCCCATAGTCCCTATCAACACCCAAATGATCTGGCTGCTGTTAATGGGTATTGCCTTTGCTTTCTACTACTTCCGAAAGCTACAGCTTAAAAAATAATTGCTAAGATTATCATAATCCAAAACCCGGCTGTCTAGTCGGGTTTTGTTATATAAAAAAAGAATTAGGAATTACGATATATCCAATATTAGATTTATGAAGTTTGATTTACGAAAATCTAAAATTCAACAATTTAGTTGTTTGTAAGTCCTACCTCATACTTCAACTATCTCATATCAAATATTAGATATATGAGGTTTGATTTACAATGCCGCACCTCACTTCATACTTCAAATATCATCCTTCCTACCTCACATATCTAACTTCTTGCCTTTTATTTCTTGCCTCTTGCTATTTGCTATTTGCCCTTTGCCTTTTACCTCCCTTCATTTCCCAAAAACAATTACACCAAAACCCACTATTCTTTCAATTTCCTGATTATTTTAGTAAAAAAAGTAGTAACGGTCAAAATTTAGGATTTGGTTCTGCTGTTGTGTCTAATATTGTCTTCGATTTGGATATCACTGAATCAGATTTTATTAATAACTTAAACCTTATACTATGAAAACAAAGTATTTAAATCAGGCGGAACTGGACAATCATGCGAATCAGTTAAATCCGGACCATTGGGAATATTGGCATTCCAGAGAAGAAAATTAATTCCGGCAGCATAGCAATGAACCTGGTTTCATTGCTATGTGCTTAAAAACACTAAAAAATGAGAGCCTTTTTCAAAATAGCAGAACAAGTACTTATGCATCAGGACGGCGCACTTGCCACGGAATTATTTGAAGCCTTTTACAGTCACCACTATGGGAGTCTGGAGAAAGCGCAGGAAGTATTTTCAGCATTACAGGCATCGGCCGGTTCGGAAGCTGAATTTCAGGAAAAACTGAATGAAAAAATTGCCGGGGATTTACCGGTTAAAGAGATGCAGGCTCTAAATGAGTTGATGCTGCAGGTAACAGGTTTTAATTCGTTAGTAAATCTGGATATTGAAAACTGGGTTATCAGCAGTAATATCACTCAGGAAAAATTTGACCGGATCGTAGCATTCATAAAAATTTTTGAACAGGTCATATTACAAAAATTCAACCAGGACAAAGAAGCTTTAAAAGCTTATCTAAAATATACCTTCGCTTCCAAAATCATGTTTTCAATTAAGGAAACCCGCGAGGAACTGATGTTTAAAAACCAAAAGACATTTAAAAAATGGCTGAATCATTTTTATCCCGGTAAATTTGATAACCGCCGCTATATTAATATCCTGGAGTATGCAGACATTATGCAAAAGTTTATTTTACATCCGGATGAAACATCTTTTGATTTTGAGAACAAACTACCGGACTATCAAAAACGCCTGAACGAAGGACTTATTTTTCCAAAATCACGCCTGAAAAAATTCACCCGGCACGATTACAAACTACTACAGGCAGAATTCGCCGACAATGAAGAAATCTTAAAATTAGCCCTACCCAAAAATGCTGACTTTTTCCCTTATTCCATTGCGCAGAATATTATCAAACACTTGGTTTAAGCGATAGAATGAAGAATTAGGAATTACGAATTAGGAATTACGAAATTTGATATATGAAAATCAAGAATTCAACTATTTAGTTATTAGAAGACCTGAATCATACTTCATACTTCGTACTTCATATATCGTATATCAAATATTAGATTTACGAAGTTTGATATACGAAGGTCACAAATTCAACGATTCAGTTGTTTGGAAGTCCTACATCGTACTTCGTACCTCATATATCAAATATCTTACTTCTTGCTTTTTACCTATTGCTTCTTGCTAATTGCTCTTTGCCTTTTGCTCTTTGCCTTTTGCCTTTTGCCTCTTCACAATATAAAGTTCAATTTACGATATTCATAATTCAAACTTCTCACCCCATATATCTCAAAACCTAACATTTGTCATATTTTATCTGATTGACAGTCTGTTATTTTGTTATCCAATTTAAAACAGACGATCGTTTATGTATTACTGGAAAAAATTAACGGCTGTAGAGCGCCAGCAGCGAATTCAGAAAGCGCTATCCGAGAATGTAAATTTCGCAACAGATACCTCCCTGGGCTATCCGGCATCCAAACTGGACGGAAAAGTATTTTATGATGATGCCCCGTTTTTAAAGGACGCACCCACGCTACAGGCGTTTGTTGCCAATCCGAATCACATTGGCTGCCATACCTACGGAACTTCCGAAAAAGCATTTAAAGGCACTCAGGAAATGGAACGGGAAGTGCTGAATGTTATCGCGGTAGATATCTTTAAAGCGGCTCCGGACAGTTTTGACGGTTATATCGCTCCCGGCGGCACCGAAGCCAATATTCAGGCAATGTGGATTTACCGCAACTATTTTATGCAGGAACTCGGTGCTCAGGCACATGAAATTGCCATACTGGCTTCCGAAGACACCCATTACTCCATCCCGAAAGGGTCTAACTTACTGCTAATCGACTGGTTAAAAGTACCGGTTGGTTTTGAAAACCGTACGGTCGATGCCGCTGCATTGGACGACCTGATCGATATCGCTAAAAATAACGGAAAAAAATATTTTATAGTTGTCGTGAATATGGGAACTACCATGTTCGGTTCGGTGGACAATCCGGAAACTTATATCTCCGTTTTAGAACGCCACAGGGTTCCATTCAGACTTCATATTGACGGGGCTTACGGTGGTTTTGTATACCCGTTTAGCAATCCGGCCAGCACACTCGACTTTAGCCATCCGAAAGTCAGTTCCATCACTATTGACGCCCATAAAATGCTGCAGGCGCCATACGGAACAGGTATTTTTATCTGCCGTAAAGGCCTTATCGGTCAGGTACTCACCAGAGAAGCAGAATATGTGGAAGGTATGGACTTAACCCTTTGCGGAAGCCGTTCCGGTTCCAATGCCATAGCCGTATGGATGATTTTATTCACCTATGGTGCACATGGCTGGCATGAAAAAGTGAGTATCTTACAAATGCGTACCGCCTGGCTGTGTAAAGAACTGGATACACTGGGCATACCGTATTTCCGGGAACCGTTTATGAATATCGTGACCATACAGGCCGCTTATCTGCCGGAAGCAGTTGCCACCCGTTTTAGTCTTGTTCCGCAAAAACACGATGCCTCAAACAAATGGTATAAGGTAGTTGTAATGGATCATGTCACTATCGAACAGTTGAGCGAACTGGTAGTCTGCCTGCAAAAAGAATATGCTACTTTCCTTTAAACTGCTTTAAACGATATACCAATACTAAAAAAGCCCGTAAACATAATGCTTACGGGCTTTTTTTATATTAATAACAGTCCATCAGTAACTGGTTGTGGGACTGGTAATAGCTAACGCTTTTATTGTGGTATTGCTGACAGATGCTTTCCAGCAATTCAAGGATATTCTGCTGCATCGACAGCGAACCGCAAAGCATGATAACACCGCCGTTCTTTAAGGTTGTGGCAACAAACTCTGCATCGCGGGCCAGCAGGTCTTTTACATACTGCTTCTCCCCTTCACGGGAATAGGCTATGTGCAGTTGCTGCAACTGCTGCTCCGCTATATTTTTTTCAATTCCCGATCGGTATAAGGCAAAGGACGTTTCCCCACGGAAACCGCAGTACAAATGACAATCGGTATTATTGGTATTCTCATCGATCATACCTAAAAACGGTGCAATACCCGTTCCGTTAGAGATCATAATAACGGTATTGGCTTTACGGGGAAAATGAAAATGTTCGTTACGCACAATACTCGCATTAAAAGTCGCTCCGGGTTCCAACTGGTATAAATAACCGGAACCCAAACCGTTTTGATGCAGCTTTACGCTCAATTGCACTTCGTTATTTACTTTTCCGATAGAGTATTGTCTTTCGCGGTGATCATTTGCCGGATAAATAGCCAGTAAATCACCGGAAGTGAATTTGACTTTACGCTGAAAACGCAGTCGGATAAAAAAGGCACCGTCTGTATGGGTAACCGCTGTTTTTTCAATAACCGTAAGTTTCTCGGTACGCTTTGGTTTTGTCTGGAACTGCTCCGGTGACCATTCAAAAGGCATAGCCAATTTCTGTGCCCAGAGTGTCGCCCATTGGCGGAATTCCTCCGGCGATTTATCGTTAACGGTATGTATTTCCAGGAACGGTGCTGCCCATTTTTGTAAAGACAGGGCATTGTTTGCTTCAAAGGCAAACTGGCAAAAATCCGGATAGGCATGCGAACCGAAACCAACTACCGAAAATTGTACCGGCTGCTGCTGTGGTTTGCTTTCCAGCAGTTTTATAAACCGGGAAGCATTTGTAGGTGCATTCCCCAAGCCGTAAGTTGCGGTAATCACAATCAGGTGTTCCGCTTTTGGGAAAACCGTATAATTGTTCAGTTCCGTTATATGGGATTTCTTTCCGTTTTTAAGCAGCTGCTGGTGTATCGCATTTGCAAAACGGAATGTACTTCCGTTTTCTGATCCTACCAACAGGATGTATTCACTTTCTTCTTTTTTGTATTTGTTTTTCACGCGATTGCCACGGCGTTTTAACGTAATAACAAACCCGGAATAAATAAAGAAAAGAATGTTTACCGCTGCAATTGCCAATACCACTGCCCAGATGCCACTGGCACGCCCGGTATGCAGCGTAAGGCTCAGATTGGTCAGTACGGTTGTCCGGGAATATGGAATCTCACTCAGTATATCGCCGGTAATCTGGTTGACCACAACTTCGCGGTCTTTTAGTTTCAGCGTATAATAATCCTCCGGATCTTCCGAAAAAGGAAACTCGATGTGCTCCACTTCCGAAAGCAGGGTATTTTTAAAAATGGAAAAATCAGCAAGCTTTTGCTCCGGTTCCGTTTTTATCGCATCAAAATCAATCTCATGACTGATCTTTTGCTCCGGAAACAGTTCAAAGCGAACCAGCGACAAATAGGTTCCTGTAAGCGTAATAATCAGTATCGGGATCAGCGACAAACGCCCCAGCACCACGTGGTAATACTGTGCAAAATCTTCCCTGATAATTTTGGTAAAGAACCGTTTAAGCCCACGCTGGCGCTGTATAACCAGTACGGTACCCGAAGTAGCGATCAGCAGCAGCAAAAAGGCGGTTATACCAATAATAATTCTTCCGGTTTCATGCAGAAAAAGGGAACGGTGTAAAGTTGTCACCCATTGGAAAAAAGCATTTTTTTCGGCTACTTTTCCAATGGCTTTTCCGGTTTTCGGGTCAACGTATATTTCGGCATTTTTACCGTTATCGTCTATCACTTTGGCAATGACAAACTGATTCGCATCCACCGTTACATCGGTTATCTCTGAATGGGATTTTTTTAAAGCGGGTAACATTTCGGCAACCGTGATCTGGTTGAAATCCGCAGCGCGATAAGGCTGTATTTTTTGGGAAACCGGCTCGAATGCCAGTATGATTCCGGTAACGGAAGCCAGTAGTATAAAGAGAAAAGAAGATACAGCCAGGGTTAAGTGGCTGTATCTCCAGATTGAAATGGTCATATTTCTTTTGATTAATTCGGACTAAGACGTACGTAACGGATATAGCCGGTACCGTCATTTTTGCCGGAAACATTTTCCGTGGTAAGCGGGAATTCGATGTCTTTCACTTTGTATTCCTGGTTCTCTACAGCCGTTTCAAATCGCAAGCTGTAACCGGAATTGATTTTGGAATCTTCCAGTTCCAGTACCGTTACGCTGCGTTCTCCTCCGGAAAGGGAAGCGCCTGTAATAGCACTGATGTTACTCGGTTTTTTAGAGTGGAATTTATACCATTCTTTAATATCCTTATACCATTTTTTATCGGATCCCATCACATAAAGTGTTTTTTCATAGGCACCTTTCGGGTCAATCAGCGACACAACAATATAGGCACCTTCACCCGGATAGTTGGTCATCTGAACCATACATTTGTATTTTGTAGAACCGCCTTTCTGCGCCATCATGTTCATTCCGGAGCAAAGTGTCAGCGCCAGTACCAATACTATTTTATAAAGGTTTTTCATTTTTTTATTTTAAAAAGTCAATTGCAATCTTGTTTTTTGTAAGCGCTTCATTTTCGGAAGCTAAATCATAAGCCGTTTCTTTAAACTCGGTAACCGCATCTTTTTTAGCACCCAAAGCCATCAGGTGTTTTAAAATAGTCGCATCCTGAGCCGTCATGGCTGCCTTGTGTAAAGCGGTCATTCCTTCTTTATTCTTAGCATTAACATCCACTTTGTAACGCTCTACTAATTTAATTAAAGATAAATCATTTTTAGCTACAGCCAGATGGTATAATGTATTTCCGTTCTTTTGCGGTGTCGCTACCTTAAATCCTTTTTCTTCCAGTGCTTTCAGTTTTGCTTCAAAAGCTTCTGCTTTTTGCGGATTGTACGACTGGATCAAATAGTAAGCCAGATTGTCTCCGTTAGCATCGGCAACGTTTACATCGGCACCTTTCTGAATTAACAAACGTACCACTTCCGGTGTGTTGCTGCGAACGGCTAAAGCCAAAGCAGATATTCCTTTTTTATTAACCTGGTTGATATTTTTTACGGACGCTGCCAATAGATTAATTACCGCTACATCACTGTTTGCCATAGCTGCATTCATAAAGGCTGTTGTTCCGTCATGGTCTGCCTGGTTGATATCAACACCTTTTTCAATAAAATATTTGATGATGTCTTCCTGTTTGTCTTTACGAACAATGGCATGCAACGCGTTTTGTCCGTTTTTCGAAACTGCCGTAGGTTTGATTTTTAAGCTTTCCAGATACTGGTATAATTCCAGTGTATTGGCAGTACTTCTCGTTCCCTGGCTGGCAAAGATCATGGCATTATCGTTAAAAGTAACCCCTTTTTCAAGTAAGCGTTTTAAAGTTGTAATGTTTCCGGTTCTCGCCGCATAGTTAAAAGCTGTATTCCCGTTTGCATCGGTACTTTTAATATCCAGTCCTTTTCCGATAAAGTAGTTAATCAACGTAAAATCTTTATCGTGTGGTGCGATCAGCAATAAAGCATTCGCGCCATCATGGTCCAGATCCTTTTTAAGATTTGCTCCGTTTTTAAGTGCCAGATCGTATACTTTGGTATTGGACTGACCGTTTGCTGCTGCAAAATTCAGGTATGTATACCCGTGATCGTCCAGTACATTGGTTTTGGCACCTCTGGCTAAAAGGTATTCCATTAAATCCGTATTCCCTCTGTAAGCCGCCCAGAAAATATAGGTACGACCGTCATGCGTCAGCTTGTTAACATCATTTCCTTTTTGTTCCAACAGGAATTTTACGGCATCGTTTGCAGTATCTTCAACTATTGCAAAAACAACCGGATCGAAAGCATTGGCATTAAGCTGTGAAGGGTTGCTCCCTTTTGCTATTTCCGCTTTTATCTGCGTTACATCCGGATTTTTCTTCCAGTACGATCTTTCCAGGAAAACATTATTCTGGGCCTGTAAGGTGAATGATGCGAACGTTATCGAAGCGATAAAGAGCTGTTTCATTGTTATATTCATGACTATTTGATTTAGCATATTTATGGATTACGCCGATTAAAAGCAAAGTAAAATCGTACGGTCGGGCAAAATTAATAAGAATGATTCTAAATAAAAAACTAAATCCCAAATAAATGTTGCGATTTAACGTTCCGGTGGTTCTCCGCAAAACATTGTTGTTTTCACGGCATTCCATAAAAAAAGTGCCTACCTGGTTACAGATAGGCACTTTACATTTACAAAGTTATGTCAGACCTGATAAATGTTCCTTTATTTCCCTGCTAATTTACTGTTGAGCAGCAATTTGATCATTTGATTGAATTTTTGAAGGCTTTCTTCCGAGAAGGCTCCGTCGCCATCGTATATTGCCTTGCGAATTAACGGAACGCTGTACGGCAGCGTCCAGGCGCGCAGTGATTTCGCCACCGCGTCCATATTGTTTATGCCCTGCACCGCATGACCGCCTTCTGCCCAGCAAACCAAACCGATGGTTTTATCGGTTAAATATGGACTGTGCTCTTTGGCACTTACTTCCAGCCAGTCAAGACAGTTTTTCATTACTCCGGTCATCCCGCCATGATACAGCGGTGTCAGCCAGATATGCACATCGGCATTGCGAAACGTATTGGCCATTAGTTCCACCGACTTCGGTACGCCGCTAATCGTAACATCAAAAAGCGGAATTCCCGAATCGGGTAAATTAAACACCGTTACTCCGGCTCCGTTAGCTTCGAAACTTTCTTTAAAATAATCCGCTATTTTATGTGAGGTGGCAGTGGTTCTGCGTTCCAATGCGCCGTTAAATATCAATACATTCATTTGTTTTTACTTTTAATTAATATTTCCGGATCACTTTCGGTAATCCGGGTTCTCCGTACATAAGGCTGGCAACCTTACCGGCTAATACATTCGTTGCTGTGATATAAAGCGCTTCCGGTATGTGTTCACTTGCCCTGAAAGCCACCTTTTCTCCTTCATATCCGGTTAAATCGGCCTGCAACAGCCTGTTTTCCCATAGTTTTATATAATGCTCCTTTTCCGAACCAAATATTACCGAAAAGGCATACGGTTTAAGCCTTGCCGCAACAAGCATATATACCCATTGCGGTACTATGGCATCAACAGAACAGTAAACCGAAACCGCTTTTCCCTGATATGCTTCCCAATCGATTGCTTCCATCGCAATGCGGAATTCTTTTTCGATCAGCGCCAGCTCCTGAAACAGATAGTTTTTGATATCAAAATCAGCAAAAACCACATCCGGTTGGTACTGCAATAAATCCAATCGCAGAATACCCGATGCCGTTACTTTATTTACAATTATTTTATCCGACATGATTTGCGCACATTTAAAGTACTAATTTTTTGTTTGTGATACAAAATTATTAATTTTGCCTAATAAACCAAATAATCACTTTGTTTATTATGGAAATAAAATTGCCGGATAATGAAAAAGCCTTGTGGATCCTGAAAACTCAGGGCTCCCTTCCTTTGAATATAGTAGCAAAAGAACTAAATGTCACCACGGAAGGTGCCCGTTTTCAAATGCTGCGATTAGCCGGTGAAGGTTTGGTTACCGCCACTACCGAATCGAAAGGAAGAGGCAGGCCGCAGCAAATCTGGGCGTTAACCGCTTCCGGTCACGGACGTTTCCCGGACAGGCATGCCGAACTAACGGTAAAATTAATTCAGAAAACAAAGGAAATACTGGGTGAAAGTGCCCTCGATGCCGTTATTGAAGCCTATGGCAAAGAAAGCCGCAGCAAATACCTGCATGCGGTGGAAGGTATCAACGAACTGGAAGACCGGATCAGGATACTGGCACAGATTCGCAACAGCGAAGGTTATATGGCCGGTTACACACAGGAGGAAGACGGTTTTATACTATTCGAAAACCATTGCCCCATTTGCGCTGCCGCAACGATATGCCAGGGATTCTGCAAATCGGAACTGGAAACCTTCCGGGCCATACTTGGCGATACCGTAACGGTTACCCGTATCGATCATGTATTAAGCGGTGCCCAGCGATGTGCGTATAAAATCACCCTATAAATACTTCCGGTTCCCCTTAACAAAGCGTTTTTAAGGCAGCTGCCTGCAATATGATTCCCTGCACTTTTGCACCGCTGTTTTTTTAATACTGTGGTTTACAATTTATTAGTCTTTTTAGCTTACCTTTAATACTAATTAATATTTAGTGACCATGTATTCAGCAGAAATAATCCCGGTTCAAAAGGTACTCACCTTATATTTTGAAGGTATATTTGATGGTGATGTGCAAAAACTGAAAGCAATATTTCACCCCAATGCCATGCTGTTTGGTGACATTGAAGGTCACGTGTTCTATAAATCCTTAGACGATTATTTGGTAACCGTTAAAAACAGAAGAAGTCCTAGCGAATTAGAAGAAAAATTCGAAATGGAAATCATTGGTATAGAAATCATCGGCAATAATGCCATTGCGAAGCTCCATGTCCCGATGCTGGGATACAATTATTACGATTTTCTGTCGCTCTCCAAGATCAACAACGAATGGTTAATTGTCAACAAATTATACACTCATGTAAAACAGTGACAAACGTTTTAAACAATCATAAAAAAACCTGCCCGATTATCGGAGCAGGTTTTTTATTGTAAAATGATTTCGAATTATTTAATGATTAATTTCTGAACAGTAGCCGCATTTCCGGTTGTGATACCAATAAAATAAAATAAAACCCTTTTTCCAATCCGGAAATATCCCGCTTTGGCCTCCCAGAATAACCGGGGTCTGTACCGTTAAATCGAAAACTCCACTGTTACAGACCGATAAATCAGGCCGCTGATGGGCTACCTGCGAAAAAGCGGACATAAAAGAACAGCATACGAATACTAAAAAAAGTAGTTATTACTTCATAAATTACTGATTAAAAGCACGATAAATACAATTATTTTACAATTATCAAAGAAGTTATTTACATCCCAATATCATAATCGCAGTCTTTGAACAATTACCCCGTTCCCAATCTTTAAAACAGTACTAAAACAATAAAATCGTATCTTTGCCGAAAATACAGACTTTATGACCACTTTTGAGCAATTCAATCTTCCAAAATCCCTGCAAAAAGCTATAGACGATTTAGGGTTAACAACACCTACTCCTATTCAGGAAAAATCTTTCCCGGTGATTATGTCAGGACGTGATATGATGGGAATTGCCCAAACCGGTACCGGTAAAACGTTTGCCTATTTACTTCCGATCTTAAAACAATGGAAGTTTTCGCCAACGCATACCCCTAAAGTTGTCATCATTGTTCCTACCCGTGAATTAGTGGTTCAGGTAGCCGAAGAAGTCGAAAAACTAACCCGGTACATGTCGGTTCGGGTTTTGGGTGTTTACGGAGGTGTAAATATCAACACCCAGAAAAAAGCCGTTTATGAAGGAATTGATTTCCTGGTAGCCACTCCGGGACGTTTAATGGACCTGGCTTTAGACAATGTGGTTCGTTTTGACGAAATGCAGAAACTGGTTATTGATGAATTTGATGAGATCCTGAATTTAGGATTCCGCTTCCAGATTACATCCATCCTGGCGATGATGAAACCCAAACGTCAGAATATCCTGTTCTCGGCAACCATGACCGAAGAAGTGGATGAACTTTTGGACGATTATTTTGATTTCCCGGAAGAAGTATCGCTGGCACAATCCGGAACACCTCTGGAAAAGATTAAACAATTAGCTTACCATGTGCCGAACTTCCTGACGAAAGTTAACCTTTTAAAGCATTTACTAACTGCCGATGAAAGCCTGGAACGCATCCTGGTTTTTGTGAATAATAAAAGAGTAGCCGATATTTTAATGGAACATCTGGAAGAAGATTTCCCGGAACAATTTGGCGTTATTCACTCCAATAAATCCCAGAACTATCGTTTGAACACGATGGCAAAATTCCAGGAAGGCGAATTACGCGGTATTGTCACTACCGATATTATGGCGCGTGGATTGGATATTTCCGATATTACCCACGTGATCAACATGCAGTTTTCGGAAGTTCCCGAACAATATATCCACAGAATCGGTCGTACCGGACGTGCAGACAAAGATGGTATTGCCATTAGCATCATCGCGCCGAAAGAAGAAGAATTCCAGGTGGAAGCCGAATTATTAATGGAGCAGGAACTGGAAATGTTACCAATTCCGGAAGGCGTAAAAATTGAAGAGAAAAAACTGGAATTTGAAAAAGAGCAGCAAAAAGTTAAATTCCTGATGAAAAAGGTGAAGCTTGACGGTGGCGGTGCTTTTCATGAAAAAACAGATAAAAACAAAAAAGTAAATCTTGGTGGTCCCGGAAAACGTACTCCGCGAAAAACCAAACCAAGAAACCGCGGGGTGGAAAAAACCAGAGCGGCCAAAAAGAAAAAGAAATAAGCTATCTGTATAGCTTATTTTTTTAAAATTTAATAACGAAAACTTAAATCAGCCTGTAACTACTGTCGAAAACTAAAAAGTAATTACTATTTTTGACAAACATTAAAATAAAATGCAATTCAAACATCCTGAAATTCTGTATTTCCTCTTTCTATTGGTAATACCAATTCTGGTTCATTTGTTTCAATTGCGTCGTTTTAAGAAAGAATACTTCACAAACGTACGTTTCCTAAAAGAACTCAGCATACAAACCCGTAAAAGCTCCCAACTGAAAAAGTGGCTTTTATTGTGTACCCGTTTGTTACTGCTCGCCTGTCTGGTACTGGCTTTTGCTCAGCCTTATTTTGATGCCAAAGACGCTAAAAATACCGGAAATGAAATGATTATCATACTCGATAATTCTTTTTCCATGCAGGCAAAAGGAAACCGGGGCGAACTCTTAAAAAGAGCCGTTCAGGACCTTTTGGAAAACACATCCGACAACCAGCGTTTTTCGCTCGTTACCAATACCGAAGCTTTCTGGGATACCGATATTAAATCCATCCAGAAAGAACTGCAGACATTACCATACAGTTCCACACCGTTCCAACTGGACTTTTTACTAAGTAAAGTGGCCGCTAAAAAACACAACGTTCCGAAAGACATTGTGGTAATCACCGATGCGATTGCTCAGGATGCAAAAAGTGCGGACAAACTGGACGATAAAACACCTGCCTATTTTATCATTCCAAAAGCGGAAAACAAAACCAACGTTAGCATTGATAAGGTTTCAATCAGCCAGCATCTGGATAACTTTTATGAAATTAAAGTAGACGTAACCGCTTACGGTAACTATGAAAACGAATTACCGATGGCTGTTTATAACGGAAAAAACCTGACAGCTAAAACGGTTGTAAAATTCGATACTGCTCAAAAATCGGTTCACTTTACACTGCCTAAAAAGGATTTTCACGGGTATGTTGCCATTGAAGACAACAGTCTGAACTATGACAATACCTATTATTTCAGCATTTCCAAACCGGAAAAATCGAATGTGATCGCTATAGGCGAAAATGCTAAAAATGCATTCCTGTCCCGAATTTATACTGCAGATGAGTTTAATTACAAAAGCGAGGAACTGAACAGTGTAGATTACAACGCACTGGACAAACAGGATGCCATTATCCTGAACGAACTAAAAGACATTCCGCAGTCGTTACAAACCACCTTAAAAGCTTTTTACGATAAAGGCGGTAATATTGTCCTGATTCCTGCTGCTGACGGTTCGGCACAAAACCTGACCACTTTCTTAGGGAATTTCGGAGGACTGAAAATGAATCCGCTGCAAACGGCCGAAAAACAAATTACCAAAATCGCTTTCAGCCATCCGCTATACCAAACTGTTTTTGAAAAGAAAACCGATAATTTCCAATACCCGAAGGTTAACAGCTCTTTCGGACTGGGCGGAAATCCGGCAGCGATACTCAGCTATGACGACCAGACACCGTTCCTGGGCTCACAGACCAACAAAATCGGAACCCTGTACCTGTTTAGCGCTCCTATCAACAAAACAAACAGTAATTTCCAGAATTCCCCGCTGATTGTGCCTACTTTTTACAATATGGCGCAAAACAATCAGAAATCCGGTATTACGGAATTTACCATCGGCGACAATAAAAGCATGATCCTGGATGTTTTATTATCCAAGGACGAAGTGGTAACCGTACAGAATGAAACTTCGGATTTTATCCCGATGCAGCAAATCCTGAACAATAAAATAAAACTGTCCTTTGGCGACTATCCGGAACAATCCGGCAATTACAGCCTGACCAAAAACAAAACGGTTTTAAAAAATATCAGCTTTAATCATGCCCGTACCGAAAGTGATCTGAGCTTACAAAACGACAACTTATTCGATAAATATACCAAAGTGGATTCTATTGCTACTGTTTTTAACGATATCCATTCGACAAGAACAGCCAGCGAAGCCTGGAAGTATTTTATCATCGCAACACTACTATTTTTATTATTAGAACTACTGATCCAAAAATTCGTAAAATGAATGTAATTCTTAAACACGCAACAATTATCGATACCGAAAGTCCGTTTCACAATCAGACGGCGGACATTAAAATTATTGACGGAATTATAAAAACGATCGGACAGAACCTGTCCAATGAAGAAAACGCAACGATAATCGAACGGGATAATCTTCATGTTTCCCAAGGCTGGTTTGACAGCTCTGTTTCCCTGGGAGAACCGGGTTATGAAGAAAGAGAAACCATTGCCAACGGACTTCAGGTTGCCGCAAAAAGCGGATTTACCAATATTGCCTTACAACCGAACGCCGCTCCTGTTATCGATAACCAGACAGAAGTGAGCTTCGTACTTCATAAATCCGGAAAAGCAGCTACACAGCTGCATCCGATTGGTGCGTTAACCAAAAACAGCGAAGGTAAAGACCTGGCGGAACTGTTTGACATGACCAATGCCGGAGCCGTTGCTTTTGGCGATTATAACAAAAGTCTTGACAATGCCAACCTGTTAAAGATAGGCTTACAATATGTACAGGATTTCGACGGACTGGTGATTACCTATTGTCAGGATGAAAAAATAAAAGGGAACGGTGTTGTTCACGAAGGGATTGCCAGTACCAAACTGGGATTAAAAGGAATTCCGGGACTTGCCGAAGAAATTCAGATTGCCCGCAACCTGTTTCTTTTGGAATATACCGGAGGGAAACTGCATATCCCGACAATATCTACGGCAAAATCCGTAACTTTAATCAGAGAAGCAAAAGCAAAAGGATTAAACGTTACCTGCAGCGTAGCGGTACACCATCTGGTTTTAACCGATGAAACCTTAAACAATTTCGATACCCGCTATAAAGTAACGCCGCCTTTGCGTGATGAGAACGAAAGAAAAGCGCTTATCGCCGGTGTACTGGACGGAACGATCGACATGATAACAACCGATCACAATCCGCTCGATATCGAACATAAAAAAATGGAATTTGACAATGCCAAAAACGGAACCATCGGACTGGAAAGTGCTTTTGGAGCCTTACTAACCGTATTGCCGGCGGATGTTATCGTCGCAAAACTGACAGCCGGAAAAAGCATTTTCAAGATCGATAAACAAGCGATTAAAGAAGGCAACAAAGCTTCAATAAGTTTGTTTAACACCGAAGGCAGCTGGAAATTTTCGAAAGAAGACATTCTTTCCAAATCAAAAAATTCCGCATTCTTAGGTCAGCCTATGAAAGGGAAAGCCTATGGTATTTACAATCAGGGAATTTTAATTTTAAACGAATAAGCTATGAACAATACTGTCGAACAAGGTAAAACAACCGCGATTATTGGCTATATCACAATAATTGGAACCATTATTGCCATTTTTATGAATATGGAAACGAAAAACCCGTTTGCCGGTTTTCATATCCGCCAGGCCTTTGGAATTCATCTTTCATTTTATGTTTTGGCTTATTTTGTGGGTTATGCCGACAGTTGGATGGTTTCTTCTGCTTTCTTCATTTTCTTCTTTGTACTATGGGCTTACGGATTGGTTGGCGCTTTACAGAACGAAATGAAAACAATCCCTATTCTTGGGGAATATTTCCAAAAATGGTTTAAAAATTTAGCATAAAATGAATTTATCCTTATTTCATCTCGTTAGAGAACCCAAAATAAAATCAGATAAAAATCCGTTGCTGCTGCTGCTTCATGGTTATGGCAGTAATGAAGAGGATCTGTTCTCTTTTGCATCCGAATTGCCGGAAGAATATTTCGTGGTTTCCGCCCGTGCACCACACCCGATGCCGCCTTATGGCAACGCCTGGTACAGCATTCATTTTGATGCGGATGCAAACAAGTTTTCAGACGATGAAGAAGCGGTGGAATCCCGCGAGCTGATCGTTACCTTTATTGATGAATTACTGGAAAATTACCCGATAGATAAAGATAAGATTACGTTAATCGGTTTTAGCCAGGGCGCTATTTTAAGTTATGCAGCAGCCTTGTCTAACCCCGAAAAGATACAGCGCGTAGTGGCTTTGAGCGGTTATGTGAATCCGGATATTATTGCTCCCGATTTTCAGACTAAAGCGATCTCCAGGCTGAAATTCTTTATTTCACACGGAACAGTCGATCAGGTTATTCCTGTGGACTGGGCCCGGAAAGCTCCGGAGTTCTTAAAAGCACTCGGACTGGATGTTGTTTATAAAGAATATCCTGTGGGACATGGTGTTGCACCGCAGAATTTTTACGATTTCAAAACCTGGTTACAACAATAATAAAAAAGCCCTGAAAATTTCAGGGCTTTTTTATTGCGTATTTGTTATTGCTCCGGATTATCACTTCCGGTTACCGCTTTTTCTTCTGTCAATGCGCCTTTGTATTTCATCACACCGTTTACTTTCAGCGATAAGCCGCCATCGGTTTCCAATGTCCACTCGCCGCCATGATACGGTTTCCCTTCTTTCTCTCTGGTCATAATAACCGATTCCTTTTTTTCCGGCAAGAACAATTCGGCTCTGTCACCGTCTTTTTCAAAAGTTACAAAACTGCTGATGATCGGTTCTTCAATTTCTTCTTCGGTATCCACCGGGGTTTCTTTTACCGGATTCATGCGAAATCCTTCTTCAAAGACACGGATACAGTCTTTTTTAAGAATGGACCATCTGTAACCGGCAGACCCCACGCATCCGTGTTCGTCTTTATCGGTTCCTAATACCATTTGTTTGGGGTTTACAACCACCTCATCTTCGCTGTCATGCTTTTTCATAATGAGATCACACGAAACGAAAAAGAAACTGAATGCAATTAATGGGATTATCTTTTTCATTTATAATTTTTTTTCGTCCTGAAAATAGTTGGGTCAACTGCTTTAAACCGCCTCTCCTTTCAAAGTTGCGAAAGCAGAAACAATGCAGTTATAAAAATATAAAATAATTGTTTTATTTTACCGTATTCGAAAACAAAATTGCATCGATTCTTTCAAAATCTGTAGGCTTGTCTTCGTTGTGAAAATACTTTAACAGTACTTCTCCCCGCACCGCACCGCTATAAAAGTCGGCTATAATCCAACGGTGATTCAGGATTTTTATTTTACTGATGATAAACTTTTTTCCATCAATCGGTTCATACGGAATCATGGCATTTCCGGTTTTGGCATCGTTTAAAGTAACCAGATCCTCTTTTACCTTAGCGGCTACTTTCATCACATCATAACGGGAAAAATACTCCTGTGCATCATCGTCATATTCCAATGAGAAATAATCACTGTCATTTTTTTCAACAAGAATCGTATTAATGGAATCGCGTACTTTATCGATTCTTAACTTGGCAGTATCCAGTTCTTTCTGCTGCGTTTTCAATATCTTATTGGAATTCATGTATTGAAAAACATTAAACAATAAGGATAAAATAAAGAGATAGAGTATTGCTTTTTTCATAGTATTAAATTGTAATTTCTAAATTATCGTAAGCCAAAAATACGTTTTTCGGCAGTTTTTCCTGCACTTCTCCGTGAAATCCCATATGATGGCTGATGTGGGTCAGATAGGCACGTTCCGGCTGAATATGGCTGATAAACGCCAGAGCTTCTTCCAGATTAAAATGGGAAATGTGTGGTTCCACCCGTAGGGCATTCACCACAAGCACCTTTACTCCTTTGAGTTTTTCCACTTCTGCAGCGTCAATGGTTTTCACATCGGTCAGATAGGCAAAATCGTCTATGCGGTAACCAAATACCTGCAAGTCGCCATGCCATACATTTATCGGGATCACCGTTTTACCGCCCAGAACAAAAGGCACATCGTTTTTCACTTCGCTAACAGCCACAGAAGGCGCGCCGGGATAGCGGTTCTCGGTCTCAAAAATATAGTCAAATCGTCTTTTAAGGCTTGCTATCACCCGTTCGTGTGCATATACAGGCATGGGACCCTGCCGGAAATTATAAGGCCGGATATCGTCCAGACCGGCTGTATGATCGGCATGTTCATGCGTAAACAGTATCCCGTCCAGCTTAGTACATTTAGCCGTGAGCATCTGCTGCCTGAAATCCGGTCCGCAATCAATTACAACATTATGATCTTCCCAACGCATTAAAACGGATACCCGCAATCGTTTATCTCTCGGATCATCACTCAGACAAACGGGATGATCGCTTCCGATAATAGGGATTCCCTGTGAAGTTCCTGTTCCCAAAAAATATACTTTCAAAGTGGTCTTCTTTTTTACAAAAATAAGAATCTGTCTCCTAAATCCCTATACAATAAAGCTAATAAAAACGAACAAATAATAGTTTAGAAACGATTTGAATACCATTTAACCACTGACGCTCTTTCCCGTTTCCGCAAAAGCCTTAATTCCTTATGAACGGAAGAAATTACCAGACAACGGAAACCGGCAGATAAAACACGTTACAAACTCCCCAATCCCTTTTTCAAAGAACCAATGTTAGCCTGAGCGCCTTTTTAGCATTGCTTCCATCAATAGTCATCAGCTTTTTTTAAGACCTCTTCCCAATATCAGACACCGTTTTTTACACCTGAATCGAAAAAAAACAAAAACAGACACTGCAATTTATCTCTTTACAAAATAAGCACAAATCGCACCAGTTATAAAATTAAAAAACTACAAATAAACCTAACAAAAAATATAAATATATCACTCAGAGCCATTGTTTTACACTCTTTCATAACAGGCCATCTGTCATAGATTGCAGTACCTGATTTACAATACGGAAGCTTCAATTTCTTTATTTATAAACATAATTTAAACATTATCAAAACATTAAAAACAAACCACATTACTTGCATATCAATTGTTTTTTAATAATTTCGCAAAGCTGAGAAAAAATAATACTAACCTTTAACCAATGTCAATGAAAAAAGTTTTACTAGGACTAATTGCGATCACACTACTTACTTTGGGTAGCTGTGACAAAAAAGATTGGAATGAAGATCAAAACAGCCAATCCAAAACAAACACCACATTAGGTCAGCGGCTTCCGGACGGCTCAACACAGCTTGAGAATCCCTATTCCGTAACAAACATGCTCAGAGCATACGCCGATCTGTTAACAGAAGGAGATATTGACCGTGCAAAAGAAATGTCCGGCATTACAACCACCCACTATTACGTAAAATTCATGCCGCAAAATGAGGACATGATGGATCTTTTAAAGCAGGACAGTACTATTGTCATGTACACTTTCCCGCTTGATGTTGCTTTCCCGGAAGGATACGATTTAGATTCTTACCGCGATGAAGGCGTTGCAGAGGACCAGCCGGGTTATCGCTATGCTTCCATTCCGGTGAACAAACCGATGCCGGAAGTGGAACACCAGATCCTGGATGAGCTTTTTATCCCGGATGAAGAAAAAATCGCCGATATCAAAGAAGGAAATCCGCCAACACCGGTAGTATTACACGGAATAACGCCCGAAGAACTTGTGGAACGTTCTTTAGTATTAACCGGTAACGATCATGAAGAAGAAAATATCGGAGTTGCTGCACGAAGCAGCTGGAGACCGGCAGGACGAATCACGATGTATGACGACAAATTAGGAACCATTGGTGTTGAAGGACTAAAAGTATGTGCCAGAAGATGGTTCACTACACATACCGGTTTTGTAGACGCAAACGGTTACTACAGCTGCGACGGAACATTCAAACGTCCGGCAAATTACAGCTACGACTACGAAAGATATGATTTCCAGATCCGCAAAGGATGGTTGTTTTCTACAGCTAAATTAGACGGTCCTAAAAAAACCGGAAACTGGGATGTTCACCACGTAGCAACCAGCATTCACAGCTACTATTCAACGATATTCCGCGCTGCTCATCATTACTACTACAAAAATATTTTAGGCTTAAGAAGACCGCCGCAAAATGGTTTCTGGAAAACACAGCTAAAAATCAAAGCGGTAAATGAAACCAACAGCGATTATGACGGAAACGCATCACCGGCAAGACGATTTTTAGGACTGGGCAGCCATATCCATATCTTTAATCCTCAAAATCCAAGATACCGTACTTACGCAACAACCATACACGAACTGGGGCACGCTTCACACTGGAGCATGAGCAGCGGCAGCAACTTTAAAAATTCGGATAAGATTGTTGTGGAAACATGGGCACGCGGTGTTGAATGGAGCCTTACCCGAATGGTGTACACCGATTATGAATCATCCTACAACAGATTACGTTATACCGGAATGGTACAGGATGCCATTGACGGATTCAAAACAAGAAGCTGCACCTGGTATTTTACCGATGCAAACCCCTGGAATGTTTTACCAAAATCGTATCAGGACAAAGTTTCCGGATATACCATCAGACAAATTGAAGATGCTTTGCAAAACCAGAAAACCTGGGATGCCTGGAAAAACAGTATCATAACGAAATTTAACAATCCAACAGAAAGCAATCTTGAAGCTACTTTTAGTTTCTGGAACATGCAATAACAATACCGTTCCCTCCTGTTTATAAAAATCCGGGAGAACCCTAAATTAAGAAAATGAGAAACCGGTCAGTTATATCACTTTTACTGTTGTTGATTATCATGTTTTCAGTGATTTTTTGCAGTAAAATAGTAGACGAAACTTTTATTGAAAAATACACGTATATCAACAAAAGCAGACATGATATCACGATAAAAAGTTATAAATCGGCCAAAGAATACACCTTTCCGTTAGCAAAGGAAAATTCTCTGACGCAGCAAATAAATCTTATGTTCGGAAGTGCCAGCGATATCATTAGTTTATCCGATTCCGTGACAATAATCTTTGATAACAAAAAGATTCAGCACTTCACCACAAATACCGCGAGCATACGGAATTTTCTGAATCCTAAAAATTTCATTTTATTACTGGAAACAAAAAACAGCAGGGAATACAAATTTATCTTTATCGAAGAAGATTACAATAATGCTGTTGATTTACAGCAGCATAACAAATAACACTTTCAATGCCGGTTTAAAACCGGCATTGTTTTTTACAGCTCTCTATCAAACAATTAAAGCACAACCGCCCTGCTTCAATTGGCATTTTTTGCTTTTTACTTTATTAAAATAGAATCATTCTCTTTTATTAGACTGCCTATTTTGCTAACTTTGCAACATTATGGCACTTATGAAAAACTCAGATAACGAAATTACTTTAAAAGGAGACCGGGAGATTGAACACATCCCCGCTCTAAAAGAAAAAGCTCTCCGCATTAACCTCAACAAAAACATTTACGGAACCTTTGCTGAAATTGGCGCCGGACAGGAAACAGTAAGGCATTTTTTCAGAGCCGGTGGTTCTTCCGGAACAATTGCAAAAGCAATGTCGGCTTATGACAAGGATTTTAGTGATGCTATTTACGGAGTGGAAGATGACGGCCGCTATGTTACTGAAAGCAGGTTAAAAAAAATGCTTTCTCACGAGATAAGACTTGTAGAAGAACGCTTAAAAAGAGACAAACATCCCAGCAAAATGTTCTTCAGTTATGCAAATACTGTAGCAACAATTGATTTTGCCAAACAATACAAAGGACACGGATGGGTTGGTATTAAATACCAGCTGGACCCGGAAGAAGATTATAACGAAATCATACTGCACATCCGTTTTAAGGAAACAGATCCGAGACTGCAACAGGAAACCCTGGGTATTTTAGGTGTTAACCTTATTTACGGAGCGTATTATAAACACAATGATCCTAAAAAATTATTGCGTTACCTGTACGATCACCTGGACAAAGACCAGCTGGAAATTGACACCATCAATTTCTCCGGTCCGCGTTTTAAAGATGTCGACAACCGTTTGATGAGCTTACAGCTGGTGAAAAACGGAATGACCGATGCAGTGATGTTTGGTCCAGACGGAAACAACATCCTGCCGGCTTCGATACTTTACCGTAAAAACATCCTGGCACTACGCGGAAGTTTCCGCCCGGTAACCAAAGTAAATATGGACATGTATCAGAAGTCCTATGAAATGTTTCTGGAAGAGAAAAAAGTAGACAAAGAAAATGCGATGGTTATTTTCGAAATCACTTTATCCAACCTGTTATCTGAAGGAGAAATTGACGAACGTGACTTTATGGACCGTGCCGAACTACTTTGTTCATTAGGACAAACGGTTATGATCTCCAATTTCCAGGAATATTATAAAGTAGTGGAATATTTCTCTGAGTATTCCAAAGCAAGAATGGGACTGGCTATGGGTGTGAGCAACCTGATCGATATTTTTGATGAGAAATATTACCGTCATTTAAGTGGTGGTATACTGGAAGCCTTCGGTAAATTATTCTACCGTGACTTAAAAGTATTCCTGTATCCTATGGAAGATGAAGACGGAAACATTGTTACCTCTCAAAACCTGAAAGTGCATCCGCGTATGAAAGAACTGTACAAGTTCTTTGCCTATAACGGAAAAGTGGTGGATATCACTGATTTTGATAAAGAACACTTAAAGATATTCTCCCGTGAAGTTTTAAAAATGATTCATGACGGGCAGCAGGGATGGGAAGAAATGCTTCCGGAAGGTATTGCCGAACTGATTAAAGTGAATCACTTGTTTGGCTGCGGCGAACAAAAACAACTGGAAGAAGAAACCTCCAATTAAGATAAATACCTATAAAAAAAGCCGGAAATTCCGGCTTTTTTTATGTCTTATTTTAAGATCTGACTGGCATGTGCTTTGGTTTTTACTTCCGAAATCACCTCGTCAATAATTCCGTTTTCATCAATTACAAAAGTGGTACGGTGAATCCCGTCATACTCTCTACCCATAAACTTTTTTGGTCCCCACACGCCAAAAGCCTGAATAACCGATTTGTCTTCATCTGCCAGTAACGGAAAAGGAAAGCTATATTTTTCTTTGAATTTACCCTGCGCTTTGGCACTATCAGCACTCACACCCAGCAATTCATAATTGTTTGCCTGAAAACGCTCAAAATTATCTCTCAGATCACAGGCTTCGGCCGTACATCCCGGAGTATTTGCTTTCGGATAAAAGAACACTACTAACTTTTTTCCTTTATAGTCTGCCAGAGTATGTGTTTTTCCATCCTGATCAACTCCCGAAAAATTAGGAGCCTTATCGCCTTTTTTTAATGTTGTCATCGCCGTATATTTGTTTTTATAAAAGTAGGCAAAAATGACCAAAGAAGATAAAATCACATTTGTTATAAATACGTTAAATGAAATATATCCCGAAATCCCGGTTCCGTTAGATCATAAAGATCCCTACACCTTGTTAATAGCGGTTTTGCTTTCGGCACAATGTACCGATGTACGGGTAAACCAGATCACACCTTTATTGTTTGCCAAAGCTGACAATCCGTATGATATGGTAAAAATGAGTGTGGAAGAAATCAAGGAGATCATCAGACCATGCGGATTATCACCCATGAAATCAAAAGGGATACACGGTTTGTCGCAGATCCTGATTGACAAGCACAACGGCGAAGTACCGCAGGATTTTGCCGCGCTGGAAGAGCTGCCTGCCGTTGGGCACAAAACAGCCAGTGTGGTTATGTCGCAGGCATTTGGCGTTCCAGCTTTTCCGGTAGACACCCACATTCACCGACTGATGTACCGCTGGAATTTATCGAACGGAAAAAATGTGCAGCAAACCGAAAAGGATGCCAAACGCATTTTCCCGCGTGAATTATGGAACGACCTGCATTTACAGATCATCTGGTACGGCAGGGAATATTCTCCGGCAAGAGGATGGAGCCTGGAAAAAGATATTATCACCCAGACCATCGGAAGGAAATCGGTTATAGACGAGTATTATAAAAAGAGTCCGAAAACCGCTAAATAAAAAACATCCCGATACTATGTACCGGGATGTTCCTTAATTAGCAAGATTTTCAAACGTCAAATCACCTACTTTAACAATACTCAATGCTTTAGAATAACTGAGTAAAAAACTTATAGTTTCTTTTTTAGGTAACATAGTTTGACTTGCTTTTTTTTTCTTAGAGTAAAGTTTTGCCATATTAGTGCTTTAATTATACTAATATAACGCATCTTTATATATAATATTGTTTAGTTCGTTAAAATAATTTGATTTTTCTCGATCACTTTTCTCAGGTTCATCAACGCATAACGCATTCTTCCCAAAGCTGTATTGATACTCACTCCGGTTAAATCGGCGATTTCTTTAAAGCTAAGGTCCTGATACATACGCATTACCAGTACTTCTTTCTGATCCTCAGGAAGTTCCTCGATTAAACGCTGTAAATCCACTTCTACCTGCTCACTGATAATCCGGTTTTCCACATTCGGACTGTTGTCGGTCATGATAGAAAAAATAGAAAACTCTTCCGTTTCTCTGTGATAAGGCATTTTTTTCGATTTTCTGAAATAATCGACAATCAAATTATGTGAAATACGCATCACCCAGGGTAAAAACTTACCTTCTTCGTTATAGTTTTTTGTTTTTAATGTTTTTATTACCTTAATAAAGGTATCCTGAAATATATCCTCCGTAATTTCACGATCCATTACTTTAGAATAAATAAAACCATAAATTTTTGATTGATGTCTTTCAATTAGTGTAGCCAAAGCAGTTTCATCTCCACCTACATAATTTTTCACCAAGACAGCGTCTGGAAGTACAACATTAGCCATAACAATACCTTTTAGTTTTTGGTTTGGATTTTCGAAAAAATGTTTTCTAAAAAGTATTTTTATCCTATAGGCAAATGTTAAATTAGATTTAATGTTAAGCCAAATATAACATAATATTTTGTTACATAGCAACACAATTTTAAAAATTAACATATTTTCATACAATAATTTCCTGTTTTTAGTATCAAAAATGCAGGCCGAATCCCGCGAAACCGGCTCTTTAAAAAGGAATAACTTTTTTATCAGAATCTTTAGCAATAAGAAAAACAAAAATTTTCTTTTTGACTATCTTTGCATTCCATTGATTTTTTGCTATGAAAACGGATATCACAACACTCGAGCCCAAAAAGAATATTATCATAAAAGGGGCTCAACTACACAATTTAAAGAACATCGATGTCGCTATTCCGCGAAATAAATTAGTGGTTGTGACCGGTCTTTCGGGATCGGGAAAATCGAGCCTGGCTTTCGATACGTTATATGCCGAAGGACAGCGCCGTTATGTGGAAAGTTTGTCCTCCTATGCCCGACAGTTTTTAGGCAGGCTGGACAAGCCGAAAGTAGAATATATCAAAGGTATTGCTCCGGCTATCGCCATTGAGCAGAAAGTAAATACCACCAATGCCCGCTCTACCGTGGGAACTTCTACCGAAATTTACGATTACCTGAAATTACTATATGCCCGGATCGGGAAAACCATTTCTCCGGTTTCCGGCCGTGAAGTAAAAAAAGATACCGTAACGGATGTAATTGACCAGGTTCAGCAATTTGAACCGGACAGCAAATGGTTGCTACTCGCGCCTATTCACCTGGAAGACGGCAGAAAACTGGAAGACAAGCTAAAGGTGCTGCTGCAACAGGGTTTTGCCCGTGTTTTAGTCGACAACCAAATGGTGCGTCTGGATGAGATCGAACAGCATACGCTGGACAATAAAGATGTTTTATTAATCATTGACAGGATTGTTGTAAAGGAAGATGAAGAATTTTACAACCGCCTTGCCGATGCCGCCCAGACTGCTTTTTATGAAGGTAAAGGGGAATGTTATTTACAGGAAGTAAATAGCGAGAAACGCATCGTGTTCAGCAACAGTTTCGAAATGGACGGGATTACCTTCCTGGAACCGAATGTTCATTTGTTCAGTTTTAACAATCCTTACGGAGCCTGCCCGAAATGTGAAGGTTACGGAAACGTAATCGGTATTGATGAAGAGCTGGTTATTCCCAACACAGCACTGTCTGTATATGAAAATGCCGTTTATCCGTGGCGTGGTGAAAGCATGAGCTGGTACCGCGATCAATTGGTAAACAGTGCTTATAAATTTGATTTCCCGATACACAAACCTTTCTTTGAATTAACAGACGCTCAAAAAGCACTGATCTGGAAAGGGAATAAATTCTTTACCGGACTGGATGATTTTTTCCAGGAACTGGAAGAGAAAAATTATAAAATCCAGAACCGCGTGATGCTGTCGCGTTACCGCGGAAAAACGAAATGTAATGTTTGTAAAGGAAAGCGTCTGCGCCCGGAAGCAAATTATGTTTTTGTGGGCGGGAAAACCATTTCCGACCTGGTTGATCTGCCAATTAAAAACCTGATCGATTTTTTTAAAGCGCTTACCTTATCTGAATATGATGAAAAAGTAGCCAAACGTCTTTTGATCGAGATCAACAATCGTTTGCGCTTTCTGGACGAAGTGGGATTAAGCTATTTAACGTTAAACCGTAATTCGGCAACACTTTCCGGAGGAGAATCGCAGCGTATCAATCTGGCCACTTCTTTGGGAAGCAGTCTTGTAGGATCCATGTATATCCTGGATGAACCGAGTATCGGTTTGCACCCCAAAGACACCGAACGCCTGATAACCGTATTGGAAAACCTGCGCAATTTAGGGAATACCGTAATTGTTGTGGAACACGATGAGGATATCATGAAGGCTGCCGATATGATCATTGATATCGGACCGGAAGCCGGAACTTTGGGTGGTGATCTTGTTGCTCAGGGAACTTATGAGGAGATCCTGAAAGCAGATTCACTTACCGCCAAATACCTGAACGGTACCATGGAAATTGAAGTTCCTAAAAAAAGAAGGAAGTTCAAAAATCATATTGACATTATCGGTGCCCGTGAAAACAATTTAAAAAACATCAACGTTACTTTCCCTCTGGAATGCCTTACGGTTATTACCGGAGTTTCCGGAAGCGGAAAAAGTACTTTGGTTAAAAAGATACTGTTTCCTGCCATGCAGAAGCAGCTGGAAGGCGTTGGCGAAAAAGCCGGGCAATTCACCGAAATGAAAGGCAGTTATTCCCATATCAAGCATATTGAATATGTGGACCAGAACCCGATTGGCCGTAGTTCGCGTTCCAATCCGGTGACCTATATCAAGGCGTATGATGATATCCGTGATTTGTTCTCCAAACAGCATCTTTCTAAAATGAGAGGCTATCAGCCGAAACATTTCTCCTTTAATGTCGATGGCGGACGTTGTGAAACCTGTAAAGGGGAAGGCTCCGTTACAATCGAAATGCAGTTCATGGCCGATGTTCACCTGGAATGTGAAACCTGCAACGGAAAACGTTTTAAAAAGGAAATACTGGAAGTTAATTTCGAGAATAAAAATATCGACGATGTGCTGACCCTGACCATTGACGATGCGATTGCTTTTTTCAATTTGCACGGTCAGACCAAAATCACCCAGAAATTACAGCCACTACAGGATGTTGGTTTGGGATATGTACAATTGGGTCAATCCTCTTCTACCCTGTCCGGCGGTGAGGCACAACGTATAAAACTGGCTTCTTTCCTGGTAAAAGGCGTTACAAAAGACAAGGCATTGTTTGTTTTTGACGAACCGACAACCGGTCTGCATTTTCACGATATTAAAAAGTTACTGGCTTCTTTTGAGGCATTAATCGAAAAAGGGCATTCCATTATTGTTATCGAACACAATCTGGATTTAATTAAATGTGCCGATTATATTATTGATATCGGCCCAGAAGGCGGTGAAAACGGCGGCCAGTTAATGGCTTTCGGTACACCGGAGGAAGTTTCCAAAAACAAAGCTTCCATTACCGGAAAATATTTAAAAGACAAGCTATAATAAAAAAGCCCTTCCTGATATCGGGAAGGGCTTTTTGTTTAATCGAATATGTGTTTTTCCAGTGTTTTCCACTTTTCCTTAATGTTTATTCTCGGTTTGCGGCAAAGGTATAACGGAATGTTGTTTTCTTCTGCACAATTTGAGATACCAAACTGTAGCAATCCTGCTATACAAAGAGTTGTTACTCTATTATAATTTTCTTTGAGATCCGGTGCCCTTCTGCTTCCAGCACCCCCATATAGATTCCTTTGCTCAATGTACCTACATTTACTGTTTCCAGCAATTTTGCATCGTTTACTTTATGATTTAAAACCTGCTTTCCGTTGATGTCCAAAATCGAAAAAGTATAATGACTTGCTTCTAATTTCCCTTTGTTAATGGTTAGCAGATCTTTTACCGGATTTGGAAAGAAACTCACATTAAAAGTATTGTCAAAATCCTCTCTGCTCAGGATGGCTGACGTGGTTGCTTTGGCAAAATGCAGGGTTGCTCCGGTAGCGGCTTTGGCTACATTAAATACATATACCGGATCCATATTAACCAGTAAGTCATTTACGGTATGGGCAAAAGTGGTCTCGTTTGTTTCAAAAAAACCGGTAATTACCTCGCCATTCGACTGGAAAGGCATATAATCGGAGGCATAGGCATAGGATAATTTTGTCTGTAACGGCGAATACAGCTGCACGCACTGGATCAGTTCGTTGGTAATGGTATTTGAGGCAGCGTTGTTTGCTGTCGGGCTGGACGTGTCGCGTTCGCAGGTAATTGTATTGTTCACCTTTCCGGCTACTCCACCCACTTCGTCAATGTTGAATACCATTTTAATATTCATTTTCGGGGTCGTTCCGTTCACTACCGTACTCACATAGTGCTGGCTTCCTCTCAGACCGTCTTCTTCCCCGCTGAAGTTGATGAATTTAATGGAGTATTCTGTGGGGATATTTTCCAGTAAACGGGCAATTTCAAGGATACTTACTGTTCCGCTGCCGTTGTCGTTCGTTCCGGTTCCGGTAATCGTATCATAATGTCCGCAAACAATCACATAGGTATTCGGATAAAGCGTTCCGATCTTGGTTACGATCAGGTTTTTACAGGTCGCTCCCGAATAGGTAAACGTGTCTTCCGTGAGCTGGCTGGCGGTATAACCATAGCTCAGGTATTTGTTTTTCAGCCATTCCAGTGTGTTAGCCTGCGCAACAGTTCCCCTGTATTTGACGCCCAGGTTTTCAAACTCGGTCAGATTCGTTAAAATCCCCGATTGGGAACTCTGGTTTACAATATTCGCATAAGCCTGTACAAATGTCTGGGCCTGGGTTGTGTGCCCGTACATTGCTGCGAATAGTGATACCACTAAACTTTTCGTTAAGATTTTCATTTTTTAGTTAGTTATTTTTAGTATTGTTGGGTTATTACGATAAATCGGCAAACGAATATACTACTTTTTAATCCTTTCACCCATTTGTTCTTTTAAATTATTTGGGCAAATCATTTTCTTACGTCATTTTTAACATTCCCGAAAGCCACTGTTATCCAGACAGATAATTATTATTTTAATTCTTATTGGGCACACCGCCGTCCTCTGTAATTTTTTTTGGCACGCAAATTGGAATTACCTAAACAACGAACATCTTTTTAAAAACAGATTTCGTGAAGTGGAACCGAAAAACGTATAGAGTAGGAAACTATTAAATTATTGTATTATGAAAAAATTTACACTTTTAGTAGCCAGTATGTTCCTGGTAGGAAGTATGGCTAATGCGTCAGAAAACCCTGTTTTTTCTGACAACAATGGTAGCGGACCACGTTATGGCATTGACTATCGAAATGCGGAACCGATTATGTTTATGGAAAGAGGCATAGCATTTTATATATTCCCGAACGGTGAATTTGATTTCAACACCCAGCCTGCAGAAACCGTGGTGTACACCCGAACAAGACGTGGCGGTGTCAATGCAACCTACGGCGCTCCGGCAACCCGTGGTAATGTCCGCGGTTACTATACACCCAACTATGGTGTGCGTATCGAGCACGATAATTTCGGAAGAGTGAAACGCGTAGGTAATGTTTTTATCAACTACGATAGTGCTAACCGCGTTAAAAGAGTGGGAACAGTATATATGAGCTATAACAGTTTTGCCTTGTCACAGGTAGGTGGCTTGCGTATTTTTTACAACCGCAGAGGGCAGATTATCGACATCAGCGGTTTTGTGAACAATGCGTCTCAAAATTATACTTATGCTCCTTATAGCAATGGCGGTTATCCGGTTTATGACAATGATGATTATGACGATAACAACTACGGCTCAGGTACCGGCAGCAATGACGATGATTACTATTATTATAAAGCCGATGGTACCAAAGCGAAGATGAGCAATGAAGACATCAAAACGATAAAAGACAGTAAAAAATAATTTTAAGTGTAGTTAGTTTAAAATTTTGGTTGGTTAGTTTGAAGAAACCCGCAAGACAATCCGTTGTTGAGCGGGTTTTCTTATTTGATGAGTTTTGCCATTTTCAAGGCTTTGAGCAGTACCATATTGATATCCTCGGAAATCTTAAAGAAATAGTTCAGATACAGGTAAACGATGGTGATCAGGACTGATTTCATTCCGATACTGATGACCGGGTGAAACGGAAAATCCCAATAGTAAAAGGCAAAAAAGCAAAACAATGATATTCCGAAAGAATATAAGGTGTTTCTGGAAAACGGAAACAGTTTCATCCGCATGACCACAAAAAGGAGCTTTGCCAGGCTGTATAATGTTATCGAAATCAAGGTGGCTATCGCAGCACCTTCAATACCCATTCTCGGGATAAAAAACATGTTAAGGCTGATGGTCAGAAACACCAGCAGCAGTCCTAAAAACAGAACGGCACGATAGTATTTGGAGTTAAAAATGATTGCATTGTTATTTCCCAGCAGCAAATCGAAATATTTGGAAAGTCCGATCACAAAAACAACGAAAATTCCGCCGCGGTAATTTTGGGGAAGCATGGTGTACAGTTCATTTATATTAACCAGTATTCCCAAAAAGACCAATCCGCCGACTACCTGTAACGATATGGATGTTTTTTTATACAGGTCGTTCAGTTCGTCATGTTTGTTTTCCGTCATCAGCTTTGCTGTAATCGGATAAGTGATCTGGTGCATTGCCCGGCTGGGAACCGATATTACCGTAGCAATAAAGATGGCTACCGAATAATAGGCTATGTTTTCGATCGCGATATACTGCCCGATCATGTTTTTGTCTATATCCAGAAGCATGTTTGCAATACTGCCCGATAGAATAATAAAGGAGGAATAGACCAATACGGCTCTGCTATTGGCCGGAAGCCGGAACCGGAAAACAATGGGCTTTACTTTAAAGGCATAAAACAGCATCAATAGCATGGTCGCTAAATAGATGCCCATCAGTGCATTGATAAACATCAGCGGACTGATCCATTTAAAGTAAACGGCAAACAGGAAAACCGTGATGAGAATACGCAGGGCGATTTCTTTGATAAAGCTTCCGAAAACGGATTGCATGTGTACTTTTACCCAGGCATAAAATATTTCAAAATAGCCCATACACAAACCGATCACCGGAATCTGCCATACATAATCGAAGATAATCGGGTTTTTACGGGACAGGAACGATGCTACAGCCGAATATCCGAAGGTTCCGAAAAGAAACATCGGGATAATGAGCAGGAAAGGGAGAAACAACACAAAGGTCAGGAATTCTTCTTTTTCTTTTTCGGTCTTATAATGGGTAAAGTATTTAATCAGGGTATTGTGCACGCCAAAAGCCATCAATGGCATGATGATATTCGCCGAAGAAAGCAGATAGCCCGTCAGTCCGTAATAGGTTTCTCCCAAAAATTTAGGATACATAAAAAGCGTATTGGCAGCCCCTATTACAAATCCGATATAGGTTATCACCGTGTTTTTTATGGATTGATTAATGACAATTCCCATGCTATTTCAATAAATCGGCTAATTGTTTCGTCAGGTTTTTACGGCTGTATTGCTGCAGTCCTACCGGATATACTTTCAGGTTTTGCTCCAGGTAGGCTTTATAGTATTTTAAAAGCGTTTCTTTGACCAGGTCTTTTTCTTCATACAGGGCAAAAACACCGGTATTGGTTTGTTTCAGTATGCCTGCAAAATCCGCTTCTTCCGGTCCGATAGCGAGTATTGGTCTTTCGGAAACCATATATTCAAACAGTTTTCCCGGTATGATGCTTTTGGTTTCTTCCGAATCAATTTCGATCAGTAACAGTACCTGCGATTTGCGCTGGTGCTGTACCGCTTCCTGGTGGGAAACGTAGCCCAGGTTGTTTACATACGGAGCCAGTTTAAACTCGTCTATCGTTTCCATGATTTCCTGACTGGTTGCCCCGATCAGTTTCAGCTGAAAGTGCTCCTTAAATCCGGGTTCTTCTTTTACCAGTTCGCTCAAGGCTTTCCAGAGTATTCTCGGGTTGCGTTCCGATAAAAAGGAGCCGATATGGGCTAAGGTGAATTTTTCATCCAAAGGTTCTTTGACAACCTTTTCCACATCATACCCATTGGTAATAACATGAATTGGTTTGCTCGTAATAGCTTCAAATTCTTTTTTAGTGGTCTGGCTGGTTACCAAAAGGAAATCGGCCTCCTGCATTACTTCCCGTTCCAGGTCTTTGTGCTTTTTAGCGGCATAGCAGGATAACTTTAGCGCTTTATGATAGCCAATAGTGGTCCAGGGATCCCTGAAATCGGCTACCCATTTGATGTGTTGCTTTTTTTTCAGTGCTAGCCCGATAAGGTGCAGGCTGTGCGGTGGTCCGGTAGTGATAACCGTATCAATTCCGTTTTCTTTAATATATTCCGACAAATAGGCAACCGACGGTTTTACCCATAATACACGGGCATCGGGTATGAACAGGTTACCTCTTGTCCACAGCATTAAACGTTCTAAAAACGACTGCTTTTTTTTATTCGGGATAATCCCGGAACTGATTTTCCTGGTTTTATTTTTTGAAAAAACCGAGGCCCATGCATAGGGCTCGGTAATTTTCTTTTTAAGTATCGTGATGTTAGCCGGAACTTCTTCTTCCAGTTGCCGGTCCAATAACGGATAGGTTGGATTTTCCGGAATATAAACCACCGGTTCCATTCCGAAGTCCGGTAAGTACTTTACAAACTTCAGCCAGCGCTGTACACCGGGTCCTCCGGCCGGCGGCCAATAATAGGTTATGATCAGTACTTTTTTCATTATCAGTTATGCTGCGTTTTCTTTTTTCTTTTTAGCATCAAAATAAATTCCGGCAATAATCAGTATCAGCATTGCAATAAAGCTGAATAAGGAAATCTGGCTTCCTTTTTTAACCACTCCCGGTTCGAATTTAAATTCAATGGTGTGTTTTCCAGCCGGAACTTCCATCGCTCTCAATACATAGTTCACGGCAAAATGCGGTACTTCCTTACCGTCTATAACCGCTTTCCAGCCTTTCGGATAATATACTTCCGAGAAAACAGCCAATCCTTCATTCGGGTTATCCGAGGTGTATTTCAGGTAATTCGGTTTGTACTCCTTTAAGGTAATCACAGCCGAAGAGTCTTTTACAAAAGTGCTTCCTTTTACCGCATTGGCAAATTCTTTCTGGTTTAGAACCGCTATTTTTTTAGTGTCCAGTTTGTCCAGCGCTTTCATTTCCTGATCTGGTGTGTTTACTTTTTTCACCTCACTCACAAACCACGCATTTCCGTTTGCCTCCGCATTTTTCAACGGAATGTCTTTTCCTTCGTTATCTTTCTGGATGATGTATTTTACATTCAGCATGTTCAATACACCAATATTGTTTTTCGCGATCTGGTAGTCAAACAGCTGCTGCATTTTTCTTGGTTTTGCCGCATGGTAACCACCGATAGATTTGTGGAAATAGGACGCTCTTGCACTCGACATGTTACCGTCTACTTCAAATACCCTGTAGTGTGTTGTATCCTGTAATATCTGTGCATCGGCCGGTGTTTCTTCAAAAGGAACATCTGCCTGACGTGCTGTAACAAAGCTGTCGCTGTTTACATAGTTTTTATCAACAAAGAACAAATCGCCCACCATTAATACACCTACCAGTACAACAGCCGTAACCTGTGACAGTTTGTTTTTTGTAAACAGCCATAATACTGCCGCTGCCAACAGGATCAATGTTCCGGAACGCAATAGATCGGAAACATACATCGCAGCACGCTGCTCTTTTAATGCCTGGATAAATGGTGCACCCATTTCTCCGTAAGCCTGTAAATAGTAACTGTCGTTTCCTCCGGTAAAGCTGAACATTCCTTTGGACAATAGTAAGATTACCACTACTCCCAAAGCTGCTGCGCCGGATTTCCATAAAGCATTCCAGCGTTCTTTCTCCTCGGCTTTAAAAAAGGATTGTAAGCCCAATACGGCTAAAACCGGCATACACAGTTCCAGAATTACTTGGATGGATGATATGGCCCGGAATTTATTGTACATCGGTACATAGTCGATAAAGAAATTCGTCAGTGCCGGTAAATGTTTTCCCCATGACAGGAATAACGATAACAAGGCACCGGCAAGAAAGGCATATTTGATTTTTCTTTTGTCGATAAACAGCGCTAAGATGAACAGGAAGAAAACCACCGCACCAATATAAGCCGGAGCGGCAACTATAGGCATATCGCCCCAATAGGTCGGTACGCTTGATGCAAAGTCTTTTGCCTGTTCCGGTGAAGCACCCTGATTGGAAACCATTTCATACATTGGCGAATCCACACCTACGTTTTCATGGTTGGAACCTCCGAATAAACGAGGGGCAATCAGGTTAAAGCTTTCGGCAATACCATAACTATATTCGGTGATATACTCATAGGACATCGCGTTATTGCTTTCTTTTTTAGAGCCGTCCGGATTGAATGTCAGTTCACTGTCGCTTCGGGTACTGTATTTGGCATATTCGGAAGTTGCCATCAGGTTGGTTGCATTGACACCGATACTCAAAATACCGGCTACAGCAAAAATTCCGATAACAATTCCTAAGTTTTTAAAGTCTTTGTTTTTGATATACTGAATGGTAAAACAGATGCCTATTACCAACAGGAATAATAGCAGATAGTACGTCATCTGGAAGTGATTTGCATTGATTTCCAATGCTGCTGCCACCATAGTGAGCAGTCCTCCCAGCAGGTATCTTTTCCGGAAAACCAGGATCACTCCGGCAACCACCATTGGCATATAGGCTATTGCATGGGCTTTTGCATTGTGTCCCACTCCTAAAATAATAATCAGATAGGTCGAGAATCCAAAGGCCAGAGCGCCAAAAAAGGCTTTGAGCGAATCTACCCTGAACACGCGGAGTAAAATATAGAATCCTACAAAATACAGGAATAAATAATCTGCCGGACGCGGTAAAAAGCGGATAACAGAATCCAGTTGTTTGATAAAATTATTAGGATAATTGGCGCCTAACTGATAAGTTGGCATCCCTCCAAAAGCACTGTCTGTCCAATAAGGCTCATCGCCTGTTGTTTTTCTGAAGTCGTTCTGTTCTTTTGCCATCCCGATATATTGAGCAATATCGGACTGGAATACTTTTTTACCCTGTAGTACAGGATGGAAATACAATAAAGAGATCAGTACAAAGCCAAAAATTGCCAGTACATGTGGGTAAAATTTAGAAAGGTTTTTCATAAAAAGAATTTAGCCTAATAATAGTAGGCTAAAATAGAAATAAATGTCTTGTAAAAAAAGAAAAAGAGCAGGTTTCAAACACTACTCTATCTCTTCAAAATCGATATACTCGCCTACTTTTTTCTTCTCTCTGGGTTTATCGGAAGAAAAGTTAGCCTGAGTATTTTGCTGTTGCGATTGCTGTGTATTTTGCTGATTGTAGTATTGTTGCTGTTGCTGGAAGTTTTGCTCTGCTTTTTTCACAACCTGTTGCAAAAAATAAGGTGCCAATAACTTCATTACAAATTTTAGCGCATAAAAAATAACGATAATCCATAACAATGTTCGCACAAAACCGCTAAATGATGCCGTATCCATAATATATAAATTTTGTCAAATTTAATAAATCATTCGTTTAAAAATAAATTCTATTTCTTAAAATAATAATAAAATAACTACATTTGAATTACGTTTATATTCTATTGAAACGCAACTTACCCATGATAAAGCACTTTAAATTAAAAATTGCAGGTCTTTTACTTTTTACCACCTCATTAAATTACGCCCAGTTTACAGATGAGATCAACTCGAACCGCCCCGGAAAATCACACGGTGCTTTCTCGGTAGGTAAAACCGTAATTCAGGCAGAAGCCGGTACGTATTATATTAATGACAAGCACAAATATCTGGGATATAAGTCTTCGGGTTTTGGCGGGGAATTAAGTCTTCGATACGGTGCTTTCTTAGAGCAGCTGGAGTTTATTGCGGATATCCAATACCAGTTTGACAGTTATAAAACCGATTATTACGATACGAACCGAAACGGTATCAGGCAGGCCACCATAGGGGCCAAATACCTGGTATATGATCCTTTTAAAAATCACGAAGAGAAAGTAAACATTTACAGCTGGAAAGCAAACCACCGTTTTAAATGGCGTCAGTTTGTACCGGCAGTCGGGGTTTATGTAGGTGCTAATTTTGGTGCTTCCAATATTTACAGGTATCCGGACGAGCCTTCTTTCAGTCCGAAAGCCATGCTGATCACCCAGAATCATTTCGGGGCACAATGGGTATTGGTGGGTAACTTTATCGCCGATAAATTCACTTCCGATTATTCCAGCTACGGTTACGTTTTAACGCTAACAAGAGGTATCAACGAGAAATGGTCGGCTTTTATAGAAAACCAGGGTTACCAGAGTGATTATTATTCCGATGTGATCTTCAGAGGCGGTGCAGCTTACCTGCTTCGCAAAAACCTTCAGATCGATGCTTCAATAGGAGCGAATATCAAAGATACGCCATCCTTAATTATTGGCGGAATCGGTTTCTCATGGCGTTTTGACAAAAACTACAAGCCAATCGAAATTAAGAGCGGTAAAGAAGAAAAAGGCAAAAAGGACGGTAAAAAAGAAGAGAAGAAAAAACGTGTTGATGAGATAGAAACGCAATAGTATTTAAAATGATTCACATACAAGAAGCAATCACTAAAAAGGAAATGACAGACTTTGTTACATTTCCTTTTCAGTTATATAAGAATAACGCTTACTGGGTTCCGCCTTTAATAAAAGACGAACTCAAGAGTTTTAATAAGTCTAACGACATCTTTAAAAGTGTAACGGCACACTTTTTCCTGGCCTATAAAAATCAAAAAGTTGTGGGGCGTATTGCCGCAATTATCAACTGGACGGAGGTTAAGGAACTGCACAAGGCCAAAGTGCGCTTTGGCTGGTTTGATGTTATTGATGATCTTGCCGTTTCCAAAGCCTTATTAGACAAGGTGACCGAACTGGGCAAAACGAACAATATGGAGTATATTGAAGGACCGGTTGGTTTTTCGAATATGGATAAAGCCGGTATGCTCACGGAAGGTTTCGACCAGATCGCAACGATGATCGGATTGTACAACCACGCTTATTATCCGGAGCATCTGGAACAACTGGGCTTTACCAAAGAAGCGGAATGGCTGGAATTTAAGATCGATGCCACCCAGGTGGATTTAGGCAAAGTAGAACCGTTATCACGCATTATCGAACAGCGTTATGAGGTAAAGAGTCTGAATTTTAAAACAACCAAAGACATCCTTCCTTATGTAGACGAAATGTTTGGTTTGCTGAATAAGACCTATGCCGAATTACAGAGTTTTGTGCCTATTGAGCAATTCCAGATTGATCATTACAAAGAAAAATACATTTCCTTTATCCACCCGGATTTTATTACCTGTGTAACGGATAAAAACGGTAAAATGATCGCTTTCGGGATTACCATGCCATCCTTTTCAAAGGCTTTCCAGAAAGCAAACGGAAAATTATTCCCTTTTGGCTTCCTGCACCTGCTAAGGGCGATGAAAAAGAACGATCATGCCGAATTTTATCTTATTGGCGTTGATCCGGAATACCAGAACAAAGGGGTTACTGCTTTAATCATGAAACGCATGTACCAGGTGTTTAACGAAAGAGGCATTAAATCGGTCGAAACAAACCCGCAGCTGGAAGAAAACAAAAAGATCCAGCAGCTATGGAAAAACTTTAATCCGCTTATCCACAAACGCCGCAAAACGTTTAGAAAGGATTTATAATAAAAAAAGCCCTGAATTAACATTCAGGGCTTTTTCATTTCTATTTCTGAGAGTATCCGATTAGTTTAATTTATTAAACGTATCGGTATAAGTTCCTGTAATCGTTACATTGTTTCCTTTTGTTACCGATCCGTGGATAGTGATTGAAGAACCAGATCCTACGAATTCCAATGTCGCTCCGCTGTTCAATACCAGGTTACCATAGATCACTACACTACCTTCGATTTTCAATTTAGCATTGCTGTTTACATTCAATGAGTTGTACGGGTTGTGTACCTGTCCCTGTGCTAAAGAACCTTTCATATAGAATGTTCCGCCACTGTTTACATTTAATCCCTGTGAAACTGCTAAAGATCCGCAGAAAGTAAGGTTAGCGTTTACGTTAACCCCCTGTACAGAAGCTGAACCTTTATATTGTAAGTTCTGACCTGAGTTTACATTTAACCATTGGTCACCAGGATAGTTAGGGAAGTTTGTACAGTCAACAGTATTGTTAGGCGTTGCTAACATTTTGATGATTTTCAATCCACCGTTTCCGTTTGCTACGAAAATATAGTCACCGGCACTTTTCACATAGTTAGAAGAACCGTTTAGCGGCAATGAACCTAAAAGGCTTAAAGTTCCTGTAGTGTTGTAGATATACAATCCTGCTGCACCGTTAGCAACAAATGCTTTATTATTGTTAACTGATACTGCATTGGTAACGATATCCTGTACCTCAACTCCGGCTACATTTGTAGGGATTGCGATAGTTTGTAATTTGTTTCCTGTAGCATAGTTATAAACACCTAATCCGTTATATCCTTCCGATACTAAAACTCTGCTGTTATCAGCAAAACCGATAGTTCTTTTAGCATCTGAAACATCCTGAGAAGTGGTGAATGCGTTTTGTAAAGCAAATGAATTGGCATCATATACTTTTACACCCTGAGTTCCGCTTAGAACTACAATTTTGTTGTCTACACTTCCTAAAGCTCTTAAATCGGCAACCGGAATAGCTGCTTCAAAAGTATTTCCGGATCTGTTGTAACGTACCAATTCTCCGTTATAACCGGAAACTGCATAATATTTAGAGCTGTTTGCAAAAATATCAGTAGCTACATTTCCAAGAATGGTATTTGGTGTATAGTTTGTTGTTAACAAACCGTTTTGCAATGGCATTTTAGCAGCAAAAGCAGGGCTTGTTAATGCCGGATTTGAATCAATGCTGGTTGCTCCTGCAATGAATAATTCTCCGTTGTTATAAGAAACCGCGCTGATGTCGCTGTTCGGGAAAATCGCCTGAACTACTAACTGCGGGTTATTAGGATTTGAAATATTGATTACGTCAATCGCTCCCAAATAGGTTTCCCCTTCGGTATTGTATGACACATAAGCATATTGATTGGCTACATCCACATGTGTCGCTCTCAACGTGTGCCCGTTATAGGTTGGCGCGTTAATTTCGGCAACTAATGTTAGCGGGAAATCACTGGCAGCTCCTGTCATTTTTCCAGAAGTAGCACCTACCATGTCCAAAACTCCTGAATTTGAAAAGTTAATTCTTTGATTTAAAGCATTGATGTCTGAGTTTAAAATAACTTTATCAGCATCTCCGTTTGAATTTGATCCGTTAGTATCATCTGACTGACAACCAATTACGGTTGCAAAAAGCGCTAATGCGGCAATTCCTGTTAATCTGTTTAATTTCATTTTCATTTTATTTGTGGCAAAAATACTCCTTTTATATGTTAAGCTATGTTAAAAAAAGCAGTTATTCACCGTATAAAAACGCAAAACACCGAAGAAGATCTCCGGTGTTTATTCTTACTTTTATATTTCAGGTATTATTCAGCGCTTACGTCTACTGTAGTTTCCTGAGCTATTTTTTTATAGGTTCCGTTAACCAATTTCTCGCGAATTGCCTCGAAAGCCGCTAAAGTTTCGTCGATATCCGTTAAGGTATGCGAAGCGGTAGGAATCATTCGCAACAGGATAATTCCTTTTGGAATAACCGGATAAACCACGATGGACAGGAAGATTCCGTAATTTTCACGTAAATCGTTCACCATCACCATTGCTTCCGGGATACTTCCTTCCAGGTAAACCGGTGTTACACAGGTATTGGTATCGCCAATATTGAAACCTCTCGATTTTAATCCGTTTTGTAACGCATCTACATTTTCCCAAAGTTTTGCTTTCAGTTCCGGCATGGAACGCAACATTTCCAAACGTTTTAACGCTCCGATAGTCATGATCATCGGTAACGATTTTGCAAACATCTGAGAACGTAAGTTGTATTTCAGGTAATCGATAATGTCTTTATCTGCCGCTACAAAAGCACCAATGCTCGCCATTGATTTTGCAAATGTGGAGAAGTACACATCAATACCATCCTGACAACCCTGCTCCTCACCTGCTCCGGCACCTGTTTTACCAAGTGTTCCGAAACCGTGTGCATCGTCAACCAGCAAACGGAAATTGTATTTTTCTTTTAAAGCAATGATTTCCTTTAGTTTCCCCTGTTGTCCGCGCATTCCAAAAACACCTTCGGTAATTACCAGGATTCCTCCTCCGTTTTCCGTTGCCATTTTTGTAGCACGTCCCAAGTTTTTCTCCAGACTTTCTACATCATTGTGTTTGTACGTGAAACGTTTTCCCATGTGTAAACGAACCCCGTCAATAATACAGGCGTGGGAATCCACATCGTAAACAATCACATCATTTTTAGTTACCAGAGCATCAATAATAGATACCATTCCCTGATAACCGAAGTTCAATAAATAAGCTGCTTCTTTTTGTACAAATTCTGCTAATTCATTTTGAAGCTGTTCGTGAATCGTGGTGTGTCCGCTCATCATTCGGGCACCCATCGGGTAAGCCGCTCCATACTCTAATGCTGCCTGTGCATCTACTTTTCGAACTTCAGGATGGTTTGCCAATCCTAAATAGTCGTTGATACTCCAGTTTAAAATTTCTCTTCCGTGAAACTGCATTCTAGGCCCCAGTTGTCCTTCCAGTTTCGGAAATACATAATATCCCTCTGCCTGTGAAGCCCATTTTCCTAAAGGACCTTTATTACTTTGAATTCTTTCGAATAAATCTTTTACCATACTATTCAATATTAAGTATATTAAAAACGTGCCAAAAGTAACTATTTATTATATGCCATCATAATAATTTCAGCATAGTTTTCTGCCTATTTTATTGTGTGCTGCCGCCACTTTTTTTTAACAGCTGTTCTCTAAAAAGAAAACAGGGCCAAAATGTTCTGACCCTGTTTTTACAAGAATACTGCTGCTGTTCCCGAACGGTTCCTATTGGGTCAGGATATAATAATAGCCCCCTATTATTAATCCGAACGAAACAATCAGTCCGAGCATTCCCTTTCGTTTCTGTTGATTTTCTTTATTAATGATACCATTTATAAGGGTATGCCCGGATAAAACAAACAGGCATAAACCAATAAAGAAGGATAATAACTGATTGGTATACATTCTATCAGAATATTACATGTCAACAATAATAAATTCACTTCTTCTGTTTAACTGATGTTCTTCTTCCGAACATGATATCCCGTCTGCACATTTGTTCAGCAATTGTGTTTCGCCATAGCCTTTACCGGTTAATCGCGAAACCTCGATACCCTGTTTCACCATCCATGCAATTGTTGATCTGGCTCTTCTATCGGACAAACGCTCATTATATTCATGAGTCTGACGGCTGTCGGTATGCGAACGGACATCGATTTTCATTTTCGGGTTTTCTTTCATGACTTCCACTATTTTAGCTAAGTCAACCGCTGCATCACGACGGATATTCCATTTGTCCAGATCAAAATAGATAATTCTGATTCCGAATGTTTTAGCCAGGTCATCACCTTTCTGAACCGGTTTAACGGTTTTATCCAAGGCTACCGGCAGGTTCGTACTTCCGGAAGTATTTGGAATAATAACGCTTAACTCTCTGGTGTTGTAACCCGGCAGTTCTGCTTTTACAAAGTATTTTCGCTGACAGTCCACAGTGCCAAAATTGTAATTTCCGGCCGCATCGGTAGTAAATGTTTTCACTACTTTAAAGTTTTCATCAAACAGGGTAACGGTCGCATTGCGCAATGGTGCTGCAGTATCCGTATCGGTAACGATACCGGCCAGCAGCTGTTCGCAGGCATATTGTAACGGCTGGTTTTCTGTAAACTTATAGATATCATCCGTTCCCTGTCCGCCTTCCCTGTTCGAACTCAGGAATCCTTTTTTAGTGGTGGTATTGATCAGGAAACTGAAATCGTCTTTCGGACTGTTTGCCGGTGCGCCAATATTCTGTACCGTTTTGAAAGTTCCTTCTTTTGATAATCTGGAAACAAAAATATCCAGACCTCCCAATCCCAAATGGCCGTCGGAAGCAAAATAAAGTTCGTTATCTGCCGATACGAACGGAAAGGTTTCTCTTCCCGGTGTATTGATTGTTGTGCCTAAATTTTCCGGTGTACCAAAACTTCCGTCTTCTTTAATGGCTACTTTAAAAATATCCGATTGTCCCAGTGTTCCGGGCATATTGGACGCAAAATACAAGGTTTTATCATCCGGGCTTAATGCCGGATGTGCCGTACTGTAGCTATTACTGTTAAAAGGCAGTTCGGTAACAGCTGTCCATTTACCGTCTTTTAAGGTTGCCCTGTAAATTTTCAGCAGCGTTGTTTTCTGGCTGTCTTTTCCTTTTTTACCGTTATTATAGTTGTTACGGGTAAAGTACATCGTTTTGCCGTCTTTTGTAAATACCGGGGTCGCTTCGTGAAACCGGGTACTGATCTCTTTTGCAAATCGTTCGGGGTTGGTTACCGAACCGTCTTCGTTCAGCGTTACCACATACAGATTGGTAAACGATTCTCCTGTCCAGGTATGTACCCGTTTGCTGAATACACCCGAAGTATCTCTTGCCGAAGTAAAGATCACTTTATTTTCAAAGAAAGAACTTCCGTAATCGGAATACTGAGTGTTGATTCCGGCATTATCAATAGTGTAACGCCCGGAATTCTGTTTGATGATTTCCAGGTAATCGGTCTGGTTTTTATATTCTTTACCTCTTACGTCGTTTGCATTTTTCTCATTGAATTTCGCCAGCATCTGATTGGCCTTTTCATATTCTCCTATGGATTTCAGCGACTGGGAATACCGGTAATAATATTCGGCATCAACCTCTTTCGACATCGCAAACAATTCGCCATACCATTTTGCAGCCGATTCCAGTTTTCCGTTGAAATAATAGGAATCTCCTAATTTTTGCAGTACTTCAACCGACTTGTATCCTTTGTCGGCTATTTTTTCATAGGTTTTAATGGCATCTACATAAGCGTAATTGTCATATTCTTTATTAGCGGAAACAATCTTTCCTTTTTGCGAATATACACTTGTAGAAAGCAGCAGCAGCAAACCTAATTGCAATACTATTTTTTTCATAATCATGTCTTTAATTAGAAGAATCTTGGTGTCAGTATTCTGTTACTTCTGTTAAACAATTCGAATCGCAGGAAAATCTCATGTGATCCTGAGTTATAGTCTGCCAGTTTTGTTGTTTCCATATCATAAGCATATCCGGCAAACAGTCCGTTTGTGATCTGGAATCCAACCATCGCACTGCAGGCTGCATCCCATCGGTAAGCTAATCCGGCAGTGAATTTGTCATACAACAGGAAATTAGCCGACAGGTCAACCTGTAATGGGGCACCTTTAACAATTTTTGTCAGTAATGCCGGTTTGAATTTTATATCCGGATTGATCTCAAACACATGACCGGCAATCACGTAATAATGCAGGTTTTCTTTTGCGGTTGATGCAGAACTTTTATCATAATGTTTGGTTTCCAGAAAATTAGGCACCGATACACCAACATAGGTTTTATCGGAATGCAAATAGATTCCGGCACCAAAATTCGGAGAGAATTTATTGTCAATATTGTTCTGAAACCTCGAATCGGAATGGTCATAAATATTCAGCTTGTTAAAGTCAACATTCAGCAAATGCGCCGTTGCTTTTAATCCGAAAGACAGTTTAAAAGTTTCCGATGTATTGATGGTATACGAGAAATCGGCTGAAATGGAATTTTCATCTGCCGGACCGATCCTGTCGTTTACAAATGACAATCCCAGCCCTAAGTTACTATTGTTAATTGGCGTGTTCAGCGATACGGCATTGGTTACCGGCGCACCTTCCAGTCCCACCCATTGCGTACGATGCAATCCGAAAATACTCATTACTCCCCTGGAGCCTGCATAGGCCGGATTGATATTAATCGTATTGTACATATACTGGGTATACTGGGCGTCCTGTTGGGCAAATCCGCTTATCCCGGTCAACAGTAAAACGAAAAGTATAAATTTTGTTCTCATTTTTTATTTGTTTTATAAACCCGGGGTACTTGCTTTCCCCCGGGATTCCATTTATCTTGTAATATACAGGTATCCGTTTTTGTTCTGAGACACACCATCTGCAGTGGTATACTGCAAAATGTAGAAATAGGTTCCGTCCGGTAATGGTTCTGATGCGTTTACAGTTGCTCTGCCATCGGAATATCCTTTGAATACTTTATCGGTATTGTTATATCCTTTTGTTTCAAAGACCTGAACGCCCCAACGGTTGAATATCTGAATTTCATTATTCGGATAACATTCGATACCCGCAATATAGAAAATATCGTTACTACCGTCTCCGTTTGGAGATACTGCATTAAAGACATTGATCGCACATCCGTCAACCGTGATCACTGTCGGATTATCGCCAATCACATCATTGTCGTCCGAACTGTCGGTTACCGTTTGTCCCTGCGGTGCTGTTCCGGTAACAAAAGCCTGGTTGCTTACCGCACCGGCATTAATATCGGCCTGCGTAATTACATATACTGCCGTGAACGTTGTCGAATCGCTTGCTCCAACAGCTAAACTGATAGGTCCGCCGGTCACTACCACTCCCGGTAAAGGATCGGTTATGGTAATATTGGTCAAACTTGTATTCCCGGTATTCGTTACTGTAAAGCTATACGTAATGGTTTCTCCGGCCTGAGCAATACCGTCATGATTGTTGTCGTTAAACACTCCGGTTTTGATTAAAGCAATACCCGGATTCTGGATTAACGGTGTAACGGTACATTTCGGACAACCTGGATCTACTAAAGGATCATTAGGGTTAATTGGTGTAGGATCTTCCGAATCGTCCATAACCGGATCTCCGTTTGGAGCCGTACCTTCCACTAATGCCATATTATAAACCGCTCCGTCATCGATATCTCCCTGTGTAATGATATACAAGGCTGTGAATGTTGTTGCATCTGTCACACCCGGTGCCAGGCTGCTCAAAGGTCCGCCGGTAACTGTAACTGCCGGATCTGTTATGTCGATATTGGTAATCGTCACGTTTCCGGTATTCGATACTGTAAAGGTGTACAATACTGTATCGCCTGCGTTTACAAGTCCGTCGCCATTGGCATCCTGATATGTTCCTTCTTTAAATAAAGTCAGCTCCGGATTTTGTGCTAATGGTGTTACCGTTGGCGTATCGTTTGTAGTTGAAGTACCCGAGGTATCCTGAACTGTACCGCCTTGTGGCGTGGTTCCGGTTGCAATAGCCGTGTTGCTGATTTGTCCGGCATTGATGTCCGTTTGTGTCAGTACGTAGGTAGCCGTTGCGGTACCAGTTGCTCCCGGTGCTAATGTAGCCGGTGTTACCGCTGCATTCGTCAGTCCGATTTGCATATCGTTGATCACCAATCCGTTTATCGTTACGTTTCCGGTATTGGTTACCGTAAAAGTGTAGGTAATCGTTTCACCAACCTGTGCAAATGTATCAGTATTCGTATCGTTAAATACTGCTGTTTTCACTAAAGCAATAGCCGGATTTTGCGGTAACGGTGTTACCGTTGGCGTATCGTTTGTCGTTGAAGTACCCGAGGTATCCTGAACCGTACCACCTTGTGGCGTGCTACCGGTTGCAATAGCCGTATTACTGATTTGTCCGGCATTGATGTCCGTTTGTGTCAGTACATAGGTAGCGGTTGCCGTTCCAGTAGCGCCCGGTGCTAATGTAGCCGGTGTTACCGCTGCATTCGTCAGTCCGATCTGTGTATCGTTGATCACCAATCCGTTTACCGTTACGTTTCCGGTGTTCGTTACCGTAAAGGTGTAGGTAATCGTTTCACCAACCTGTGCAAATGTATCGGCATTCGTATCGTTAAATACTGCTGTTTTC
>NZ_MKTM01000034.1:0-5916 GCF_001898245.1 Flavobacterium sp. 40-81
TCGCTGCCTTTTAATTCTATAACATAGAAGTAAGTACCGTCTGGTAGTTCATTTCCGCCATTGGATTGTCCGAACCACTGATTGGTGTAACCCGCTCCGTGTTTGAAGACTTCTGTTCCATAACGGTTGAAGATGCTTAATTTCTCAACATCAAAAGTAGATAGATCAAATGTGTCATTCAGTCCGTCGCCGTTTGGTGAAATACCTTTAGGGATTATACATGAAGTTGTAACTTCAAAACTACTTTCATCACTACAGATTGTAGCGCCAGAACCTGTCACTGCATAAATGTAGATTGTTTGAGTTATGGAAACAATGCTTCCGGCAGTTAATTGGCTTCCAGTTGCATTAGGTCCGGTGTAATAAACGTTTCCTGCTGGTAATGCTGGTAAGGTAAAGCCTCCACATTCTACAGTAACATTTGGTAATGTTGCCGCCTGAGGCGCGTTGTAGATCGTGATCGTGAAGCTATTCTCAGCAGTACATCCGGCTGATGTTTGCGTGTATACATATAATGTAGTTGTAGCATTAATATTGTTGCCAGCTACATACATTGTTCCTGTTCCACCTGTTCCGGTGTAGTAGTTGTTATTAGCAGACAAGGCTGGTAATACATACGTTCCACAAGCAGAAGTGTTTGCAGGAGCATCAGCAGTTGCAGTTTGTATTGTTACTATGAAGCTGCTTTCGTCTGTACAGAAGTTTGGAGCTGTACCTGATTTAGCATAAACATAAATAGTCTGCGAAGTTGTTACTGATGAACCAGCTGTTAGCATAGTTCCGGTACCGCCTGTTCCAGTGTAATAATTTGCATAAGATGGTAACGGCTGTAATAGGTAGCTGTTACATACTGTTTGATTTGGTATTACCGGAGCTGTGATTGTTGTTGTGATGGTTACATCAAAACTATCTTCAGCAGTACAACTTGGATTTGTAGTAGACTGTAAGTATACATAAATTGTTTGCGTAGTAGTAATCAGATCACCTGCATTTAGCATTGTTCCGGTTCCACCAGATCCAGTATAGTAATTACCAATTGTTAAAGCAGGTAATGTATAAGAGTTACATGCAGTAGCATCGTTTGGTGCCGTTACTGTAACGTTGTCGTTTGTTAATACAGTTTGTACTGTGTTCACACATCCGTTTAAGGTAACTTCTAAAGTATAGGTGCCTGCTTGAGAAACGGTTATTTGATTTGATGTTTCACCAGCAATAACGTTTCCGCCAAGTGACCATACATATGTTGCATCAGCTACATTGTAATTTGTAGGTGTTCCCACAATAGTTACAGGTGTACCACATGTTGAATATGTTGCAGGCATAGTTGTTGTTGGAGATGGTTTTACAACCAGATTAACAGGAACCACACCAAAACAAGTTGCAGCATTAGCACCTTCAACTCTAATATAGATAGTTTGTGAAGCACTTGTAAACGGTGTTGTTGAGCTGATTGGCGCAATATTACCGTTAGCATCAGCTAAAGTTGCATGGTAAGATACATTATAGGTAAATGAAGTATTTAAACCTGCTAAAACCTGACTTGTTAATGTACTTAAATCAAAATCGGCAATTCCGTCGTTACTCACATCGTCACAAACTTTATAGTCAGGAGGCGAAGTAGCTGTAACAGAAGGTCCGAAAGTGATGTTAACGCTATCCGTTGGATTGTTTGAACATGATGGTTTTGTAACTACAACAGTATATTCTCCGGATTCTGTAACAGTTAATGTCTGACCGGTTGCTCCAGGGATAACAAATCCTCCTTTAGACCATGTATAGGTTGTTGCGTTAACAATACCGGAATCTAAAGTGTAAGATGTTGCCCCACAAAGAATCTTATCAGGACCTAAGTCTACCGTACAAACGATATCACAGTTTGTCGATCCTGCTCCAGGTTGTCCCTGGTTTGTTTGAGCAAATGTAATATTACCGGCACTACCATTAAAGTTCGTGATCATAACCATATAGTATTGTCCTGCAACTGCATTGTTGATACTGAAGTTTTCAACAGAGGCAGTACTATAACTACAACCTACGTTTGCACCTAAATTTGTACAGGCAGCTGTAGGCGAAGCAAATGGTCCGTAAGCGATAAAGTCAACGTCAATTCCAGCTCCGGTTGTACTTGTTTGTGAAATCTGGAAGTTTAAGTTACCGGATTGTTGTACTTGTAAGAAGTACCAGGTTGGATTTGGAGTTGTGCTCAAACAAGCTACGTTTCCTAAGTTCGGTACCCCGATAGATCCTGGGAAAGTAATTGATGGAGACGTGTTGTTTGCACAGAATGCCTGAGCATCGGCACAAGTAATAACAGTTCCTACACAAAGATTAAATGTAATGTTTTGTGGTCCTGAAGCATTACTGTACACACGGATTTTATAGGTTTGTCCCGGAACTAAGTTGTTTGCCAAACTGTTGTTTGGATCACTACAATATAATTGTGTTAAGTTTCCGCACTGGTCACCCTGATATACCGTGTGGTATAAGTTTGCAGTGTTTAATCCTGTAGATGTTGTATTTAATAATGCAATATAGTGCTGTGTATGAGTAGCTGTAAATTCAAACCATACGTCGTCATCCGGCGTACCGCCTGTACAGGTATTAGGTGTTGTAGAAGCTGTTGCGCCAATAAGCGTTCCCGGAGTGGTTTGTCCGCAAAGAGAGTCTTCATTTACCGGTACGTGAATAGCGTTGGCACATTCGTCATTCGCAATTAAAGTAGCAAAAGTTCCTTTAATAGACCATGCGCTGATATCACTTGCGCTACAAATAGCTCTTACGTAGAAATCAAACTGAGTACCAGGTGTTAACGGTCCGTAAGTATATGGCGGAGGTGTGTTAACAATAGTTCCTGTTGCTCCTGGTAGTGGTGCAGGTGAACCGGCAGGAAGTACAATAACTTCCCATTGTGTTGCAGTTCCCATTTCTGTCCATCCAAGGTTGGCAGTAGTTTGAGTAATACCTGTAGCCGTTAAGTTTTTAGGCTTAGGACATGTTGGTACTGGTCCGCAGGTTACTGTAGCGTCCCATCCGGCACGAACAGCACTTCCATCGGAAGTAAACACGAATGTTAAACATGCTCCCGGAGTTGCCGATTCAAAAGGACCAGGCAAGTTAGCTGTTAAATCACCGGTAAATGTTCCTAATAACGTTCCTGTTGTTCCGTTTCCTTCATAAACTCTTAAGAAGTCGTAATTCGCTTCAGTATTAAAACTGTTGAATTGTACGGTAACAATATCCGTTGGATTTACTGGGCAAATAACAGTTGTTACGTTTTCACTGTTAGAGTAGTCACCACTGGCGCCTCCTGTATCATAAAAATGATCTCCGGCACAGTAGTTTGGTAATGTTTTTGTCGTTCTTGGTCCTGACCATGTACTCTTATCTGTTGGACTACAAATAGCTCTTACATAGAAGTCATAGCTTGTAGCCGAACTTAAACCGTTCAGTACATACGGAGATGGAGTATTGGTAATTGCAGTAATAGCTGTTCCCGGAATAGGGTTTGTGTTTGGAGATGGAGTTCCTGCCGGTACTGCCATAACTTCCCAGCTTGTAGCTGTTCCTGTTTCAACCCATGAAATCTGAGCCGAGTTCATTGTCGGATTGGTAACATTTACGGTAGTTGGTTTCGGACATGTTGGAGGTGCCGCACAAGTTACGGTAGCATCCCATCCCGGACGAATTCCACTTCCGTCTGAAGTAAATACAAATGTTAAACAAGCACCCGGAGCCGATTCAAATGGTCCTGGTAGGTTAGCACCTGTTAAGTTTCCGGAGTACGTGCCTAATAGTGTTCCTGCTGTTCCTGTTCCCTGATAAACTCTTAGGAAATCATAACCGGATTCTGTGTTGAAATTGTTAAATGTTACGGTAACCATATCTGTAGGGTTAACCGGGCAGATCGTTGTCGTTACATTTTCATTGTTAGCATAGTCACCGTTAAGTCCTCCTGTATCGAAGAAATGATCTCCTCCACAATAGTTTGGTAACGTTTTGAAAGGCTTAGGTCCTGACCATTGACTGAATGATCCGTCAGCACATTTTGCTCTTACATAATATTCGTAATCTGTTCCGGAAGCCAAAGGAGTTCCTGTAACTGTTGTAGTAGCTGTATAAGCCGGTGTACCGGTAACAGTTGTTCCTGTTCCGGTTGGGATTCCTGCTCCTAATGCCTGAACCACAACCTGCCATTCTGTAGCAGAAGAAGGGTTTGACCAGCTCAGGTTAGCCTGAGTCATTGTTATTCCTGAAACTGCCAAAGCTCCCGGAGGTGCACAGTTTACCTGTTGGATAACTAAAGTATATCCTGTAGATACAGGAGTTGAATTTGTTGAAATAACAAAATAGTAAGTTGTACCTGCGGTTACTGCAAAGTTCGTAATGTTACGAACAGTAGTACCGGAGTTACCCACACCTGCTAAACAGCTTGTTCCGATATTCGCACAGTTGTTGTAAACGAAAATACCCGAATAGGTTGCAGTAGGTGTCATTGAAATATCGATGATTCCTGTAGTGGCAGCAGTATAAGCATATACCACATCATTACCGGTCATGTAATTTGTAGTTGTACCACAACCTGTAGTACCCTGACTGGTTGTTATATGGTTTCCGTAGTTGGCGGTATTGTCCGTAGTAGAGTACGGTAAGCTGTTAATTACAATCGGAGCAGCACAGGTCTGACCTAATGAATTGGTTGTAAAGTAAAAAGGTCCGGCCCAGTTACTGAATACATCAGTAGGACCTCCTGTACATTTCGAACGCACGCGGTACTGGTAAACAGTTCCAGGCGTTAAATTGATTGCATTATATGGATTTGTTGTTATTGCTGTTCCTACGCCTGTTAATGGAGAAGCAGAAGGTACTACTTCAATTTCCCAGTTGGTAGAACCACTTGGGTTGGTCCATGATAAAGTAGCGGTAGAAGTCGTAATCGCGTTTGCAACACCATTAGTAGGATCTAAACATTGTTGAACTAAATTAATATCGTCAATGATAAATCTGTCACCTCCTACAGCAGCTGTAGGTTGTGTGTATACTCTTACAAAAGCAATGTATACCTCCTGATTTGCTGCTACAAGCGGTGTTAAGTTAATCACCTGTTCAGCATATACTCCTGCATTAGGAGATATTTGAGGCTCTGTTAACTCCACTATTTGTGTAGTAAAGTTCGCAAGAGTTGTTTGTGTTCCTGCAGTAACAATTGTAGATACACGGATCTGTAGTTTTGATCCCTGATCTCCGGCACGTCCTTGTTGTGCATAAAAACGTAACTGACCATTAGCCGGAACAGTTACCTTCGGGGAAATTAACCAATCTTCTTCGGTAACTCCCATCCCAACATTGATCCTTTCTACAGAGGCAGCATATTGTCCTGTGTGAGGAGGAGAAGTGGCTGAATTTGGCCCGCTGCGGACCCATAAATTTGTATCTGATGGTCCTGTTCCTACGCCATTATGAGTAACTGCCCACGTTCCTGATGCACTTGTTGGTGGAAAAACACCTTCAAAGCCTTCAGGAAAAACCTGTGAATAGCCCACAAAACTCAATAATGACATAAAAATTAATAAAGTAATTTTTTTCATAATTAATTCTATGATTTTTTGATAAGTTTAATCCCCAAATATAAAATAAAATTAGCAATTACTTAACATTGTATGTTAAAATTCACAAAAAAAGAGCAACCTGTAGGGTTGCTCTTTAGTTATTGTTAAATTGTTATATTCTTTATTTCTTAACAATTAAGAATTCAGATCTTCTGTTTTTCGCATATTCCTCTTCGGTGCAATTCTCACCACAGTTTACTTTCGGCTCGCTTTCGCCATATCCTTTACCGGATATTTTGTCTTTCGCGATTCCTTTAGAGATAATGTACTGAACGGTTGATTTTGCTCTTCTGTCGGACAGGTTCATGTT
>NZ_MKTM01000035.1:0-44853 GCF_001898245.1 Flavobacterium sp. 40-81
TACGCTACACCCCGAAAAAAGCGGAGAGACAGGGACTCGAACCCTGGCGACGGTTGCCCGTCGACAGATTAGCAATCTGCTCCGTTACCACTCCGGCACCTCTCCTGCTTACTGAGGAATTAATCCCTTTTTGCGGTTGCAAATGTAGGATAACATTCTATTTCCTGCAACTATTTCACATTCTTTTTTCATTTTTTTTTCGCTTTTTTCTTAAAGTATTTCACGCTCAATAACATAGAATTTACAAAAACTTTATTATTTCATCATAAAAATCCCCACTTCCCTATTATTTGCATTGAAAAGCCTGTTTACCGGAGTTCCCATTATAATAATATCAATTTATTATTCCCTTACCCTAAGAAAATACCTGCTCAATAAAAATATCTTCATAAAAATGGTTAAATTCGCAACTTCAAGTATAATAACAAACCAACAACGAATAATCATGAGTAAAAAAGTAGTAATCGTTTCGGCAGTTAGAACCCCTATAGGAAGCTTTATGGGTGCACTATCTACTGTAACGGCTCCGCAATTAGGAGCTACTGCGATTAAAGGCGCATTAAATAAAATAAATTTAGATCCAAACTTAGTAGACGAAGTTTTAATGGGTAATGTAGTACAGGCAGGTGTTGGACAGGCTCCGGCCCGCCAGGCGGCTATATTTGCAGGATTACCCAATACGGTAGCGTGTACCACTATTAACAAAGTGTGTGCTTCCGGTATGAAAGCGATCATGCAGGGTGCTCAGGCAATTATGGCAGGTGATGCTGAAATTGTGGTAGCAGGTGGTATGGAAAACATGAGTTTAATCCCTCATTATGTACATTTAAGAAACGGATACAAATTTGGTCCGGCTTCTATGTTAGACGGAATGCAGAAAGACGGTTTAACAGATGCTTATGACAATAATGCTATGGGTGTTTGTGCTGACTTGTGTGCTACTGAATATAAAATTACAAGAGAAGAGCAGGATGCTTTCGCTATCCAGTCTTACGAGCGTTCTGCGAAAGCATGGAACGAAAATAAATTTGACAACGAAATTGTACCGGTTGCTGTTCCGCAAAGAAAAGGTGACCCGATTATCGTTTCAAAAGATGAGGAATACACTAATGTTAAGTTAGATAAAATTCCTTCTTTAAACCCGGTATTTACAAAAGACGGAACCGTTACCGCTGCTAATGCTTCTACTATCAATGATGGTGCTGCTGCAGTAGTGTTAATGAGCGAAGACAAAGCAAATGCTTTAGGTTTAAAACCGCTTGCTTACATTAAAGGATATGCTGATGCTGCGCAGGAGCCAAAATGGTTCACTACAACACCGGCAAAAGCACTTCCAAAAGCTTTAGATAAAGCTGGTATTGCTATTTCTGATGTAGATTTCTTCGAATTCAACGAAGCTTTCTCTGTGGTAGGATTGGCAAACGCTAAAATATTAGGATTAGATAACGATAAAGTTAACGTAAATGGTGGTGCCGTTTCTTTAGGACACCCTCTGGGATGTTCCGGAGCCCGAATTATCGTAACTTTAATCAATGTTCTGGAGCAAAACAATGCAAAAACCGGAGCGGCTGCTATCTGTAATGGTGGTGGTGGTGCTTCTGCTATCGTTATCGAAAGAGCTTAATCAATACAACTAAAATGATGAATTTTAAATCCGTGGTAAAACATGTACCGATTTAGAATTCATCATTTAACTTTAAAATAATTCTGAATGTTTGCAATTTGTAATCTTGCTATCGTCCCATTACGTGCCGAATCAAATGACAGAAGCGAATTAGTTTCGCAGGTGTTATTTGGTGAGCATTTTAAAATTTTAGAACAAACGCCAAACTGGTCTAAAATTAAACTGGCTTTTGACGGTTATGAAGGTTGGATTGACAATAAACAATTTCAGTCAATTTCTGAAGACAATTACAATGCTATTTCCAGTTCGGCAGCGATTTTAAATGCCGATCTGATTGAATACATCACCACTCCGAATAATTTTTTAATTCCGATTCCTTTAGGATGTTCCTTAACTTTTTTGGACATTCCGGAAATCAACACGCCTCAATTTGCTTTTGAAGGCGTAAAAGTCTGCGGTATCAAACCCAAAACCGAATTGATCAAAACGGCATTTATGTATTTGAATGCGCCTTATTTATGGGGCGGAAAAACGCCTTTTGGTATTGATTGTTCCGGTTTTACCCAGATGGTCTACAAATTAAACGGCTATTCCATTTTGAGAGATGCTTCACAACAGGCAGGACAAGGAGAAGCACTTAGCTTTATAGAAGAAAGTGAGCCCGGAGATCTGGCCTTTTTTGATAATGAAGAAGGGAAAATTGTTCACGTGGGTATGATCATGGAAGATAATTATATTATCCATGCCCATGGCAAAGTACGCATTGACCGCCTGGATCATCTTGGAATTTATAATATCGACACCGGACGGCACACACACAAACTCCGTGTCATTAAAAAGATAGTATAAAAAAACCGAAACTCACGTTTCGGTTTTTTTATATAAAGCTCTCCATTATTTCTGAGCTTTTAAAGCTTTGTATTTTACATCCATATCCAAAACCTGGTATGCATTTAGCAAAATGGCTTTAATATTCGGTTCTTTCGGATCAATTTGCAATGCTTTTTCAAAATATGGCAAAGCATCACTGTACATTTTATTTCTTTTCGTTTTTAACTCTTCAAATCTTTTATTGTCTTTTGGAGTAGTTCCCAACGAATTCATTTCTTTTACCATTTTATCCTCACCCTGTAGCATCAAAGCTCCTAAATTATTATAGGCATTGAAATAATTAGGATTCACTTCAATAGCCTTTTTGTAATATTTTTTAGCTTCTTCAATATCACCGGATGTTGTACTGATCACTCCTAAGTTGAACAATAAATCTGCATCGTTAGGATCTTTTGCCAATACTTCCGTGATTACTCTTTTGTAACCTACATAATCTTTAGCATCCAAGTAGATATTCGCTTCTGCCAAAAGCAAGCTCGTATCACCCGGATTAGCCTGTTTCGCATCGTTAATTGCCGCTTTCGCTTCTTCTACTTTCCCCTGGTGTACTAAAATTGAAGCAATGTTTTTATAGATTTCGCCTCTTTTAGAAGGAACTTTTTCATCACGTGGTTTTTCGTGAAGCCCTAATTTTATCGATTGCTTTCTGTCAGCATCCGTAGCAAAAGTTTCTTCTGCCCCGCTTGCTTTATTAACAGCGTAATAATTTGTTCCTTCTCCGGAATAGTTGATCTTTTTTAATTCGTATAAATACTTCAACGCACCGTCAAAATCCTGTGCCTGCATTGCTAAAATAGAAGCGTTATATAAATTTGACGCATCGCTTGGATCCAGATTATAGATTGCTTCAAAGATCTGAGCCGCTTCTTTAAATTTTGAAGCCTGGTTTAAAACGATTCCATAATTAACAATCATTGGCTTAACCGACATAATTGTTTCATTCACATCGTCCGTATACACCTTTTTACCGGTTTTTTTCTCGTATTCCAAAACGCCGTTTAATCCTTTTGCCAATTCATTAATCTTAGCCGGAGTTAAATTTTTTGCCATTAACTGTAAATCGCCCGGGTTACTTCCGTTAACACCGTCAAGCTCCAATAAAGGAGCCATTGCTTTATAGAAATTCGTATATACCTGATCCGGTTCTGCCAGACCAGACATGCCGCTTACTTTGTTTACAGCAGATTTATATTCTGAAATATCAGCAACAGACAGTTTTTCTTTAGCATATAATTTTTTAAGCGTCTTCAGTTCATCCTTCTGTGCAAAGGAAGCTGCCGAAAGCATCATGGACGATGCCAATAATACATATTTAATTTTCATATAATAGTTTTTAGTAGTTATTCCTGGGTATCGTTGGCTTCAATAGCAGCATCATTGTTGTCTTCCAAACCTTCTGCTCCTTCGATATCAATTCCTTCGTTTTCCTCACGCATTACTTTGGTTACCGCTGCAATAGAGTCGTTTCCTTTAATATTAATCAAACGTACCCCTTGTGTGGCACGCCCCATAACTCTTAAATCGGAAACTTCCATACGGATCGTTAATCCGGATTTGTTAATGATCATCAGGTCATCGGCATCCGTAACGCTGTTAATCGATACCAGTTTTCCGGTTTTATCGGTAATGTTCAGCGTTTTCACACCTTTACCACCACGATTCGTGATTCGGTAATCTTCCAAAGAAGAACGTTTACCGTATCCGTTTTCTGAAACAACCAGGATCTCGCTTTCCATATCGTTAACCGAAACCATTCCGATTACTTCATCTTTTTCATCTGCCAAAGTAATTCCTCTAACTCCGGAAGCACTTCTTCCCATCGGACGTGTTTTTCCTTCTTCAAAACGAACTAATTTACCAGATTTAACAGCAATTAAGATCTGGCTTTCACCATTTGTTAATTTTGCTTCCAGTAATTCATCGTCTTCTTTAATTGTAATCGCGTTGATACCGTTTTGACGCGGACGGGAATATTGCTCTAAAGGCGTTTTCTTCACCTGTCCTTGTTTGGTCGCCATAATTACATAATGACTGTTGATGTATTCTTCGTCTTTTAAATCCTGAGTACAGATAAAAGCTTTTACTTTATCGTCGTTCTCAATATTCACCAGATTCTGAATCGCTCTACCTTTACTGGTTTTGCTTCCTTCCGGAATTTCATAAACACGCATCCAGAAACATTTTCCTTTTTGGGTAAAGAACAACATATACTGGTGATTCGTAGCCACAAACAAATGCTCCAGGAAGTCCTGATCTCTGGTAGCCACTCCTTTTTGTCCTACTCCGCCTCTGTTTTGCGTTTTATATTCGGAAAGCGGTGTACGTTTAATATAACCGGCATGAGAAATGGTAATAACCACATTCTCATCGGCAATTAAATCTTCGATACTTACATCACCTCCGGCATATTCAATTACAGAACGACGGGCATCGCCGTATTTATCTCTGATTTCTGTTAATTCATCCTTAATAACACCCATTCTCATTTCTTTGCTTGCTAATAATTCTCTCAAATAAGCAATCAATTTCATGATTTCATCATACTCCGCTCTTAGTTTATCCTGCTCCAGTCCGGTTAGCTGACGCAAACGCATTTCAACAATGGCACGGGACTGAATGTCTGATAAATTAAAGCGCTCTACTAATTTTTCTTTTGCTTCGTCCGCATTTTTAGAGGCACGGATCAGCGCAATTACTTCATCAATATTATCCGATGCAATAATTAAACCTTCCAGGATATGGGCGCGCTCTTCTGCTTTGCGCAAATCGAACTCCGCTCTCCGCGTTACCACTTCATGTCGGTGTTCCACAAAATAGTGGATCAGCTCTTTTAAATTCAACAATTGCGGACGTCCTTTTACCAATGCAATATTATTAACACTGAAAGAAGACTGCAATTGCGTGTACTTATATAAGGTGTTCAGTACGATATTCGGAACCGCTTCACGCTTTAACACATATACGATTCGCATACCGTTTCTATCCGATTCGTCACGGATAGTCGAAATACCTTCAATTTTTTTCTCATTTACCAGATCAGCAGTTTTTTTGATCATCTCTGCTTTATTAACCTGATACGGAATTTCGGTAACAATGATCGATTCCCGCCCGTCCACTTCTTCAAAATTAGCTTTGGCACGCATTACAACACGTCCTCTACCCGTTTTAAAGGCTTCACGAACACCTTCATAACCATAAATAACACCGCCTGTAGGGAAATCCGGTGCTTTGATATGATGCATTAACTCATCAATCTCGATATCATTATTTTCAATGTAAGCCAGCGTACCGTCAATTACCTCAGTAAGGTTGTGCGGCGCCATATTGGTTGCCATACCTACCGCAATACCCGAAGCACCGTTAATTAACAGATTCGGTATTTTTGTCGGCATTACTTTAGGTTCTTCTAAAGTATCATCAAAGTTTAATTGAAAATCAACTGTTTCTTTATCTATATCGGCAAGAATCTCTTCCGAAAGTTTTTTCATTCTGGCTTCCGTATAACGCATTGCCGCCGGGCTGTCACCGTCAATCGAACCGAAGTTACCCTGACCGTCAACTAAAAGATAACGTAAACTCCACTCTTGAGCCATACGAACCATCGCATCATAAACGGAGCTATCGCCATGCGGGTGATATTTACCCAATACCTCACCGACAATTCTTGCAGATTTTTTATGCGCTCTATTCGATAATACTCCTAATTCATACATTCCGAATAATACTCTTCGGTGAACCGGTTTCAAGCCATCTCTAACATCAGGAAGCGCTCTTGATACAATTACTGACATCGAATAATCGATGTAAGCTGATTTCATTTCGTCCTCAATGTTAATAGGAATTAACTTTTCTCCTTCAGACATAAGTAGTTATATTAAAAAATTATATTTAATTCAAAACGTGCCAATATACGTATTTTTACAGTAATGTTTTACTTTTTCGCACATAAATTTCAGCAATTTATCAACAGTAAAAACCCGTAGAATGCTTAAAAATTCACACTTTTTAACTTTTATATGTCGTTTTTTTTTTGTCAATTAGCCTTACAGCTATTCTCTGAAATGTAAGGTATGGTTTTTGCTTTTACTCACCAGAATTAGTAAATTTACATGATAAAGATTTTAAGTAATGGACGATAATTTTTCACCAAGAGTTAAGGATGTAATAAGCTATAGTAAAGAAGAAGCTTTACGATTAGGGCATGACTTTATCGGCACTGAACACTTAATGTTAGGAATTTTAAGAGACGGTAACGGAACCGCAATCAATATACTGAATAATCTCTCCGTAGATTTAGAGCATTTACGCAGAAAAGTAGAAGTATTAAGCCCTGCAAATCCCAGTACCGATCGTAGTAATGAGAAAAAAAACCTGCATTTAACGCGTCAGGCGGAACGTGCTTTACGTACCACTTTTTTAGAAGCTAAAGTTTTCCAGAGTACTTCAATCAGTACCGCTCATTTACTGTTGTGTATTCTCCGAAACGAGAATGACCCGACAACGAAGCTTTTAAACAAATTAAAAATTGACTACGAAATAGTTAAAGAACAATTTATTGCTATGACATCAAACGAAGAAGATTACCTAGATAACCTGCCTAAAGCGGAGTCATTTAATGACGATTCCGGACAAGATGACAGTATGCGTGACACAGGTTTTAATAATCCTGGCACCGGCAAAGCAAATAAAAAATCAAAAACGCCTGTTTTAGATAACTTTGGTCGTGATCTGACCGAATTGGCAGAAGAAGGAAAATTAGACCCGGTTGTGGGACGTGAAAAAGAAATTGAACGCGTTTCGCAGATCCTGAGTCGCCGTAAAAAAAATAACCCGCTTTTAATCGGAGAACCGGGCGTTGGTAAATCGGCTATAGCTGAAGGACTGGCGTTGCGTATCATCCAGAAAAAAGTTTCCAGAATCCTGTTCAACAAACGTGTCGTAACGCTTGATCTGGCCAGTCTGGTTGCCGGAACAAAATACAGAGGACAGTTTGAAGAGCGCATGAAAGCCGTGATGAACGAACTGGAAAAAAATGATGATATCATCCTTTTTATCGACGAGATTCACACGATCGTAGGTGCCGGTGGCGCTACCGGTTCGCTGGATGCTTCAAACATGTTCAAACCTGCTCTGGCACGTGGCGAAATCCAATGTATTGGTGCTACAACGCTTGACGAATACCGTCAGTATATCGAGAAAGACGGTGCTTTGGAAAGACGTTTTCAAAAAGTAATTGTGGAGCCTACTACCGTAGAGGAAACGATTACCATTTTAAACAACATCAAAAACAAATACGAAGACCATCACAATGTTATCTATACGCCGGAAGCTGTTGAAGCCTGCGTAAAGCTGACCAACCGTTATATGTCGGAACGTTTCCTTCCGGATAAAGCGATCGATGCTCTGGACGAAGCCGGTTCCCGTGTACACATTACCAATATTGACGTTCCGAAACAAATTCTGGACTTAGAACGTCAGCTGGAAGAAGTTCGTGAACTTAAAAATTCGGTTGTTAAAAAACAGAAATATGAAGAAGCAGCCAAACTTCGCGATGACGAAAAACGCATCGAAAAAGACCTTGCTGTAGCTCAGGAACAATGGGAAGAAGATGCCAAAAACAACCGTATCGTTGTTACAGAAGACAACGTAGCCGATGTGGTATCCATGATGACCGGAATACCGGTAAACCGTATTGCCCAGACTGAAAGTAATAAATTAGCTCATTTACCGGAACTCATTAAAGGTAAGGTAATTGGACAGGATGAAGCTGTTTTAAAAATTGCAAAATCCATTCAAAGAAACCGTGCCGGATTAAAAGATCCGAACAAACCAATCGGTTCGTTTATTTTCTTAGGTCAGACCGGTGTTGGTAAAACCCAGTTGGCCAAAGTTATTGCAAAAGAACTATTTGATTCTGAAGATGCTTTGGTTCGTATTGACATGAGTGAGTACATGGAGAAATTTGCGATCTCCAGATTAGTGGGAGCACCTCCGGGATATGTTGGTTATGAAGAAGGCGGACAGCTTACCGAAAAAGTAAGAAGAAAACCCTACTGTGTTGTTTTGCTTGATGAGATTGAAAAAGCCCATCCGGATGTATTCAACATGATGTTACAGGTACTGGATGACGGCCATTTAACCGATAGTTTAGGTCGTAAAATCGATTTCCGTAATACGATTATCATCATGACCTCAAACGTTGGTGCCCGTCAGTTAAAAGACTTCGGACAAGGTGTTGGTTTCGGAACTGCTTCGAAACAGGCTCAGGCAGACGAAAATTCAAAAGGAATCATCGAGAATGCACTGAAAAAAGCATTTGCTCCGGAATTCCTGAACAGAATTGATGATGTCGTAGTATTCAACACTCTTGAAAAAGAAGATATTGACAAAATTATCGATATTGAACTGGATAAATTATACGATAGAGTTGCCGATTTAGGATATAAATTAGCGCTATCGGAAAAAGCGAAGGATTTTATTGCCGAAAAAGGCTTCGACAAACAATTTGGAGCGCGTCCGTTAAAAAGAGCGATCCAGAAATATGTGGAAGATGCTTTAGCAGAAGAAATCATCACTTCCAAAATTCATGAAGGCGATGAGATTTTTATGGATCTCGACGAGAGCACCCAGGAACTCACCGTTAGCATTAAGAAAGCTGAAAAACCTACTAATTAAGTAGGTTTTTTCTTTTTTTAGGCAAAAGTGTTTGGCATTTCAAAAAAAGTAGTACATTAGAATTACTAATTAATAAATAGAGATGTTAGACAAAGTTATTGTAGGTAGCGAAGAATGGTGCTCATTCCCAGCACTTGGGATTCCAACTATTAAAGCTCGTGTAGATTCGGGAGCAAAAACTTCCGCACTTCACGCTACAAACATTACCCCTTTTGAGAGAAATGGGGAAAATTGGGTGAAGTTCGATATCAATCCGATTCAGAACAATATTAAAGCGGTAATTCACTGCCAGGCACTTTTGGTAGACAAACGTGTTGTAAAAAGCTCCAGCGGATACCGTGAGCTGCGTTATGTAATCAGAACCCTGCTGGAAATCGGAGGAAGCGAATGGGAAGTTGAGCTAACACTAACAAACAGGGACTCAATGGGTTTCCGCATGCTGTTAGGACGTGAAGCCATGTCCGGCAGAATTTTGGTGGATCCGGAACAAAAATATTTGTTGGGACAGCCTACTCATGAAAAAATAAAAGAATACTATTATAGCGAAGAACCTTCAAAAAAAGGACTTCGTATTGGTTTATTAGCCAGTAATCCGGAATTATACAGTAACAAAAGAATCATTGAAGCCGGTGAAATGCGTGGTCATGAAATGCATTTCCTTAATTTAAAATACTGTTATATGAAACTGGATGCTACGGCTCCGGAAATTCACTACCGCGGTGGTCGTGTGCTAAACGATTTCGATGCCGTAATTCCGAGAATCCGTCCCAGTATGACCTACTACGGCTGCGCACTGACGCGTCAGTTTGAAGCCTTAAAGGTTTTCTGTCTTAACAATTCGGCGGCAATAAGCCAGTCCCGGGACAAACTATTTTCACTACAATTATTACTGAATAACGGTGTGGACATCCCGACTACCGGCTTTGCCAATTCTCCGTTGGACACTAACGATTTAATTAAGATGGTTGGCGGTTCCCCGCTGATTGTCAAGTTATTGGAAGGTACTCAGGGAAAAGGTGTTGTACTGGCAGAAACCAAAAAAGCGGCAGAAAGTGTTATCAATGCTTTCAAGAGTTTAAATGCCAATATATTGGTTCAGGAATTTATCAAAGAAGCAAACGGTAAAGATTTACGCTTGTTTGTGGTAGACGGTAAAGTCGTAGCTGCTATGCAGCGGGAAGCCTTACCGGGAGAATTCAGAGCCAACATCCATTTGGGTGGAACCGCTTCGGTTGTAAAAGTAACTGCAGAGGAAAAACGCATTGCCATTAAAGCAGCCAAAGCCATGAACTTAAAAGTTGCCGGTGTGGATATTATCCGTTCTTCCAAAGGACCTTTATTGCTGGAAGTTAACTCCTCGCCCGGCCTGGAAGGAATTGAAGGAGCAACACAAAAAGATATCGCAGGAGAAATGATCAAGGCCATTGAAAAGAATTTCAAATGGAAATAAACTAAGCAGCTGATGAATGCCTACCTGGATATAATCATAAGAAGTACCGCTGTATATTTATTTATGGTTATTGCCTTGCGTATTTTTGGCAAGAAGCAGTTATCCCAGCTCAATACGGCCGACGTTATCCTGATTTTACTCATCAGTAACTCGGTTCAGAATGCTATGGTAGGCAGTAATACCAGCCTTTTCGGAGGTCTGGCAGCAGCATTGGTTTTGTTTTTAGTCAACATGGCTTTTAAAAAGCTGATTTTCAAATACAAAAAACTCGGTGATTTTTTACAGGACAAACCGGAAATATTGATCCATAACGGAAAGCTGGAGTTTGACACCCTGAGTAAATTGGGAATCTCGTCCGATGAGCTCTATGAAGCCATACGCGAACACGGCCTGGAACGCTATAAAGATGTCAAACTGGCCATGCTGGAAATTGACGGTAACATCAGTGTTATTTCCGGTGACAGTACTCTAAAACAAACGCATCACAAACGGCGGATACACAAATCGTTACATTCCGAAAACTCTTAATTTCAATATATGAATAAAACCAGACTGGAAGCTTTTAGCGACGGCGTACTGGCCATCATCATCACCATTATGGTTCTGGAGATCAAAGTCCCGCATGACGTTGATTTCAATTCGTTAAAACCCATTTTACCCGTTTTTCTAAGTTATATCCTGAGTTTTATTTATGTGGGGATTTACTGGAACAACCACCATCACATGATGCACACGGTAAAACAGGTATCCGGAGGGATTCTCTGGGCAAACCTGCACCTGCTGTTCTGGCTTTCCCTGATCCCGTTTGTAACAGCATGGATTGGTGAAAATCACTTTGCTCCTTTTCCGATGACCATGTATGGCGTCATTCTTTTAATGTGTGCTGTTGCCTATTTTATACTGCAGGCTTTAATCCTGAAAAAGCACGGACCGGATTCTGTTTTATCCAAAGCTATCGGAAAAGATATAAAAGGAAAGTTATCGCCTGTTTTTTACATACTGGGAATTATCGCCTCCAGTTTTAACGGTTTGATTGCCGGCGGATTTTATGTGCTGGTTGCCATAATGTGGCTCATTCCGGACAACCGGATTGAAAAGATTGTTGCCGAAAAAGAAGATTAAATCACTGTCAACCCCCTTGAAAATTACCTAACGTTTCACAATTAATACAAATTTCCATGGTACTACTTTCTAAAATAATTATCGGATTTATAGCCTTACTCCACCTTTATATTTTATGGTTGGAAATGTTTGCCTGGACAACCCGGGCAAAAAAAGTATTCAAAAGCGTACCGGCCGAAATGTTTGAAAAAACAAAACAGATGGCAGGAAACCAGGGCTTGTATAACGGCTTTTTAGCCGCCGGATTGATCTGGTCGTTATTGATTTGTGATGTCCAATGGAGCATGCATGTGGCAACCTTCTTTTTAGGCTGTGTTCTGGTAGCCGGGCTTTATGGCGCCATGACCGTACAGAAATCGATACTGTATGTGCAAAGTGTTCCGGCAATTTTAGGCTTACTCAGTATCTATTTTTTAAAATAACAGCTATCCCTGTTTGTCCGTTAATTTATAGAGGAATCCTATTGTGTCAGCTTGTTTCGGGATATTATACCGGGCAGCGTTTGATGTTTTCCCTACTTTTATAGTAACTGCACCGGCAGGCAGGGCAATAAACATTTCTTCGTCGGTAGTATCATCTCCTATTGCCATTACAAAATCGTAATTGCTTTCTGCCGCCAGTCTTAACGCTTCGGTACCTTTATTGTATCCGCCAGGTTTCACCTCAATAATTTTATTTCCTTTCATTATTTGCAGGTTCTGTCTTGAACATGGATTGATCAGGTCATTTATTAACTGGGTGACACGAAGTTCAGCTAACCACACGTCTACATCCCTGTAATGGAAAACCAAAGCCGCTTCTTTTATTTCCAGTTTTGAACGGGGTGTTTTCTTTACGGTGTGCTTCATGATAGTTATTATCTCGCTGTCCCATTCCATTTTTGTCGTTTTACCCTGCCATTCCCCCTGTTCTTTATAAAACATGCCGTGTTCGGCTGCTATGCCCAAAGGCAAATGTCCTAACCAGCTCTCCAGAGTTTGCCTGTCTCTGCCACTGCTAATGATAATCCGGTTTGCCGCGTCGCTGCTCATTTTTTCCAGCAGATGTAGTATTTCAGGTGTTGGATATGCCTTCATCGGGTTACTGTGAAACGCTGCTAATGTACCATCATAATCCAAAATAATCAGCCGGTTCCGGGATTGCGTATAAGCCTGTCTGATTTCGTTAAAATGAACCTCTTGTATCACTTTCTGCTGCAGGCTTTTGTTTTTCTTTTTTACATGAGCCAGCTCTTCGATAAAATCTTTTGCCCATTGGCCTACATGCTGTACAGAAATAATTTCCTGCATATTGGAAATAGCAGTACTTTGCTCCTCCTCAGACATTTCCAAAGCCTGCAAAATCGCGCTTTCTATTTCTTTCAGATCGTTTGGGTTAACAATCAGGGCATCCGGCAATTCAATGGATGCTCCTGCCATTTCACTCAATATCAGCACTCCTTTTCCATCCCGTTTGGACGCCACATATTCTTTTGCAACCAGATTCATCCCGTCCCGGAACGGGTTTACCAGGCAGATGCTGGAAATATTGTATAAAGCAGCCAGTTCTTCAAACCGGAAAGAGCGGTAAAAATAATAAACCGGCCTCCAGTCTGCTGTTGAATATTGACCATTAACAGCACCAACTTTCCGGTCAATATCTTCTTTCAGTTTTGCATATATAGCAACATTATCACGCGAAGGCGCTACTATCATAACGAGAGATACCTTACCCTGGTACTGCGGGTTATTATTTAAAAAATACTCAAAACTTTTTAAACGCATTAAAATCCCCTTGCTGTAATCCAACCTGTCAACTGACAATACAAGCTTACCACTTCCAAAATCTTTTTTAAGCTCTTCTGCACGCCGGCTGATGTCAGGATTAAGCAGCGCCGTATGAAACATTTCATAGTTAATTCCCATCGGAAATGCATCTACATCGACTATCCTGTCGTGCAGGTAGATCTCGTCCAAATGACAATCCAGCTTCATAACCCGGTAAATAGTACTGATAAAATGACGCATATAGCCATGCGTGTGGAATGCTATAAGGTCGGCCCCCAACAGTCCACTGAGTATTTCGGCTCTTTCAGGCAAACTCCGGAACAATTCGTAAGAAGGAAAAGGAATATGGTGAAAATATCCGATACTTATGTCGGTCATTTTTTCCCGGATCATTCGCGGCAACAGCATGAGCTGGTAATCCTGTACCCAAATCGTATCGCCGGTAGCAATCACCTCTAATGCTTTTTCACAAAACAGGGCATTCACCTCTTTATAGGCATCCCAGTAGTCATTCTGATACCGGACATTACTAAAAAAATAATGAAAAAGCGGCCATATAACACTGTTGCTGTAACCTTCATAATAATTTTCGATTTGATCGGGCGTCAGGTAAACCGGATGGTAATTCAACAACTCTAATTCCCGATCGATTTTCTTTCTTTCCCCTGGTTCTTCAATGTACAGCCCCGGCCAGCCAATCCAATGTGTTTCCATTGTCGTTTCCAGCGAACTCAGCCCTGTTGTAAGTCCTCCGGTACTCGGAACGATTCTGTACCCCTTTTCTTCTTCGACTACTTTTAACGGCAGCCTGTTGGATATGATCACTAATTTCATAAGAATATATAATTTGTATCGGTTGCTATCCCAATAAGTAAAAGCAATTATAACCTCGTTATTCTTTGATTAGCGCATCTGTCTGCAAACAGAAAATATTTAGCATCGCCTAAGCAAACTGAATTAAAAATAGTCAACATTTATTTCGGATAAACACCGATAAAAAAGACAGCTCCCTCCGGGGGTGATTTAAAAAAAAGTAGATTTAATAAAAGAAAACAAGGCTGTTTTCAAAACACTGTATTCACAAATATAGGGCTTTAGGAGCAATAACGAAAATAAAACATCATTTCAGCTGTTCCCGTCAGACAGATATGAAGTGTCATTTTTGTGTAAATGCGACTACCGTTTTGATACCATAACTGGTATTTCGTAAAACAAAAAAAGACTTCCAATGGAAGTCTTTTTCATTTATCAGCTATTGGCTTATTCAAAAACCACTTCGTCCATCTGGAAGCTGTTTAAGAAAGCAACCGATTTTTCAATGTCATAATGTAAGATACGGTCTTCATGAACAAGCGGCACTTCTTCTCTGTAGGATTTCAGGAACATTTCGATAAAATCACTTGATTTTAAAGGTCTTCTGAATGCTACTGCCTGGGAAGCATTCATCAATTCAATGGCAAGGATACGCTCTAAATTTTCCATAATTTTTAAAGCCTTCGTTGCTGCATTTGCTCCCATACTCACGTGGTCTTCCTGACCGTTTGAAGAAACAATACTGTCAATACTGGCCGGAGTAGCATATTGCTTGTTCTGGCTTACAATACTCGCCGCGGTATATTGCGGAATCATGAATCCGGAATTTAATCCCGGGTCGCTCACTAAAAATGCCGGTAATCCTCTCAAACCGGAAATTAACTGATAAGTACGTCTTTCAGAAATACTTCCCAGTTCTGCCAAAGCTATTCCCAGGAAATCCAGAGCTAAAGCCAAAGGCTGTCCGTGGAAATTTCCTCCGGAGATGATCTCATCACTTTCAATAAAGATATTCGGATTATCGGTAACGGAGTTGATTTCCGTTTTAAATACTTTTTTCACATAGTCGATAGTATCCTTGGAAGCACCGTGCACCTGTGGAATACAACGGAACGAATACGGATCCTGTACATGTTTTTTAGGCTGTGCAATGATTTCGCTGTCTTCCAGTAATTCCTGGAAACGTTTTGCGGTATTGATCTGCCCTTTGTGCGGACGAACCAAATGGATCAGCTCATTAAACGGTTCGATTCTTCCGTCAAATCCTTCTAACGAGATGGCTCCGATAACATCGGCTAAATAAGAATATTTGCTTGCTTTCAGCAATACATAGCTTCCGTAAGCACTCATAAACTGTGTTCCGTTCAATAATGCCAGCCCTTCTTTAGATTGTAAAACAATAGGCTCCCAACCCATTTTTTCCAATACCTTTTTCGCCGGTTGACGGAATCCGTCAGCAAATACTTCTCCTTCTCCCAATAACGGTAAAGACAAGTGTGCCAATGGTGCCAGATCGCCGGAAGCGCCCAAAGAACCCTGCGAATAAATAACCGGTAAAATATCGTGGTTATAAAAGTCAATAAGTCTTTCTACCGTTTGCAGCTGCACTCCGGAATGTCCGAAACTCAAAGACTTAATTTTTAACAGCAACATGATTTTCACAATTTCATGCGGTACTTCATCACCGGTACCACAAGCATGCGATTTCACTAAATTTTCCTGTAACCTGGATAAGTTTTCATTCGAAATTTTTACATCACACAAAGATCCGAAACCGGTATTAATTCCATAAATAGGTTCGTTGTGTGTTTGCATTTTATTATCCAAATAAGCTCTGCATTTTTCAATATTAAGACGGGCTTCTTCCGATAAGGCAAGGGTTTTATGCTCTGTAATTATTTCTTGTAGTAACTCCAATGAAATCACGTCGGAGCTTATATAATGTACTGTATCCATTTTATTGTATAAATTAATTCCTCAAAATTCCGCAAATTAAGGGTAAAAAACAAGACATATTATTAGTATTTGGTATAATTGAATTATTAATCACAATTCTTATATTTGAGCAACTAAAATTCAAACAACTAAAAACCTGTTTAACATGAAGAAAGTAATTTATTTACTGCTGGTAATTGTTTTTGCTTCTTTCGCCGGTCCGAAAGAAACCATTACCTTATCGGGTAAAATCAGTAATGCTGATGAAAACAAAATCAGAATCAGAGGGGAAGCCTTTGAAAAGGAAATCACCTTAAAACCCGACGGATCTTTTTCGGAGAGTTTTCCAATTGACTACAACGGGACCTATACTCTGGGCACCAAAAACAACCGTATTGCCTTATACCTGGCCAAAGGTACCAAGCTGGCAATTAATGCCGATGATAAGAACTTCACCACTACCCTGGCTTTTTCTGGAAACGGCAGTGTTGAAAACCAGTATATCGCTAAAAAGAATGAAATTGTAAACAAGGCACTGGGCGATCCGCAAGCTTTTTACAGCCAGGATGAAAACACATTCCTGACCAAAAATTCCGAATTAAAAAAGACGGTTTTAGAGTTATACAACAAAACAAAGTTCAGTGATGCTGCTTTTAAAACCAGCGAACTAAAAAACATCAATTATTTTGAGCAACTTTTAAATGCCAACTATGCTCCTTACCACGCGCATTATACAAAAAAAGAAGATTTTAAAGTATCGGCAGGCTTCCCTCTTTTTGACGAAAAGACAAACCTGGATAGCGAAGAAGACTTCTTGTTTTCAAATCCTTACAAACAGATTGTAGCGGCTAAATTCCGTGGGAAAATAATGGAACAGTTAGGTGAGGATGCCGATTATACTTCAAAAGTAGCCCTGCCGGAAATCAAAAAAATCAAGAGCCCGAGCATTAAAAACAGTTTACTGCAAAACTTAGGTTATGAGGTTGGAGCCGGAAATCCGGATGCCGAAAACCTGTATAAAGAATTAATGGCGTTATCAACTAACCAGAAATTCAAAGATGAATTAACGACCAAGTTTAATAAGATCAAAACACTAACTGTTGGAAAACCGTCGCCGAAATTCAACTACGAGAACCATAAAGGCGGAAAAACATCCTTAGACCAGTTAGCCGGAAAATATGTGTATATCGATGTATGGGCAACCTGGTGCGGACCGTGTCGTAAAGAAATCCCTTTTTTACAGGAAGTGGAAAAACAATATCACGGTAAAAACATTGAATTTGTAAGCCTTTCCATTGATGCTAAAAAAGACCATGAAAAATGGAAAAATTTAGTGAATGAAAAAAGTTTAGGCGGTATTCAGCTGTTTGCCGATAACGACTGGAACTCTCAATTCGTAAAAGATTATGCTATTGAAGGTATTCCAAGATTTATTTTAGTAGACACTAAAGGAAATATCGTAACGGCCGATGCTCCGCGCCCATCCGATCCGAAACTGGTTGAACTGTTTCGTTCCTTAGGGATTTAATAAAAAAGCGCTTCGAAAATGAAGCGCTTTTTTTATATAGGATACATGAGGTAAGAAGTGTGAAATTAGAAGTATGAGGAATGAAGGATGAAGTGGGATTTGCGAGATGTTCTCAGAATATTTTTACCAAACTAAAAAAATATTTTTCATAAGTAAGCGAACATTCATTTATTAATATTACTTTTGTTCCGATAAAATGAAAGACTATGCGAACACGTGATACTAATAAAGAAGACCTGGTAAAGCAAAAAGCTATAGAAATGCTTGCCGATAAAGGGATTGAAGGCTTTAGTATGAATCGTCTGGCTAAAGAAAGTAATGTTTCGGTGGCAACACTGTATATCTACTATACCGACAAAGACGATCTGATAAAAAAAATCGGTGTGGAAATCGGTCAAAAATTCTTCGCTGCCATGATGAACGGATTCGTACCCGGTATGCACTTTGTAGACGGGCTCCGGAAGCAATGGGAAAACAGGGCCGATTTCATGATAAACCACATGGCAGAAATGGGTTGTTTGGAAATACTGCAAAACTCCTCCTATGGCGAATATATCATACAGGAAAGTGTAAAGGATTTCAGAACCTTAATGACTGATTTTTTTACCAATGCTGTAGCAAAAAAACAAATGATACCCGTTTCAAAAGATGTATTCTGGAGCATTGCCTACGGTCCGTTATATTCGTTGCTCCGCTTTCACAACAGGGGTAAAAGTATGGGCGGCATGCCTTTTACACTAACCAACGAAATCCGCGATGAAACATTTGAACTGGTTATTAAAGCACTAACACCATAAAAGTATTGTTATGAAACTGCAAAACATATTCATATTTGCGACCAATATCAAAACCAAAAAAAGCAAACACAAAATCCGTAAAATTTTAAACGCCCATATTGCCATAACCGCCTGGAGCATTGACCAGGATGATATTGATTGCGTCTTAAGAATAGTAACCGATACGTTAACGGTATCACAGATAATAGCACTTGTTAACGTTCATCATTATGAGTGTAAAGAATTAATATAAAATGAACGATCAGACACCAACAATACCCTTTACCGGCTATCAGAAATTTGTAGTTTTCTTATTAGCCATCACCCAATTTACCGTTGTACTGGATTTTATGGTAATGTCGCCTTTGGGAGATATTATGATGAAAACATTGAGCATCAGCCCTTCCCAATTTGGTGTGGCGGTATCTGCCTATGCCTTTAGCGCCGGGATTTCCGGACTTCTTACAGCAGGTTTTGCCGACCGGTTTGACCGTAAAAAACTCCTGTTATTTTTCTATATCGGTTTTGCAACAGGAACCCTGTTTTGCGCATTAGCACCAACGTTCCCGCTGCTGGTAATTGCCCGGATTGTCACCGGAATATTCGGTGGGGTAATCGGTTCTATCTCTATGGCAATAGTAGCCGACCTGTTCAGCCTGCAACAGCGCGGGAAAGTAATGGGTTTTGTTCAAATGGGCTTTGGCGCAAGCCAGGTTTTGGGTATCCCGATCGGTTTATATATCGCCAATAAATGGGGCTGGCATATTCCGTTTTTATGGATAGCCGTAATGGCGGGTATTATTGCGCTTACCCTTTTCCTGAAACTAAAACCCATCAACGAACACCTTTCATTGCAAAGAGATAAAACGGCTTTCCAGCATTTGCTGCATACAATAGCTAAAAAAAATTATAGAATCGGTTTTCTGTCAACAGCCCTCCTATCCATTGGCGGCTTTATGATGATGCCTTTTGGCAGCGCATTTGCCATTAACAATTTAAAAGTAACAGAAGAACAATTACCGCTTATTTTCCTGGTTTCCGGTATTGCTACGCTAATTTCAATGCCTTTTATCGGAAAATGGAGTGATAAAATCAGTAAATTCAAATTATTTGCTGCGGCCACTAGCTGTGCCATCATAATCATTAATATTTATGCCCATTTTTCGGCAACACCATTTTGGCTGGTTCTGACAATGAATGTATTGATGATGGTGGCAATAATGAGCCGGATGGTACCGTCCATTGCGCTCACCTCGGCCATTCCACAGGCACAGGACAGAGGGGCTTTTATGAGCATCAATGCGTCATTACAGCAAATGGCAGGTGGTTTCGGAGCCATGCTCGCAGGAGTTATTATTGTACAAAAAGACAATTTTACCCCTTTACAGCATTATGATACACTAGCCATGATAGCCTCTACCATTATGCTATTCACCATTTATATGGTATACAGGGTAAACAAATTAGTTTTAAAAAAGTAAATGAGTGGACTATAAACTGATCAATCCGCCTCAGTCAATTGCCGCATTTGTTGAAAGTTTCTGGATGCTGCACAATCCTTCGGACGAAAACAAAGAGGTCATTGTATTGCCCGATGGCAGGATTGATTTGTTTTTTTCAGTATCGGCAACCGAACCGTTCCATATCACTCTTTTAGGGCTGGAAACCCAACCGTCTTATGCCACCATTGAACCGCAAACGCTCACCTTTGCCATCAGCTTTAAGCCGCTTGCAGCAGAATATCTGCTACAGCAAACAGTATCGGACCTATTGGATACCGCCATCCGTTTACCGGCCGGCTTTTGGGATTTTAATGCCGGTGATCTAAGCAGCTTTGAACATTTTTGCCAAAAGGCAGTCCATACAATACAGGAACGTATCCCTGAAAATATTGACGAAAGAAAAATAAAACTTTTCGATCTGATGTTTGCTTCAAACGGAGCACTATCGGTAAAAGAATTTTCAGAAAAAGTATATTGGAGCAGCCGGCAGATCAACCGCTATTTTAACAGGCAATACGGTATCTCTTTAAAAACCTATTGCAATATTCTCCGGTTCAGGGCTTCCTTTGACCATATCAAAAAAGGCAAGCTGTTTCCCGAGCAGGATTTTTTCGACCAGCCGCATTTTATACGAACCGTAAAAAAACTAACCGGTGTTTCTCCTAAAGAACTGCGTCACAATCAAAACGACCGATTTATACAATTTTCAACCCTCACCGGAAAATAACTTTGTTCCGTAATTAAAAAGATACGGAAATGAATCTTAAAGACAAACAAATTGCGATAATCGGCGGTGGTCCGGGCGGACTAACGCTGGCAAGACTTTTACAGCAGGGAGGCTGTAAGGTAACCGTTTATGAACGGGATCTGAACAAAAATGCCAGAGTACAGGGCGCCAATCTGGATTTACATGAAGAATCCGGTTTGGCAGCACTTCGAAAAGCTGGTTTAATGGCTGCTTTTTATGCCAACCATTTACCGGATGCCGGAAAATTAAGAATAACAGATCATCACGGTACCATTTGCCTGGACGATCATCAGGAAGGTAGTATAGCAGAAAACCGGCCTGAAATTGACAGAGGTCCGCTTCGGAAAATATTACTGGAATCACTACAGGACGATACCGTGGTCTGGGACAGCCGGTTCCTTTCGATGGAAAAAGCAAATGACGGGTGGCGGTTACATTTCCACAACAAAGAAAACGTTTATGCCGATATTGTTATTGGTGCAGACGGTGCGAATTCCAAGATCAGACCTTATTTAAGTGCTATAAAACCGGTATATTCCGGCGTTACCATCGTTGAAGGCAACATTTACGAAGCAGAAAAAAGTACCCCGAAACTCTTCAACCTGTTAAAAGGAGGTAAATTATTTGCATTAGGAAACGAACAGTCCCTGATTCTTAGTACAAAAGGTGACGGAAGCATTGCTTTTTATACCGGTGAAAAAGTAGATAAAAATTGGGTAACGGAGAGCAACATCAATTTTAAAAACATCCCGGAAGTAAAAAACTGGTTCGTTAAAAGCTTCCCCGATTGGGACGTGATGTGGCACGAATTATTTACCGCAGAAAAAATAACCATTATACCACGGCCTTTATTCCATTATCCGTCCAGCCAGCATTGGGAACCGCAAAGCAATCTTACGATCATTGGAGATGCTGCACACAGAATGCCGCCTTATGCCGGTGAAGGTGTTAACATGGCAATGCTGGATGCGTTGGAACTGAGCGAGATCCTGCTCGATGATAAATCCGGTGATACCAAAGCTTCTTTTAGCGCATACGAAACAAAAATGCTGAAAAGAGCTGCTGAAGTAACTACAATGACCATGGTCAATACCGTTGCACTCCACAGTTCCGGTGCTTTACAGTATATCCTGGAAATGTTCCGCAGTTTCGATCAGCAGGCATAGCAACCTGATCAGGGAACCGGTATTTTCGGTTCCCTGATTAGCTATCAATTATTCTAAAATGGTTTTTAATATAAAGTCAGGAATGCTTTTCCGAGATTGTCAATACAGTCCGATGCGATAAAAGCATGATACCCCACATCCGACAAAGCAATATCTGCCGTCAGCCCGTGTACATATACACCCACTATTGCCGCATCAAGAGGTTCGTAGGATTGTGCCAGCAGGCCGGTAATAATTCCGGTCAGCACATCACCGCTGCCACCAGTAGCCAGAGACTGATTTCCGGTGCTGTTTTCAAAAAGGGCATCGTGATACACGATCACCGTTGGCGCACCTTTTACCACCACTACCAGATCGTATTCTTTAGAAAAAGTCTTTACTTTTTTTATTTTTCCGGCATCGTCATGCCATTCCCCGATAAGCCGTTCCAGTTCTTTTTTATGCGGGGTCAGTATCGTTTTGGGCGGTAATAGTTCCAGCCATTCTTTATTTTCAGAAAGTATATTCAGTCCGTCGGCATCCACTACCAAAGGAGCTTTGTTGAGTTTTAAAAAGTGAAAAAATGCCTGCTGGGTTTCCGAATGCAGCCCCATCCCTACTCCAATGCCTATAGCCCGGAAATCGACTGCCTTGTCGATGGCTGTTAAATGTGTCGGATAATCATCGGTAATGACCATGACTTCCGGAATTATCGTCTGCACGATATCATAACCGCATTTGGGAATATATGCCGTAACCAATCCGGCTCCGGATTTCAAACAGGCTTTAGCCGACAGTGCCGGAGCACCGATCTTGCCATAACTGCCGCCCACAATCAAAGCGTGGCCCTGCAGCCCTTTATGTGCAAATTTATCAATCGGTTTAAATCGCTTTAGAATTTCGTTCTTATCTGTTCGCATCAAATTTTCCATTATTTCCGATTTTAAAGACTTCTATAAATTTACAACTATTTCTGCATAGTCCCTTTATCATCGCTGCTAATCCTGCCTTTATATTACAGTATTATTAACAGCAAAAATATGGTCCTAACTTAAAGATAGGCAGCCTATTATTTTTTTGGCCTTCCGTTTTCAAATACTACCGCTGCAAGCAATTTGCCGTTATCATCATAATGATTAAAAATGCCATTGCCGTTTTTAAGCGTACCCGGATCTAATTTGTTACCGTTTTTATCATGGCGTTCCAAAACCTCCATTAGCCTGTTATCGGCCATTATTGCTTTTATGGTAACGATTCCGTTTTCAAAATAGGTCGTGTGCTCTCCAGTAATAGAATTACCCTTCAGGAAACCGTCTTCTTTTACTTTGCCGCTTTCATAATACGTTATATATTTTCTTTCCGGTTTGCCAATTACATAAAACTCTTCCGTTTTAATTTTTCCGTTATGATAGTATTCGGTATACTTACCCGTTTTAATTCCTTTGTCATAATGCTGAACCGTGTACTTTTTACCGTCATCAAAATATACTATAAATTCACCATCCGGTTTGCCATCCGCATAATTGGACACCAATTTTTTCTTCCCGTCTTCATAATATGCCATGCTTTTTCCATGCCGGATGCCATTGCTGTAGTTTTCTAAAAATCTTACATTGCCGTTTTTATAATAGATCCGCCAGGTACCGGTTTCCTTCCCTTTATCATATTCCCCTTTTTTCCATAGCTTTTGGTCATCATAAAAATAGGTCCATAAACCCGTTTTCTGATTATCCTGATAACTTCCCTTCCCGCTTTTTTCGTCTGTATACGACAGCTCATCCACCGTTATGGTCGTTGGGGAATGACTTTGCGTGTTTTCCTGGGCATATAGCACACCTGTTAATAACAAACAGGCTAAGAGGTAACTGTTTTTAAGCATTTTGTTTTGGTAATAATTGCTGTGAGAACGCAATTATACACAACTTTACAGAGATGGCAAAACAAAAATCTTCGTTATTTTTTCATATAAATCAGTGATTACAATGCTGTTGCCAAAATACATCCGGTGAATTTATACCGGCAGCTTGCCATTTTAAAACAAAAAATAATTATATTTGTTTTAATGTTAAGCAACAATAGCAAATATTACCCTCTTGCTACAACCGTAACTGTATCGGTTGCAACTGCCGTTGCTACAACATCTACAACTACAACAACTACCCCTTTAGGGGTATAATCATTACATATAATCCATTGTGTGCACTTGTTATTTTTAACAAGACGGCTTAGTTGTTTCTCTTAACAACCCTTTCCTTTATATTTTTAATCGTATTCATTTGTAAAACAACAGATGGATCCAAAAAGATAATCCTATGAAAGTCTTAAAATTTGGCGGCACTTCGGTAGCCAATGCCCAGAATATCATACAGTCCATTTCCATTATTAAACAAAAAAGCGGTAAAAAAGTTGTTGTAGTATCCGCTTTGGGCGGTATAACCGATGCTTTAGTTGAAGCGATAAACAAAGCGAAACATAAAGATCCCGAATATAAAAATGCACTTATAGCAATAAAAGACAGGCATTTCAGTACTGTTGAAGCGCTGTTGCCTGAGGAAAATAAAGACGTAATAAACCAATACATTACAGCGGCTTTTGCCCATATCGCTTCGCTTTTGGAAGGTTGTTTCCTGTTAGGGGAATTGTCAGACAAAACAACCGATACCATACTCGCCTACGGAGAATTGCTTTCTTCCCGTATTATTTATGAGAAGCTAAAACAACTGCCCGGTAAAGTCGCTTATGCAGACAGCCGCGAGCTTATTAAAACCGATGCCAACTTTGGCAATGCCCATGTAAATTTTGAAACTACCGATTTCTTAATCCAGTATTTCTTTGATAAAAACCAGGCAGAAATTACAATATTACCCGGATTTATAGCAGAAGCCTATAACGGTCTGACCACTACTTTGGGACGTGGCGGTTCCGATTATACTGCCGCTATTATTGCTGCTGCGCTCGATGCGGAACAATTGGAAATCTGGACTGATGTGAGCGGCATGTTTACTGCCAATCCCAGAATTGTCAAACAAGCCAGGCCAATTCCGGACATCAGCTATAAAGAAGCAATGGAATTATCCCATTTCGGAGCCAAAGTATTGTATGCCCCAACCATTCAGCCGGTTTTAAACAAACATATCCCGATTCACATTAAGAATACTTTTGCCCCGGAAGACTACGGCACTGTTATCCGCAATGAAGTCGTTCCAAATAAGGATTCCATCAGAGGCATCAGCCATATTGATAATATTGCGCTGATCACTCTGGAAGGTTCCGGGCTTATTGGTGTTTCCGGTGCGTCCAAACGTTTTTTCGGCGCGGTTGCCAAAGAGCAGGTCAACATTATTTTTATCACACAGGCATCCTCGGAACATTCCATTTGCATTGGTATTTCAGAACAAAATGCTTCCAGGGCAAAACGGGCTATTGATATGGAATTTCAATACGAGATCAAACAGCTGAAAATCAAACCTTCCTGTATTGAAAACAACCTCAGTATTATTGCCCTGGTGGGCGAAAACATGAAAAACCACCAGGGTTTAAGCGGCAGGATGCTTAGTACTTTAGGCAAAAACAATGTGAATATCCGGGCGATCGCACAGGGAGCTTCCGAACGCAATATTTCGGTGGTTATCCAGCAAAAAGATGTCAAAAAAGCATTGAACACGCTGCACGAGCGATTCTTTGAAGACAACATCAGGCAGCTGAACCTTTTTATCAGCGGTGTGGGAAATGTAGGCGGAAAATTTATCGATCAGATCAACCAGCAGAAAAAATACCTGAAAGACAATTTAAAACTGAATGTCAGGGTTATTGCTATTTCCAATTCCAGAAAAATGTATTTTGACGACGAAGGAATTGCCCTGAACAACTGGAAAGAACACCTGGAAGCCGGAGAAGCCAACAATACCGAAGCTTTTATTGCCAATGTGGAAAAACTGAACCTGCGCAACAGCATCTTTATTGACAATACGGCCAATGCGCATATTGCCGGCATATACGACCGCTTTTTAAAGCAGAATGTGGCTGTGGTAACCTGTAATAAAATTGCCTGTTCATCGGAATATGAGCACTATCAGCACCTGAAATCGCTGTCTAAAAAGTACAATGCTCCTTTCCTGTATGAAACAAATGTCGGAGCCGGTCTGCCCATTATTGACACCTTAAAGAATTTAATTATTTCCGGCGATAAAATCAATAAAATTCAGGCGGTTTTATCGGGTAGCTTAAACTTTATCTTTAACAATTTTAATAAAGACAACAGCTTCCACGATATTGTAAATCAGGCACAGCAGGAAGGCTATACCGAACCGGATCCGAAGATCGATTTAAGCGGAATTGACGTCATGCGGAAAATATTGATCCTAATCCGGGAAAGCGGTTACCAGATGGAAATTGACGACATTCATAACCAGTCCTTTTTACCGGAAGATGCTCTGACAGCAACAACTGTTCCCGGCTTTTTGGAATCCCTGCAGACCAATGCCGTCCATTTTAAAAATCTCTATCAGGATGCTGCCCAAAAAGAATGCCGCTTAAAATATGTGGCACAATTTGAAAACGGCAAAGCATCCGTAGGCTTGCAATGCATTGCTAAAGAACATCCTTTTTATAACCTGGAAGGGAAAGACAATATCGTGTTGTTTTATACCGACCGTTATTCCGAACAGCCGCTGCTGATAAAAGGTGCCGGTGCCGGAGCGGCTGTAACTGCTTCCGGAATATTTGCAGATGTAATTCGAATTGGTAACGTTTAAATCCCGAAAAAATGAACCGTATTAAACTATTTTGTCCGGCAACGATTGCCAATCTGTCCTGTGGATTTGACGTTTTAGGCTTGTGCCTGGATACGATTGGCGACGAAATGATTATTTATAAAACCGATACCAAAGGAATCCGGATTACCCGGATAACCGGAGCCGATTTACCGCTTGAACCGGAGCAGAATGTTGCCGGCGTGGCGGCTATGGCCTTACTGGAAGCCGTTCAGCCCGATTGCGGATTTGCCATTGAAATCACAAAAAATATAAAAGCCGGAAGCGGCATCGGAAGTTCTGCCGCAAGTGCAGCCGGAGCCGTTTTCGGTATTAATGAATTACTGGGCAGGCCCTTTACCGCAAAAGAATTAGTCCGTTTTGCCATGAAGGGAGAAGCTCTGGCCAGCGGAAGCGAACATGCCGATAATCTTGCTCCGGCACTTTTGGGCGGCTTTACACTCATCAGAGGTTATGATCCTTTAGACATCATCTGCATTGACAGTCCTCCAGCCTTATTTGCAACGGTAATCCACCCGCAGATAACCCTGAAAACATCCGAAATGCGGGCAGTTTTATCACCCGAAATTCCGTTAAAAAGCGCCATCAGACAATGGGGAAATCTCGGCGGACTGATTGCCGGATTGTACACAAACGATTACGGACTGATCCAGCGTTCTTTACAGGATGAAATCATAGAACCCCTGCGTAAAAGATATATTCCTAACTTTGATCTGGTTAAAGAAACCGCCTTAAAAAACGGTGCACTGGGTGCCGGAATTTCCGGATCAGGTCCTTCAATTTACGCTTTAAGTCAGGGAATTGAAACGGCTCAAAAAGTTGCACTTGAAATGAAAAAAATATATAGCGATACCACCATTCCGTTTGAAATTTATGTTTCGAAAATAAATCCGGATGGCATACGAATCATCAACTGATAAAACCTTACAAATGAACTATTACAGCCTGAATAACCCGAACCATAAAGTCTCTTTCCGGGAAGCCGTTATGCAAAGTATCGCACCCGATAACGGTTTGTATTTCCCGGAAACAATAACACCGCTGCCGGCATCTTTTTATGAAACAATAACAGCTTTAACGAATGAAGAAATTGCCTTCCGGGTAATTCAGCCTTTCGTTGGAAACGAAATTCCGGAAACGGTACTCAAACAGATCATACGGGATACAGTATGTTTTGATTTTCCGGTCATTCCTGTAGCCGATAATATTTTCGCATTAGAATTGTATCACGGTCCTACAATGGCCTTTAAGGATGTAGGTGCCCGTTTTATGTCCCGCTGCCTGGAATATTTTAACCGGGAGAATGATTGTAAAACAACCGTTTTAGTAGCTACTTCCGGCGATACCGGCGGTGCGGTTGCCAACGGTTTTCTAGGAACCAAAAATGTCGACGTGGTGATTGCCTATCCAGGCGGAAAAGTCAGTGCTATCCAGGAATTACAACTCACCACTTTGGGAGCAAACATCAGCGCCCTTGAAGTGGACGGCACTTTTGACGATTGCCAGGCGATGGTTAAAAAAGCTTTTTCCGATGCCGATTTAGCCGGTATGCACCTCACATCTGCAAATTCCATCAATATTGCCCGCTGGCTGCCGCAAATGTTCTATTTTTTCTTTGTTTACAAAACTTTGAAACCATACAACAAACCGATAGTTCTGGCCTGTCCGAGCGGTAATTTCGGAAATATCTGTGCCGGAATGCTGTCCAAACGCCTGGGCTTGCCCATTGCCCGTTTTGTTGCCGCCACGAATGCCAACGATACCGTACCCCGTTTTTTAGCAACCGGAACATACACGCCCAATCCTACAGTAGCCACGATATCCAATGCCATGGATGTGAGCAGTCCCAGCAATTTTGTCCGCATTCTGGAATTGTATCAGCATGATTTAAAACAACTGGAACAGGATTTTTCGTCCTTTTCGTTTACCGATGCAGCCACACTGGCAGCTATAAAAGAACTATACCGGCAAAACGGCTATCTTTCGGAACCACACGGAGCTGTGGGCTATCTTGGTTTGCAGCAGGAAATGCCGCAGCAACCCGGCAGTATCGGTGTTTTCCTGGAAACTGCCCACCCGATCAAGTTTGCCGATATTGTGGCTTCCGGTTTAAACATAGCGCTGCCCGTTCCGGAGCAAATTGAACGGATTTTGAATAAAGAAAAAGTGAGTCATAAAATAAAATCCTATCAAGAACTGAAAAATTACCTGATGAAAAAATAATCCCGTTTTATCCCTTTTGTCACTCCATAAAAAATCAATACATTAGCGACCTAAAATAAATATACAGCACAAAATGAAAAATACAGCATTAACGCACGTTCACGAAAGTTTAGGAGCAAAAATGGTTCCGTTTGCAGGTTATAATATGCCTGTTCAATATGAAGGAGTTAACATTGAACATGAAACGGTTCGTAACGGCGTAGGTGTTTTTGATGTTTCGCACATGGGGGAATTTTTCCTGAAAGGAGAAAATGCCCTGGCTTTAATTCAGAAAGTAACTTCAAATGATGCTTCCAAATTAGTAGACGGTAAAGCACAATATTCCTGTTTACCAAACAACGAAGGCGGAATTGTTGACGATTTAATTATTTATAAAATTGCCGATAACGATTATATGCTGGTCGTAAATGCTTCCAACATTGAAAAAGACTGGAACTGGATTTCCAAGCACAATGATTTGGGTGTGGACATGCAAAATGCTTCCGATTCCTATTCTTTACTGGCTATTCAGGGACCAAAAGCAGCTGAGGCAATGCAGTCGTTAACAGCTACTGACCTGATCAATATGCCGTATTATTCTTTCCAGACTGCTGAGTTTGCAGGAGTGAAAGATGTGATCATTTCGGCAACAGGTTATACCGGTTCCGGAGGTTTTGAAATTTATTTCAAAAATGAAGATGCCGAAACAATCTGGAACAACGTTTTTGAAGCCGGAGCCGCTTTCGGAATCAAACCGATCGGATTGGCAGCCCGTGACACTTTACGTCTTGAAATGGGATTCTGCCTTTACGGAAACGACATTAACGATACCACTTCTCCATTAGAAGCAGGATTAGGATGGATTACAAAATTTGATAAAGAATTTACCAATTCGGAAAACCTTAAAAAACAAAAAGAAGCCGGAGTAACTAAAAAACTGGTTGCTTTTGAATTAACAGAAAGAGGAATTCCGCGTCATGATTATGAAATCGTAGACAAAGACGGTGCCGTAATCGGAATAGTAACTTCCGGAACAATGTCGCCATCGTTAAACAAAGGAATCGGATTAGGATACGTTCCAACGGCTTTATCGGCTGTTGACAGCGAAATTTTTATCCGAATCAGAAAAAATGATGTAGCTGCAAAAGTGGTTAAATTACCATTTTACAAAAAATAATTATAAAAAAAGAGGCTTCAAAAGAAGTCTCTTTTTTTGTTAAAGTGCTGTAATAATTTTATTTTTGCACACTGTTTTACAAACTATAACAAAAAACAATTAACTCTTATGGGAAGAGCGTTTGAATTTAGAAAAGCGAGAAAAATGAAACGTTGGTCGGCAATGGCTAAAACGTTTACAAGAATTGGAAAAGATATTGTAATGGCCGTTAAAGAAGGCGGACCAAATGCGGAAACAAATTCCCGTTTGCGTGCAGTAATGCAAAATGCAAAAGCTGCCAACATGCCGAAAGACAATGTGGAACGCGCCATTAAAAAAGCTTCCGATAAAGATACCGCTAACTATAAAGAGGTTTTATTTGAAGGATATGCCCCTCATGGTATTGCCATTTTAATTGAAACCGCTACCGATAATAATAACAGAACTGTTGCCAACATCCGAAGCTATTTCAACAAATGCAACGGTACTTTGGGTACTCAAGGTTCTGTAGAATTCATGTTTGACCATACCTGTAATTTCAGAATTCCATCTGAAGGTCAGGATGTGGAAGAATTAGAACTGGAAATGATCGATTTCGGTGTGGAAGAGATCTTTGCTGACGAAGACGGTATCATGATGTATGCGCCTTTTGAAAGCTTTGGTGCTATTCAGAAAGAACTGGAAAACAGAAATATGGAAATTTTATCTTCCGGATTCGACAGAATTCCGCAGGTAACCAAACAACTGAATGCAGAACAGGTTGCTGATGTTGAAAAACTACTGGAAAAAATTGAAGAAGACGATGATGTGATGAACGTATACCACACTATGGTTGAAGAATAATATTCCCGATTAAAACATAAAAAAACTACGGATCGCTCCGTAGTTTTTTATTTTATAGCCTTTTTATTTATGCTTCTAAAGTAGCCGACAAAAAGATGTCTGCTTTTAACAGCTGCGATACCGGGCAATTTTCTTTGGCATTTAAAGCGGCTTTCTGAAAATCGTCTTCCGAAATTCCCGGAACTTTTGCGGCCAGCTCCAGATGGATCTGGGTGATTTTTCCGTCTTCAAAAATTACTTTTGCAGTAGTATCGATATTTTCGGGTACAAATCCCAATTCCGACAATACAAAGCTCAGCTTCATTGAAAAACAGCCGGCATGAGCCGCTCCAATCAATTCTTCAGGGTTTGTCCCTACTCCATCTTCAAAACGGGTTTTAAACGATAATTGGGCATTATTTAAAGTAGTACTTTGTGTGGAGATGGTTCCTTTACCTTCCATTCCGGTTCCCTGCCAGTTGGCTTTGGCTTTTCGTATTAATTTCATAGTAGGTTGATTTAATTTTTAATTCCTATAAAGTTAGCTATTTGTTTGTTAACAAATCCTAACCATAACATAAATTAATCGATAATTCGCCCGAATATTTAAAACAAAACAGTGCAATATGAGATAAAAAAGTGTCGTTCATCGGTAAAACAATACACTTTATCGAAATCATTTTATTTTTAGCACACGAAATAAAGATATGTGCGAAAAAATCATAATTTTATGTTAAACCAATAAATAATTTCCAAAAACAGCTATTAATATCACAAAAAAAGGCTTTACAAAAATAATATAACCGAAAAGGCAACTACTACAACTTTTTAAAATTTCACCCAACCAAACGACATAATGAGAATGAAAACCGACAACGAGAAAAACGTCAAAGAATATTTCTTTTGGCCGGAACAAATCAGCTATACTTTAGTATTATGGGCTGTTATTCCAACATTATTATACCAGTATTTTAACATGAAGTGGATCGTTATTCCATGGATTCCGGTGGCTCTTGTCGGGATTACCACTGCCATTGTGGTTGCCATGAAAAATACCCAGATGCAAAAGCGTTTGGCAGATGCCGGTCTGATATGGAATAACATTATCACACAGAGCACCGACTGGAATACTACTGTACAGCATTTTATTCCGAAAAGCAATAGTGCCTACAAAACACTTGTGCACAATCAATATGCCTGGATCATGCTATTGCGTTTTCAGTTAAAACACAACAACAACCAGCCGGGTCCGGCAGCAATGCAGGCATTGAAAAATGAGCTTGCAAATTATATTGCTCCGGAGCGTTTAAATGATATCCTTTTGCAGAAAAACAGTGCCAAACAATTGATTGCGCTACAATCGGTCATCATTAAAGAGCTGTACAACAACCAGCAGATCACTAACCAGCAGTATATTGAAATGCTGCGAAAATTAGCCGATTTGTATGATTTACAGCAGCAATGCGAAAAAATAACAAACTATACTCCCAATGGCTTTTTCAGCCGTATCAATCTTGTTATGATCCGACTGTTCATTATCCTGCTTCCTTTCGGGCTCATTAATGAATTCCGAAAATTAGGCAGCGATTTTGTCTTGTTAACGATACCTTTCTGTCTTTTGATTTCCTGTGTTTTCACCTTAATTGAAAGAACCGCTAAAAAACCTTTTGACCTTGGTTTAAATGATTCTTCTGCCCAAAAACTGGCAAAAATAGAACTCTGAACAAGCGTATAACCGTAAAAATAAACCACAACAAAAATCCCTTCTCCGGTATCATTCAGAGAAGGGATTTTTTTTAACCTGCTAACCGTCAGTTTATTATTTTTAATCAAATGATTAAAAAATTTGTTTAAATTATTTTGCTTTGCTAACTTTGTGGAAACGAAGCCCTCATGCCAAAGAAAATTGAAAAAGACAGCTCAACTGAAGAACGGATCAAAGCAGCCGCACGAAAAGTCTTTACCCAAAAAGGTTATGCCGCAACACGCACCCGGGACATTGCTGAAGAAGCCGGTTTGAATTTAGCACTGCTGAATTATTATTTCAGGAGTAAGGAAAAGCTATTTGAATTGGTGATGACCGAAAAAACGCAGCAATTCTTCGGATTGATCACACCAATACTGAGCAATGAGGCAACCGGTTTAGAGGAAAAGATTGAACAGCTAACACAGCATTATCTGGACATGCTGCTTAACAATCCGGATTTGCCCATGTTTGTACTCAGTGAGATCCGGCACAATCCCGGACGCCTCAGCAAAAGGGTTTCTGTAAAAGAGCTGCTGGTCAATTCTTCATTTGCCAGACAATTGCAGGAGAAAAAGCCGGATGTCGAAGCCTTACACTTTATCATTACCCTTTTAGGCATGATCATATTTCCGTTTATAGCCCGCCCCGTATTGGAAACCAGCACGGTAATGCCTTCGGAAAGTTTTAATAATTTCATTCTGGAACGAAAAAAAATGATTCCGGTCTGGGTCAAAGCAATTTTAGAAACATAACATTTTTTTAATCTAATTAATCAAATGATGAAAAGTATACTTTATTTCACGGTACTATCCGCTTTCTTTAGCCTGCCAATCCGGTCACAGGAAATACAGACGCTCACTATAGAAAACTGTTATGCCCTTGCCAGTGAACATTATCCTTTAGCCAAACAGCGGGAATTAATCCTGAAAAGCAGGGATTACAGTATCGAGAACATTTCCAAAGGCTATCTGCCACAGGTAAATATTGTCGGACAGGCCAGCTATCAATCGGAAGTAACGCAGGTTCCGATACAGCTGCCCAACACCGCTATTCCCGTTTTAGACAAAGACCAGTATAAGATATACGGCGAGATCAATCAGGTAGTCTATGACGGTGGTATGATCAAACAGCAAAAACTGTCGCAGGAATCAAAGTCACTTGTAGAAGCGCAGAAACTTGAAGTGGAACTCTATAAATTAAAAGAGCGGATCAACGATTTGTATTTTGGTATCCTTTTAGTCAACGAACAGCTCAGGCAAAATGCTCTTAAAAAAGACGATATTGCGCTTGGTATAAAGAAAACGGAGGCGCAGCTTGCCAACGGAACCGTTTTCAGAAGCAGCCTGGACATACTAAAAGCAGAATACCTGACCGTAAGCCAGCAAACACTCACGCTGTTGAGCAATAAAAAGGCCTATCTTAACATGCTGGCATTATTCCTGAACAAACCGCTGGACGACAATACCCTACTGGTCACTCCTGTCCCACCGGTACTCTCTACTCAAAATAACCGGCCGGAATTAGGCTTATTTGAACAGCAGGCAAAAAATATTGACATACAGCAACAGGCAATTACCATCAAGAACATCCCTAAACTAAACCTGTTTTTTCAGGGCGGTATGGGAAAACCGGCTCTGAACATGCTCAGTAATGATTTTGAGGCCTATTATATTGGCGGTATCCGTCTGAACTGGTCGCTTTTCGGGTATTATACCCAGCGAAAAGAAAAAGACCTGCTGAATATCAATAAAGAGGACATCAGCATACAAAAAGAAACGTTTCTGTTCAATACCAACTACCAGCTGCAACAGCAAAATGAAGAGATCAGCAGGCTCAGCGGTTATCTTATCTCCGATCAAGAAATCATCAGTCTGAGAGGCAGCATCAAAAAAGCAGCTCTGGCGCAACTGGAAAACGGTGTGAGCACCACCAGCGATTACCTGCGGGAAGTTAACGCAGAAGATACAGCCCGGCAGAATAAAATACTGCATCAGATACAATTGCTTGCCGCACAATATAAAGTCCGATTAACACAGGGTAATTAATTCCAAAAACCGTACGAATGAAACAGATACTTTTTACCATTATTGCCATCCCTTTTTTTATGGCCTGTAACAATACCGAAAACGGATATGATGCAACCGGTACGTTTGAAGCTGTTGAAACCATTGTTTCTGCCGAAGCAAACGGAACCATCAAAGCGTTGGCTATAGCAGAAGGTCAGCAACTCACCCGGGACCGGTTTATCGGCTATATCGATACCATTCCGCTATCGCTTAAAAAAGAGCAGTTGGAAGCCCAGATAAAAGCTACTTTGAGCAAAAAACCCAATATTGAAACACAAATTGCGGCCTATAAAGAACAACTAAAACAGGCCCGGCACGAACAGCAAAGAATGAATAACCTGGTAAAAGCAGATGCGGCAACCCGGAAACAGCTGGACGATGCCAATGCGCAGGTAAACATTTTACAAAAACAGCTGGATGCCGCCCAATCTGCGTTATCGATCACTGCCTCTTCTTTAAATGAGGATTCGGCTACGCTAAACGTTCAGATCAGACAGCTCAACGATCAGCTGAAAAAATCCAGAATCATCAATCCGGTAAACGGTACCGTATTAACCAAATATGCCGAACCGGAAGAAATGGCTTCGATTGGAAAACCACTATACAAGATTGCCGATCTGAGCAGCATTATTTTAAGAGCATACATAACCGGTGACCAGTTTTCCCAAATAAAACTGAATGAAAAAGTTACCGTTTATACCAATGCCGACACGAAAAAAAGCTACCCCGGAACGGTCGAATGGATTAGCAGCAAAGCCGAATTTACACCGAAAACCATACAAACAAAAGACGAACGTGCGAATCTGGTATATGCTGTTAAGATCAAAGTGAGCAATGACGGTTTACTGAAAATAGGTATGTATGGCGATGTGAAATTCAAACATCAAAACTAAAAAACATGAAAGCCGTTATTGTTGAGAATATAACCAAAACCTATGGCAAAGACAAAAAAACAGCTGTCGATAACGTTTCTTTTTCGGTAGCAACCGGTGAATTGTTCGGACTGATCGGACCAGACGGAGCCGGAAAGACCAGTATTTTCAGAATGCTCACAACGCTGCTCCTTCCCGATCAGGGAAATGCCAGCGTGATGGCTCTGGATATTGTTAAAGATTACCGGGAAATCCGGCAGCTTGTAGGCTATATGCCCGGAAAGTTTTCCTTATACCAGGATCTTACCATTGCAGAAAACCTGAACTTTTTTGCCACTTTATTCAACACCACCTTACAGGAAAATTACGATCTGATCAAAGATATTTACATTCAGATAGCCCCTTTTAAAGACCGGAAAGCCGGGAAATTATCCGGCGGTATGAAACAGAAACTGGCTTTGTGCTGCGCATTGATCCACAAACCGGCCATACTGTTTTTAGACGAACCCACCACCGGCGTGGATCCCGTTTCCCGGAAAGAATTCTGGGAAATGCTGAAAAAGCTGAAAACACAGGGAATTACCATTATTGTTTCGACACCATATATGGATGAAGCGAACCTGTGTGACCGGATCGCCCTGATACAAAACGGAAAAATACTGACTATTGATACCCCGTTAAACATTACGGCTGCTTACCCTGAGAAGTTATATGCCGTTAAGGCTGCCAATATGTATGCCCTGCTGCAATTACTGGAAAAATATCCGGACCGTATTAATAGTTATGCTTTTGGCGAATTTGCACACATCGCATTAAAACCGGCAGACGATGCTGTTTCACAATTACAGCATTACCTGGAAGAAAGCGGCATAAAGGCGGTAACGATTCATAAAACCGAAGCAACAATAGAAGACAGTTTTATACAACTATTGCACTAATCACAATGGAAGATCAAGTCATAATCTGCGAAAAATTAACCAAACGTTTTGGCGATTTCACGGCTGTAAACCAAATATCCTTTACGGTTTCCAAAGGGGAAATTTTTGGTTTTCTGGGTGCCAACGGAGCCGGAAAAACAACCGCTATGCGGATGTTATGCGGTTTGTCGAAGCCCACTTTGGGCAATGCGCTTATTGCCGGTTATGATATTTACAAAAACACCGAACGCATTAAAAAGAATATCGGCTATATGAGTCAGCGGTTTTCCTTATATGAAGATCTTACGGTTGCCGAAAACATCCGTTTCTTCGGAGGAATTTACGGTCTTTCCAATCAGCAATTGAAAATAAAAAGTGAAGCCCTGATCCGGAAACTCCATTTACAGAGCGAAGCCAACAGCCTGGTAGCTTCTTTGCCATTGGGCTGGAAACAAAAACTTGCCTTTTCGGTAGCAATTATCCATGAACCTAAAATTGTGTTTTTAGATGAGCCAACCGGCGGTGTCGATCCGATTACCCGGCGGCAATTCTGGGAACTTATCTATGAAGCGGCCAACAGCGGAATTACCGTTTTTGTAACCACTCATTATATGGATGAAGCGGAATACTGCAACCGGATATCCATCATGGTGGACGGTTCGATTGAAGCACTGGATACAACGGCCAATCTGAAGAAAAAATACGATGCCGTTACCATGGACGATGTGTTTTACCAGCTTGCCCGAACTGCCAGACGAGGCGAATAAAATCTGATTATGAAACAGTTTATCACTTTTATCCGGAAAGAGTTTCTTCACGTTATACGGGACCGCAAAACGCTGCTGATCCTTTTTGGTATGCCGATTGTTCAGATTTTGATCTTCGGATTTGCCCTGACGAATGAGATCAAAAACTCGGAAATCGTTATTGTCGATAATGCAAAAGATGTGGCCAGTGCTAATATAATCACTAAAATTACCGCAAGCCGTTATTTTAAAGTCAGTACCTTTTTATCACAGAATTCCGATATGGAAGCCGAGTTCCGCAAAGGAAAGATCAAGCTTGCCGTATTGTTCCCTCCGCATTTTAACGAACAGTTAGTACATGAAAACCGGGCACAAATCCAGATCATTGCCGATGCTTCCGATCCGAATACCGCGACCACGCTCACCAATTACATGACTTCCATTATACAGGAATATCAGGCGGAAATTAACGGGAATAACCCGGTTCCGTTACAAATTGTTCCGGAGATCAAGATGCTTTACAATCCGCAGTTAAAAGGTGCTCCGAATTTTGTTCCGGGCGTAATGGCACTGGTATTAATGCTTATCTGCGTTATGATGACGGCTATTTCAATTGTAAAGGAAAAAGAAAACGGTACCATGGAAATTTTGCTGGTTTCCCCGTTTAAACCCATTTTTGTGATCTTTTCCAAAGCGGTTCCTTATCTGTTGTTGTCCTTAATTAACGTCAGTACGATATTGCTGCTAAGCATTTTTGTACTGGATTTGCCTATAAACGGCAGTATAGTGTTGCTATTCCTGGAAAGTATCCTCTTTATCATTACCTGTTTAGCCATCGGTATTTTTATTTCCATTAAAACCAGTTCTCAGCAAATTGCCATGCTTATCTCGTTAATGGGCATGATGCTGCCCACTATTTTGTTTAGCGGTTTTATGTTTCCGGTTGAAAACATGCCAAAACCATTACAATTGATTTCCAACATTGTTCCGGCAAAATGGTTTTACATTATTGTAAAATCTATTATGATCAAAGGCCTCGGGTTTTCTGCCATCTGGAAGGAAACACTGATCCTTTTCGGAATGACTGTTTTTTTATTAATCATCAGCCTGAAAAGCTTTAAAACAAGACTGGAATGAGAACGATGCGTTTTTTGCTCCAAAAGGAGTTCCGGCAGATTTTCCGCAACAGAGCCATATTGATCATGATCATGGTAATGCCGGTCATGCAGCTGATCATTCTCCCGCTGGCCGCAGATTATGAAGTGAAAAACATCAATCTGGCTGTCGTGGACAACGACCATTCGACCTATTCCCAAAAGCTGATTACCACGGCTGCCGCTTCAGGCTATTTTAAACTTTCCGGTTACCGCAGTTCCTATAAAGAGGCTTTACAGCTTATTGAAAATGACGATGCCGACCTGATCCTGGAAATACCGAAAAACTTTGAACGCAACCTTGTCCGGGAAAACCACCAACAGCTTTTTATTGCCGTAAATGCCATTAATGGTGTCAAAGCCGGACTTGGCGTTTCCTATCTGAATACAATACTGAAAAATTTCAATGCCGATATTCGTTTGCAAGTACAACCGGCTACGAAATTCAATACTGCTCCGCTTATTGAAATTACGGCCTCAAACTGGTACAATCCGCTGCTGGATTACCACACGTTTATGGTTCCGGGCATTTTAGCAATCCTGATCACGATGGTGGGCGGTTTTCTTTCGGCGCTGAATATTGTTAAAGAAAAAGAAGTCGGAACCATCGAACAGATCAATGTTTCCCCTTTAAAAAAATACCATTTTATATTGGGTAAACTCATCCCGTTCTGGATTCTCGGTAATGTGGTTTTCACTTTAGGACTGCTGATAGCCTGGCTTGTTTATGGCATAACACCACAGGGAAACATCCTTTTATTATACGGTTTTATCTGGATTTACCTGTTGGCAATTCTGGGCTTTGGTCTGCTTATTTCCACATTTTGCGATACCCAGCAACAAGCTATGTTCATCATGTTTTTCTTTATGATGATCTTTATTTTGATGGGTGGTTTGTTTACCGCAATCGACAGTATGCCGGAATGGGCAAAATATATTTCCCGTTTCACACCGGTGAGTTATCTTATAGAAGTCATGCGGATGGTCGTACTGAAAGGCAGTACTTTTAAAGATGTATTGCCACATTTCCTTAAAATCGGGCTTTTTGCCGTAGTGCTTAATGTGTGGGCGGTATTGAATTATAAAAAAACATCCTGATAAAACACGAATAAGCCAACGTAAAAAGTTAATTTTTTCCAAAATACTTTTTACTGTTTTAAAAAAGTGTACTTTTACCGACTGATTAGTCAATCTTATCATGGATAAACAAAAAGAAATACTTGCCGCTGCACTGAAACTATTCGTAGAATATGGTTTTCACGGTACCGCTACCAGCAAAATTGCTAAGGAAGCCGGTGTTGCGAACGGTACCTTGTTTCATTATTACAAGACAAAAGAAGACCTGATCATTGCGCTTTATATTGATATCAAATTAAAAGTTGCGGAACATATTGAAAATGCTGTTGCATCCAATACCGATTATAAAACGCATTTTAAAAGCCAGTTTATTGCGATCATGCTGTGGTCACTGGACAACGATTACCAGTTTCGCTACATTCAGCAGTTCTATTCTTCACCCTATGCGTCACAGATAGATTATGAAGAAATACAGAAACTTTCTAAAAAAGGCTGCGAGGAACTGGAAGCTGCTATCCGCAAAAATGTGATTAAAGATCTACCGGTAGATTACCTGATTACGATTGTCAACAATTTTATATTCGGTGTGCAGCAATACCTTCGTCAGTCGAAACTGAGCTTTGAAGCAAAGAAAGAAGTGATTTATAATTCCTTTGATATCTTGTGGACCATGATTAGCTGATTTTTTTTAAACCATATAGAGTGATTAGTCAATCTAAACTTATTGCAACAAAATAATAATGAACAAAATCTTAAAAAAAATGTTACTTACAATTTTTACCATACTCATATCCTTAACCGTAATTGTTTATCTTTTTCTCCAACAGCCAAAATTCGGGAAACTGCCATCCGGTGCCCGGTTAGAGCGTATTAAGAACTCTCCTAATTTCAGGGACGGTAAATTCCAGAACAGCAGTTTCACGCCCGATCTGACGGAAGGCGCCAGCTTTTACAGCGTTTTAAAGGAGTTTCTATTTAAAGAAAATACAAGGGTAAAACCTGTAGACAGTATTCCGTCGAAAAAAACAGATTTACGGTCGCTTTCCAAAGAAGAAGATGCTTTTGTATGGTTTGGACATTCCTCCTATTTTATTCAGACCGATGGTATTAAAATCCTGGTTGACCCTGTTTTTAGCGGCGCAGCCTCTCCTGTCCGCCTGACTACAAAAAGCTATCCTGGTAGCGACATTTATACCGTGAATGACCTACCGGAAATCGATTATCTTTTTATTTCACATGATCATTGGGATCATCTGGATTATGAAACCATCAAAGCATTAAAACCAAAGGTCAAAACAGTGATTTGCGGTTTGGGTGTTGGTGAACATTTTGAATATTGGGGTTATGATACCCAACACATTATTGAAAAAGACTGGCATGAAACAATCGAGCTGCCAGATGGCATTACCGTGCATACCACCCCGGCAAGGCATTTTTCCGGAAGAGGATTAACCCGCAACCAATCACTTTGGTTATCGTTTGTATTGCAGACACCAACAAAGAAAATATTCCTGGGCGGTGATGGCGGTTATGATACCCACTTTAAAAAAATCGGGGAACAGTTTGGTCCTTTTGACCTTGCCATTATTGAATGCGGGCAATATGACAAAAACTGGAAATACATTCATTTAATGCCGGAAGAGGTTTTACAGGTTGCCCGGGATCTTCGGACTTCCCGGTTACTACCGGTTCACTGGAGTAAGTTTTCACTGGCCAACCACAACTGGGACGAACCGATAACAATGCTCAGAACCCTGAATCATAACGAAAACATCCGCCTGTGTACGCCGATGATCGGGGAAAAAATGGACCTGAATGCAGAAAAAACCTTTACCGAATGGTGGAAAAATATCAACTAAAATAACCTGAGACCGAATGTTATATATCTTTAAAACAAGCGTTAAAACCAAAAAAGACGCCCGGAAAATTGAACGTGTCTTTACCGAAAATGAGGCCATCAGCCATTTTAATTTTGACCTGGAAGACTGTGATAAAATTCTTCGTGTTAGCAGTGAAAAACTGGAAGTAACTGATGTTACGAATCTTATAACCGCATTGGGTTATCATTGTGAAGAACTAAGTGCGTAAACAAAATGTAATTATTTTGTTTTATTCTTGAAATTTCATCAGTAAAAGTGATTTTTTATTATTTTTATCGCATCAATAAATCTAATAATGAGCCACGAAAAAATACGCGATCATATCGATTGTTTAAACTGCGGAAAAATTGTCACTGAAAAGTATTGTCCGAACTGCGGACAGGAAAATGCCGAATCCCGTAAATCATTTTCTTATTTATTCACACATTTCGTAGAGGATTTAACTCATTATGACAATGCGTTCTGGAAAACAATACAATACCTGTTGTTCCGGCCTTCAAGGCTCACAAGAGAATACCTGTCCGGGAAGCGTAAAAAATATGTGGCACCGGTTAAATTATATATTTTTATAAGTTTTATTACTTTTTTCCTTCCGGGCATATTACCCGAAATAAATCATAAAAGTGATACACTCCGCCAGACACGACAGGCAGAGGCGCATAAATATGACGACAATTACAAAGAGGTCGATTCTATCCTGGAAAAGAACCAGATACCCAAAACTAAAATTGGCAACTATCGTTCTGTAAGGGAATTTGATTCGATACAAAAAACCCTTCCGGAATCGAAAAAGCCTTCAAAACTAATGGCTAAATTTGAACGAAGACTGGCCGAAATAAACGAAACATATACCATAAAAGAGATTATCTCAAAATTCAGGGAATCCTTTATTCATAACCTGCCAAAGGTACTTTTCCTCTATTTGCCCTTATTTGCTTTTTCGTTATGGCTGTTTCACAATAAGAAAAAATGGTACTATTTTGAACACGGTATTTTTACGCTGCATTACTTTTCGTTTCTATTGCTCAGCACTACCCTGTTCATGACAATTTCATGGCTATTTGATTTAATGGGCGATAATGGGCTTCTCAGTGTACTGCAATTCATCATTACCTGTGTTTATCTCGGATGGGGATTCACGTATTTCTTTAAGGCACACCGGTTTTTATACCATGAAAAACGATATATCTCGAACATAAAGAGTTTACTGTTGTTTTTTATCAACTCGTTTTTGATACTTATCGTACTGCTTATGTTTATCGTTTATACAATTTTATACCTTCATTAATTTGAATTTATTCTAAAAAGCAGGGCGTTTCATTTTAATGAAATAGTCGTACTTTTGCGTATCTCAAAAATTTTTAAAATGCAACATATTATTGATCGTTTTATCAGTTATGTAACTGTTGATACAGAATCTGATCCGAATTCCGATACTACTCCCAGTACTGCTAAACAATGGGATTTAGCAAAACAATTAGTTGAAGAACTAAAAGCTATAGGAATGGAAGATGTTACTATAGATGACAATGCTTATATTATGGCAACACTGCCTGGTAATGTGGAGCATGACGTTCCTACTATTGGTTTTATTTCGCATTTCGATACTACTCCTGACTTTACAGGAGCAAACATTAAACCGCAGATCGTTGAAAATTATGACGGAAAAGATATCGTACTGAACAAAGATTTGGATATCGTACTTTCTCCAAATTATTTCAAGGATCTATTACAGTATAAAGGACAAACGATCATCACTACAGATGGTACCACGCTTTTAGGAGCCGATGATAAGGCCGGAATTACCGAGATCGTAACGGCAATGGAGTTCCTGATCAACAATCCGGAGATCAAACACGGAAAAATCAGAGTTGGTTTTACACCGGATGAAGAAATCGGACGCGGGGCTCATAAATTTGACGTCGAAAAATTCGGTGCAGACTGGGCTTACACGATGGACGGAAGCCAGATTGGTGAACTGGAATATGAAAACTTTAATGCTGCCGGAGCAAAACTAATCTTTAAAGGAAAGAGTGTTCACCCGGGTTATGCAAAAGGAAAAATGATTAATTCCATGCTTTTGGCCAACAAATTCATTTCAAAACTTCCGAAACACGAAACACCGCAGGAAACAAAAGGTTATGAAGGTTTCTTCCACGTAACCAACATCAGCGGTAGTATTGAGGAAACAAAAGTGGAATTGATTATTCGTGATCACGATAAGAAAAAATTCGAAAAACGTAAAGTTGTTGTCGAAAAAATCGCGAAGAAAATCAACAAGAAATTTCAAAAACAATTTGGCGGTGATATTGTTAGCTGTGAAATAAAAGACAGTTATTACAACATGCGTGAAAAGGTGGAACCGGTAATCCATATTGTGGAAATTGCAGAAAAGGCAATGAAAGAGCTGGGTATTAAACCGATCATTAAGCCTATTCGCGGCGGAACAGATGGCTGCCAGCTTTCCTATATGGGCTTACCTTGCCCGAACATTTTTGCCGGCGGACACAATTTCCACGGAAAATACGAATATGTACCGGTAGAAAGCATGCAAAAAGCCGTGGATGTGATTGTAAAAATTGCGGAATTAACAGCTTTAAAAAAATAATTTCCATTACCGATGGAAGAAAAACACCAATGGGATAAGACCAATCAATGGGAAGAAGAACTGGATTATTTAAAATCCATCCTTCTAAAAACCGAATTGGTCGAAACAACAAAATGGGGCGGCCCTACCTATACCTGTAACGGGAAAAACGTTTTGGGAATTGGCGGGTTCAAATCCTATGTTGGCATTTGGTTTTTCAACGGTATTTATTTAAAAGATGAGCATAAAGTTTTGGTTAACGCCCAGGAAGGCGTTACCAAGGCTTTACGCCAATGGCGCTTCCAGTCGAAAGCCGGGATGAACGAAAAACTGATTTTACAATACGTTCAGGAAGCCATAGCCAATGAAAAAGCCGGAATGGTCTACAAACCGGCAAAAAAAGAAGCAATCGTATCCGAATACCTGCAAAAAGAACTGGAGAACGATCCGGAACTAAAAACTGCTTTTGAACAATTTACGCCTTACAAGCAAAAAGAATTCCTGGAATACATTGCTACTGCCAAACAGGAAAAAACAAAGCAAAGTCGTTTTGAAAAAATCAAACCGTTTATTTTAAGTGGTATCGGACTGAATGACAAGTACCGCTAAATTTTTTAGCTACCTGTCTTCAAACAATATTAAAAGCTCCGTTTCGGGGCTTTTTCTTTTTAAAAACAGCTTTATGATACTGTTGTTTTTCCGGAATCATTTCATTGTATCGTTATAAATTCCCACCCGATTACACCCTTTTTTATCCAAAAAGTGGTACTTATATACGCAAATATACTCAACTCCTGATTTTTATGCCAATCCATAATTGTTATTTCAATAAAAATTACAAGATTCGCAGTTCCAAAACGTATCACTATGAAAATTAGCA
>NZ_MKTM01000036.1:0-55431 GCF_001898245.1 Flavobacterium sp. 40-81
AATTAAAAGAATTTAAGGCGCACTTCTCGTTAAAACGATAATTAGTTTTAGATTGTGATAATAATGTAAAAGCCCGCTCGAAAGAGCGGGTTTTTTTATGTTTGTAAGCAAAAGGTATCATCATAAAAAAAGGCAACCATACGGTTGCCTTTTTGTTTTTATAATGACGAAACTAATTAAGCAATTTTATTTAAAATTGTATTTAAAGTCGTACTTGGACGCATTGCCTCGTCTGTTAATGTCTGCGCTGGGTGGTAATAACCGCCGATATTCTGAGCTTTCCCCTGAGCACCGATTAACTCACCGTTAATTTGTGCTTCATTTTCAAAAAGTTCTTTTGCAATAGGAGCAAACTGTGCCTGTAATTCTGCATCTTTAGTTTGTGCCGCTAAAGCTTCAGCCCAGTATAATGCCAGATAGAAGTGAGAACCTCTGTTGTCAATCTGTCCTACTTTACGGGCAGGAGATTTATCATTTGCAAGGAATTTTTCAGTAGCCTGGTCTAATGTTTCCGAAAGAACCAAAGCTTTGTTTTTGTTGAATACATTTCCTAAATGCTCTAAAGATACCGCTAATGCCAGGAACTCTCCAAGAGAATCCCAACGTAGGTAACCTTCTTCAAGGAATTGTTCTACGTGTTTCGGTGCAGAACCTCCGGCTCCTGTTTCAAATAAACCACCACCGTTCATTAAAGGAACGATCGATAACATTTTGGCAGAAGTACCTAATTCTAAAATAGGGAATAAGTCGGTTAAATAATCACGCAATACGTTTCCGGTTACCGAAATAGTATCCAATCCGGCTTTGATTCTTTCTAATGAGAAAATCGTAGCATCCACCGGAGAAAGGATTCTGATATCCAATCCGGTTGTATCATAATCTTTTAAATAAGCAGTTACTTTTTTGATTAATTCTCTGTCGTGAGCTCTGTTTTCATCTAACCAGAATACCGTTGGTGTATTGGTTGCTTTTGCTCTGTTTACGGCAAGTTTAACCCAGTCCTGGATAGGTGCATCTTTTGTTTGACACATTCTGAAAATATCACCAGCTTCCACATTTTGCTGTAATAATACGGTACCATTAGTATCCACTACACGGATAACACCGGTAGCAGTAGCCTGGAACGTTTTATCGTGCGATCCGTATTCTTCTGCTTTTTGAGCCATCAAACCAACATTTGGTACACTTCCCATTGTTTTAGGGTCGAAAGCACCGTTCTTTTTACAGAAATCAATAGTAGCCGTGTAAAGTCCGGAATAGCATCTGTCCGGGATCAATGCTTTGGTATCTTCCTGTTTTCCTTCGGCATTCCACATTTGTCCGGAAGTACGGATCATAGCAGGCATCGAAGCATCCACGATCACATCTGAAGGTACGTGCAGGTTCGTGATTCCTTTATCGGAATTAACCATTGCCAATGCAGGTCCTTTTTTATACGTTTCCTGAATAGCCGCTTCCACTTCAGCCTGTTGCGGATGTCCGGCAATTTTTGCATAAACATCCCCCAAACCGTTACGGGTATCAATATTTAAAGTTTCAAATAAAGCAGCATATTTTTCGAATACTTCTTTAAAATAAACTTCTACGATCGCTCCGAAGATAATCGGATCGGAAATTTTCATCATTGTAGCTTTCAGGTGAATCGAAAGCAATACATTTTTAGCTCTGGCATCTTCAATTTCTTTAGCCACATAGCTTTTTAAAGCTTTTAGGCTCATTACCGAACTGTCGATGATTTCACCGGCTTTTAAAGGCGTACTTGCTTTTAATACCGTAGCAGTACCATCGGCAGCAACGAATTCGATTTTAACGTCTGTAGCTTCATTTACCGTTACCGATGTTTCACTTCCGTAGAAATCACCCTGCTCCATACTGGCTACATGGGTTTTGGAATCTGCCGACCATGGTCCCATTGAATGCGGATTGGCTTTTGCATAATTCTTAACCGCCTTTGGCGCTCTACGATCGGAATTTCCTTCACGTAAAACCGGGTTTACGGCAGAACCCAATACTTTAGCATATTTTGCTTTAATTTCTTTTTCAGCATCGTTTTTAGGCTCTTCCGGAAAATCGGGAACAGCATAACCATGTGCCTGTAATTCTTTGATAGCTGCTTTTAACTGTGGAACAGAAGCAGAAATATTTGGTAATTTGATGATGTTTGCTTCAGGAGTTGTTGCCAGTTGTCCCAATTCTGCCAGATCATCATTAATACGTTGTTCTTCTTTCAGGAATTCCGGGAAGTTAGCCAGTATTCTTCCTGCAAGAGAAATGTCTCTTGTTTCTATTTCAATACCAGACGGAGCCGTGAATGCTTTTACAATTGGCAATAATGAATGTGTAGCCAGCATTGGCGCCTCATCTGTAATGGTGTAAATAATCTTTGATTTTTGTGTCATCGTTTGAATTTTTAAAATCGTATCGAAAATAATATAGTAGTGTTTGTTCTCTTTTTTGCCTTTAAAAAAAGCGTAGCAAAGATAAGAAAATGAAAAGAAAAAGCGGTCGAAATAAGCGGGTTAACGCTCGAATTAGTATTTTATTAATTTGGCGTTTGAAAAATGCTAAAATGATAATTTAAAAGGTAAGATTTTATCAAAAAAAAAGTCCCGAATATATCGGGACTTGTTCTATGAAAATCGGAAAGCAGATTATCTTCTTCTTTCTTTGATTTTTGCTTTTTTACCAGTAAGTTCTCTGAAGTAGAAGATACGAGCTCTACGAACTTTACCTCTTTGGTTCAATTCAATTTTTTGTAAAGCAGGCATGTTTAAAGGGAAGATACGCTCAACACCTACAGCACCTGACATTTTACGGATTGTGAAAGTTTCCGTTACACCAGCACCTCTTTTTTGGATAACAACTCCTTTGAAGAACTGAGTTCTGGTTTTTTCACCCTCTTTAATTTCGTAATAAACAGTGATAGTATCACCTGCGTTGAATTCAGGGAAATCTTTTTTCGCTACGAATTCGTCTTGAACAAATTTTAATAAATTTGACATGATAGATAATGTTAATTGTTTTGAATCAGAGCAACATTCACGGTTATCGTCAGAGGTTAGTCCAAATATGGGCGCAAAGATAATGATTTTAACGAAACAGACAAGTCTTTTATAGCTAAAAAACTTACTTTTCTTGAAATATTTCTAAGAGTGCCTATTTTGTTGATTATTAGTCGTTAAGTAAATCGGGACGTCTTGTTTTGGTATGTTCGTAAGCCTGGTTTTCCCGCCATTTTTCAATTTCCGGAAAATTACCACTCAATAAGATATCCGGTACCTTCCATCCTTTGTATTCCGCCGGACGTGTATAGATAGGAGGAGAGAGCAGATTATCCTGAAAACTGTCGGTTAAAGCCGATGTTTCATTGCTCAGTACTCCCGGAATCAAACGGATGATACTGTCGGCCAGAACGGCAGCTCCTAATTCGCCTCCGGAAAGGACATAATCGCCAATGGAGATCTCTTTGGTAATAAAATGATCTCTTACGCGCTGGTCCACACCTTTATAATGGCCACATAAAATGATGATGTTTTTTAACAGGGACATGGAGTTGGCCATCTTTTGATTTAAGGTTTCGCCATCCGGAGTCATATAAACCACTTCGTCATATTCGCGCTCGCTTTTCAGCTTACTGATACAGGCATCGATCGGCTCGATACTCATGACCATTCCTGCTCCGCCGCCAAACTGATAATCGTCCACATTTTTGTGTTTGTTGGTACTGTAATCGCGAAGGTTGTGAAAATGAACTTCTACAAGGCCTTTATCGACAGCTCTTTTTAAAATAGAAGCTTCAAACGGACTTCGGATCAGTTCGGGTAACAGGGTAATGATGTCAATGCGCATAGAGTGAAAATTTTGGCAAAAATAGCTTAAAAAATAGAAATCAATTTATTTCTGCACTTTTTTAAGCAGATAAGCCCGGGTTGTAACCTTCTGATCGCCCTTTATATCCGGAACGGGAGCGGTTACATTATACAGTTCGATAGTATTGTCCGGCCCGTATTTCCAGCCAAACAGAGTTGTTGTATTGGCATCGGAAAGGTAAATTGCATTGATCTTATCGGTAATCATTTGCATACAGTCACCGGAATAACACAATTCATAGTGGCTGTAACCGGGAAAGCCGGTAATTTCCTTATCGGTGAAATGTACCTTTTTTGTTTTTAAGGTTTCCGGAAAGATAAATTCATACGTTCCGGCAATCATGGTTTGGGCTAACCGGCTTTCAAATGAAGCGGCCGATTTTGAAAAAACAGTATTCCCTTTGGTATTTGTATAGGCACTGTCTTTTACAATAAAAGTACTGTCGGAAGTCGCTTCGAGCTGCATGTCCTGTAAAGTGCCGTCATGCTGATAGGCATTGTGAAGCGTGTACAGACTGCCTTTTTTATGAAACGCTATTTTTCCGGTTTCGAAACCATTGGAAAATAAAACGCTGTCTTTTAAAAAGGTCATTTCAACCGCATAAAACGGAATATCGGCAAGCAGTATATGGTTTGATTTCTCTAAATAAGAAACATTAACAAAGGTGCCGGACAACGCAATGTCCTGCTTTTTTGTTTCGCAGGATAAAAAGAGCAATCCGGTTACGAGTAATCCTATTTTATTTAGAGAAATCATAGTTGTTTTGGATTAAACGCCAAATTGTCTTAAATGGTGATCCAGGTGCTTCCATTGGGAAATATCCCATTCTTCCGGTGTCATCGGGCCAAAAAACGGGTGTTTCAGGTTTTTGATAACGCTGGGTCCCTGCTGGAAACGGCTAACCCGGTCTATTAATGCTGTTTTTGCCGCATCGAAATCCGGTTCGTGAGTGATAATAAATTCTTTGGCTGTCGGGATATTGGGATCAAACGGTTTGTCTTCTACCAATTTCTTTTTGGCTATTCTTCCGAACAACAGCCCGATCAGGTTCTGCTTAAGCGTTAGTTCTCCAAAAGCCACTTTTATGGGCGCCTGGCAATGTTCCATCATTTGACTTACGGTCATTTTTCCCCAATGAGAAAGAGAGTGTGGTGACAATTGATTGATGCGGTCGATGATGTCCTGATTGGAAGCAGGATTATAAAGGCTCTTCATAGGTTTATTTTTTTGTCGCTACTATTGAATATGTCATGGGTAATTTATTGCCTAAATGTTTGATACGGAATTTATTCGGGGCAAATGCTTCCACTTCGTTAAAACACGGATAAGGCGAATAATTATACTCTTCAAAGATATTAATTTCCAGATTATGTTGTATTAAAGCACTCATAACCTCTGTTAACGGGTGATTCCAGCTCACGGATTCATTTTTAATCGGAGCCTCTTTATCGGCATAGGTACCGGTGGCCGATTCGATAATGGTTTCGGTATTGAAATAATCATATTGTATTTCCGTGAAATTGCTGTCAAACATCCATACCACAGGGTGGAACTCCACAAATACAAACTTCCCGCCCGGTTTTAGAAAATGGTTGACAACCTTTGCCCATTTGTTCAGGTCCGGTAACCAGCCAATAGTGCCGTAGCTGGTAAAAACAATGTCAAACTGCCCGTCCAGATGATTCGGTAAATCATAAACGTCACTACAGATAAAGGTCGCATCGATATTCATTTGCTGTGCATATTCCGTTGCTTTTGCAATTGCTTTATCGGATAAATCAATTCCGGTAACCTTCGCGTCCATGCGGGCTAAAGAAATGGTATCCTGCCCGAAATGACATTGCAGATGCAGGATCTTTTTGCCGGAAACCGGTCCCAATAACGTCAGTTCGATATCGTTTAACGTGGATTCACCGTTTAAAAAAGCATCCATTTGATAAAAATCGGAAGCGATATGATAATCCACTTTATCATTCCAGGTCGCTTTATTGGTTTCAAGGTAATCTTCAGGAATATCCATGATTCGGTTTTTAATAGTTGTTTTTTGATTGCTTAAAGTTACAAATCCGTTTGAATATAGTTGGTTTTATGCTAAAAAAACGGTTTTCACAAAGATACAGTTTGTATTAAAATCCGGTGATGCCGGAAGAAATTTTTCCGGTAATTTAAGATTTAATTAAGAGATATAGAATTAATTTTGCGGCATGAATTTATCCCGAACAGATGTTGGCTTTATGGCCATCTGTACAGGTTTGATTGTTGCCAATCTGTACTATTGCCAGCCCCTGATAATTCTTATTGCTAAAGAATTTTCTATACCCGAAGACCAGGCTGGAACCATTACATATCTAACACAGGCCGGTTATGCAATCGGTATGTTTTTTATGGTTCCGCTGGGCGATAAGCTGGAACGTAAAAAACAAATACAAATCACAACACTTGCTGCAGTGGCAGCTTTGATCATTGCGGCTACCGCCACAAACTTTAAGATGCTTCAGATCGCCAGTTTTTTAATCGGAGCCTCGTCCATCGTACCCCAGTTGATTTTACCGTTGTCGGCAAGCCTGGCTTCGCCGGAACAAAGAGGTAAGGTGATCGGTACGGTCATGAGCGGTTTGTTGGTCGGCATTTTAATTTCACGAACGGTCAGCGGCTTTATCGGCGCCTGGCTTGGCTGGAGAGGAATGTTCTGGATTGCTGCCGTTTTATGTTTGCTAATCGTGATTGTGATACAAAAGAAATTCCCGGTAAACAGACCGAATTTTAAAGGAACTTACGGAGAACTTTTAGGATCTTTATTTTCGCTGATCAAAGAACAGCCTTTATTGCGGGAAGCAACCCTGATCAATGCGTTAAGCTTTGCCCAGTTTGGCGCTTTCTGGACCACTATGGTTTTGTTGTTATCCGGAGAACCGTTTCATTATAACAGTGCGACGATAGGCCTTTTCGGAATTGTGGGCGCTTCCGGAGCTTTGGCGGCACCGCTTGTCGGGAAATTAGGCGATAAGGGCAATCCGCGGGTCGTGATTGGTTATGGCTGTTTGCTGCTGCTGATCAGTTTTATCATATTCTATTTTTCTTCCGGGAGTTTAATCGGGATATTAATCGGAATTGTTTTTATTGATGTAGGCCTGCAATCGGTACATATCTCGAACCAGACCAGGGTTTATTCGTTGCTTCCGGAAGCCCGGAACAGGATGAATACGGTTTATATGTCGTTCAGTTTCTTAGGAACAGCTTTAGGATCGGCATTTGGTTTGTGGCTGTGGAATTACGGCAAATGGCATGCTTTCTCAATTGGAGGTGCGATGCTGTCTGTGGCAGCCATCATAATTTATGCACTGACTTACAAACGCAAATAAAAGCGGGAAGCCTTAAATTATAAATTTATAAAATAACATTATATTTGTTGCTCATTATTTAAAAAAGTATAAAAAATGCAAGACGGAATTTACGCAAAATTTAATACTACCAAAGGAGCTATTTTGGTAAAGTTAACGCATGATAAAACCCCTGGAACTGTTGGGAACTTTGTTGGTTTAGCGGAAGGGAATTTAGAAAATGATGTAAAACCACAGGGAAAACCATACTATGACGGTTTAAAATTCCATAGAGTTATTGCCGACTTTATGATTCAGGGAGGTTGTCCTCTTGGAAGCGGTGTTGGCGGACCGGGATACCAGTTTGATGATGAATTTCATCCGGAATTGAAACACGATGTACCGGGAGTTTTATCGATGGCAAATGCAGGACCCGGAACAAACGGTTCTCAGTTTTTTATCACACACGTTGAAACACCTTGGCTGGATAATAAACACACCGTTTTCGGTCACGTAATTGAAGGACAGGATATTGTTGATGCTGTTGCTCAGGGTGATCTTATCGATAGCCTGGAAATCATCAGAGTAGGGGAAGAAGCTCAGAAATGGAATGCCATTGAAGCGTTCCGTACTTTTGAAGGTTCAAGAGAAAAACGTTTAGCAGAGCAAAAACGTCAGGCTGAAGAAGCTTTGGAAAAATTAGCAGCCGGTTTTGAAAAAACTGAAAGCGGACTGCGTTATAAAATGATTCAGAAAGGAAGCGGGAAAAAAGCAGAAAAAGGTAAAATCGTTTCTGTTCACTATTCCGGTTCATTAGAGAACGGAGCGATCTTCGACAGTTCATACAAAAGAAAACAGCCTATTGAGTTTCCATTAGGAAGAGGACAGGTTATTGAAGGATGGGATGAAGGTATTGCTTTATTACAGGTAGGCGATAAAGCCCGTTTTGTAATTCCGTCCTATTTAGGATACGGTTCCCGTGGTGCAGGTGGTGTTATTCCGCCGGATGCTACGTTGATTTTTGATGTAGAATTAATGGATGTAAAATAGTCTATATCACATTTATAGTAAAAACTGCCTTATATGGCAGTTTTTTTTATGCTGTTTTTATACATTTTGTGTGTTTTTTAACGCCTGTATTTTTCATTTTATACTTATTTAACATTTTTTTGCTGTGTATGCATAGTAAATAAATGTTAAATTTAACATTTATTTATTAAATTAAAACTTTTGTTAAGAGTTGTAAAATTCTTTAAACCAGTAACTTGATTTTATTTTTCATATAAAATTATTTTTTTTGCTGAAAAGCGTAAAAAAATAGTATTTTGGAATGTCAATTATTTGCAAATAAGATCAGACAATTCAATTAACTTTAAAAATTTAATAATTATGAAAAACAATAAAGACCTTAAAAAGCCTTTCTTTGCTAATTTCTTAGAGAACCAATTGACAAACGAAGAGAAGAATTCTGTTCAAGGTGGAGATATCATAACTTTAAAAGCTACTGATACTTTACAAACATTAAAATACCCATCTGACAACGAAGACGGACCTGGACCGGTAACTGTACCAAGATACGATTTATTACAAACTATGAAATATCCATCTGATAACGATGAAACCGGAGGGCCAATCCTTGAGCCTGGAGGACCGTTTACAGAGTTGTAATTATAAGTTTAATAGCAATGGCTTGTTTGACAAGTCATTGCTTTTTCTGTTTTTAGATGATATTATGTATAAGCCACAGTAATGATTTTTATACTATTGACATAGTAATTAAGCGATTAAAAGAATTAGGTAAAGAAGTTTTCAGGTTAAATTCTGATGAATTTTCCCATCAGCTGCAATTTGATTATTCCTGTGATTCACAGGAAGTTTCAGTGAGCATACAGCAGGGAGACCATTCTTTTACAGTAAAAGATATTGAAGCGGTTTATTACAGGAAGTTATGGAGGATTGCACTTCCCGATGATCTGGATGATTCGTTTAAAAATATTTATTTTCAGGAATATACCACAATGCGCAACCTGTTCTTTGCATCACTCAAAGATGTTCCTTGGATGAACCCGATGGAACTCGATCACAGAATAGGAGAGAACAAACTGGAACAATTATCCTTTGCCCGCGAGGCAGGATTAATCATTCCGGAAAGTCTTTTTACCAATGACCCGGATAAAGTAAAAGATTTCTTTTATTCGGTTTGTCAGGGGAATATGATAGCCAAATTACATGGCTCGTTATCGCGCAGTATGAAAGGAAACACTCCTTTTTTTCCAACAACGCTCATTCAGGAATCCGATCTGGAACGATTAGACACTTTGCCCTATTGTCCGATGATTTTTCAGCGCAATATTGCGAAGCTGTATGAATTGCGGGTCATTTATATTGACGGTACTTTTTATACCGGAAAAATTAATGCCGAAGCATCGGAAGCCGGTAAAACCGATTGGCGCGCGGCCAATGATATCAAGCCGTCCTGGGAGCCTTATGTGTTGCCGGATACCGTTTGTACCGCTCTGGATACGATGATGAAAAACATCGGTCTGTATTTTGGAGCAATCGATATAATCCGCCGGAAAGATGGCGATTATGTTTTTTTAGAAGTTAACCCACAAGGAGAATGGGGGATGATTCAGCGGGATCTGGGATATCCGATCGGAGAAACCATCGCTGAAAAACTCATAGCAAGAATATAGTTTATAGAATTGCTTTTTTAAATCAGGAAATTATTAATAACTGTTATATAGTGAACCTTATTGGCAAACGAGGCATAACATAAAAAAATATTTATGGAAAAAGTATTGATTATTACGCATACTCTGGATAATGAATGTATTGATATTGTTTCAAGAAAAATTAGAGAACACGGCGGTGAGCCGATTCGTTTTAATGTAGACGAATATCCTCTGAAATACGGTTTGAGCACCTGCTATGAAAACGGCGAGTGGAAAACATATCTTGATTATGAAGGAGAACGGGTATCCATTCATGATATTGCATCGTTATGGTACCGACGCAGCCATAATTTGGGTGGCCGTTTGGATACTGTTCTGGAAAGAGAATATCTGGGCAGTGTTTATGGCGAAATCCGCGCTACTTTTTTCGGAATGCTGGAAAGCATGAACTGTTTCCAGTTAGGGAAATACAGCAAATACAGACGTCTGGACAGTAAGGAAGAGCAAATGAAAATCGCAGCCTATCTGGGGATGAAAGTTCCGGAAAGCTGTATCACCAATAGCCCGGAAGAAGCAAAACGTTTTGTAAAAGACCATCCGGGAGGCGTTATCACAAAAATGCAGAGTTCTTTTGCCATTGAAAGAAACGGTGTTGAAAATGTTGTTTTTACCAACTTAATAAAAGAAGAAGACCTGGATAATATCGAGACGCTTCAATATTGTCCGATGCAGTTTCAGGAAAAATTAGATAAGAAAGTAGAATTGCGTATCACGATAGTTGGTGAGGAAATTTATGCTTTTGAAATCGATTCTCAAAAAATGGATAATGCCAAACTGGACTGGAGAAGGGAAGGTATTGAATTGCTGGAAGACTGGAAACCGTATGAATTACCGGCCGATCTGAGAGTGAAATTATTACAGATGATGGACATGTATGATGTGAATTACGGCGCCATCGATATTATTGTAACTCCGGATGATGAATATTATTTCCTGGAAATAAACTCGGCAGGAGAATTTTTCTGGTTAGACCGATTGTTGCCGGACAACCAGATTTCAGACCAGATCGCGAAAGTGCTTTTAGGCAAAGCCAAACGCAGATACACACCGGTTTTTGAAGAAAGTTTAGCTTAACCACAGCTCTCATACTGATAAATAGAAAAGCCCTCATTTTGAGGGCTTTTTTTATTGAATTATCATTTGCTTTCGTATTTTTACGCCCATAATTTATGAACATGCGTTATTTAAGTTTTCTTCTTCTGTTTCTCTTTTTTACGGCGAAAGCCCAATTGCCTGCCCAGCATTGCGGATATGATTTTACGTCTTATCTGGTGCTGAATGTGCATGAAAACGGGAAAAAAGAAAATATCAAAAATTTAAAGATCACTATTGCTGACGAATCCGGAAAGGAAATCATCAATGTCAACAATATCTATAGCTGGACAAACAGCAACAAGCCATTGGTTTTTTCATCCAACTATAAAATTGACGAAAACGGCAACCGGGTAACCGAAGAAGTAAAGGATCAGAAAACAAGATGGTTTTTTCCCTTTGCAAAAGACAATTACCTGTTGTCTGTAGCGAACACGTTTCCGGCCGATAATTTTTTTATTAAAGTAGAGGATACAGACGGGGAAGCTAACGGCGGACGTTTTAAAACACAGTCTTTGCAGCTAAACAGTTTCAATATGTATGTTTTATGTTCGGCACAAAACGAACGCCAGGCGCAGCAATTCGGACCCAGAACGAACCGGCCGGTGGAAATTATTTTAGAACGGGAGTAGCATAAAAAAAACACCGTTCCCAAAAGAAGGTGTTTTGTAAAGAAGCATTAAACGACAGGATTGGTTACCGATATGATGCGCAGTGATTTTATTCCGGCAGGCATTTCCCAATCTACTTCGTCATTCTCTTTAAATCCTATCAGTGCGATACTTAACGGAGCGATTACAGAAACTTTCCCTTCCTTAATGTTTGATAATTGCGGCAGCACAATCTGAATTTTCATGCGTTGTTTTGCCTTAGTGTCTTCAATTTCTACAAAAGAGTTGATTCTGACAATATTATCGGCTACAATATCATCTTTGTTCACGATAGCACGATCCAATTCATTTGACAGCTGCATGATTTCTTTTGCACTTTTATTGTCGCCGCTATTTTTTGTCAACTCACGAAGTAGTTGATAGTCGGTCAATGATAAAACGGGTATTGGTTTCATAACTTTTATCTTTTAAAAATTTGACATTTCTTTTTTGCTGTTGTGATCCTGCAGCTTTCCTTTAAAATAAAGGTCTGCAAAACTGCGGTTGGCACTGCCTTCCGTTCTTCTGAAAAATACGGCTGGCGTAATCTCTTTTGGTTTTTCAAATCCGCAGGCACCGATAAATTCACTCAGGGCTTTCATGGTATTTTTATGGAAATTGGCAACACGTACGCTCTTGTCGGTAATATCAATTCCCTTGTATAACGCTTTATCCTGCGTGGCAATCCCTACCGGACATTTACCGCTGTCGCATTGCAATGCCTGGATACAGCCTAATGAGAACATCATTCCGCGGGCACTATAACAGGCATCGGCACCCAAAGCAAACGCTTTTGCAAGGTCGAATGCCGAAATGATTTTTCCGGCAGCCAGAATTTTAACCTGTTCGCGAATACCGTAGGTTTTTAAAGTGGAACTCACAAACACCAAAGCATCAGAAAGGGCCATACCCATATAATCGATAAATTCCAAAGGTGCTGCCCCGGTTCCGCCTTCTGCTCCGTCAACAGTAATAAAGTCAGGGAAAATGCGGGTTTCCATCATGGCTTCCACGATATTGATAAACTCATCCTGACGTCCGATACAGATCTTGAATCCTACCGGTTTCCCATTGGAAAGCTGACGCAGCTGGTTTATAAAATACATCAGTTCAATAGCATTGCTAAAAGCGGTATGTGCCGATGGCGAGTGTACCGTAGTGTACGGTTCGATACTTCTGATCTTTGCAATTTCTGGAGTGTTTTTCTCAGCCGGCAGTAAACCGCCATGTCCCGGTTTTGCCCCTTGTGACAGTTTTAATTCCACCATTTTAACTTCCGGATAGGCAGCTCTTTCGGCAAATAATTCATTTGAAAAACTGCCATCCAGATTACGGCAGCCGAAATATCCGGTTCCGATCTGCCAGATCAGATCACCACCCTGTAAATGGTAATCACTGATACCGCCTTCGCCGGTATTATGGGCAAAATTCCCCATTTTGGCTCCTTTGTTCAACGAGGTAACGGCAGTTTTGCTCAATGCCCCGTAACTCATGGCGCTGATGTTTAAAATGCTGGCACTATACGGTTGCAGGCACTGGGTATTACCAATAGTAACCCTGAAATCTTTTTCGTTTGCTTTTTTGGGATATATCGAATGGGCTGCCCACTCATAGCCAATGCGGTTCGGATCATCCTGCATTCCAAAAGAAATGGTTTGCTTTTCGTTTTTAGCACGCTGGTACACAATGGAACGCTGCCTGCGGTTAAATGGTTTTCCGTCCAGTTCCCCTTCAAAGAAATACTGTCTGAATTCCGGGCGAACGGATTCAAAAAGATAACGCATCCTTCCTACCAGCGGGTAGTTACGGCGAATGGAATGCTTGGACTGAAAGGTATCAACAGCAATAACCGCAAGAATAGCAATGGGAATTAAAAGGACTTCCCAGGCGATATTGTGGAATTGAACAAGATACAATCCTGTTAAAAGTAACAAAATAGTGACGAACCAGATAATTTGGCGTGCAACCAACGTTGCAAAAAACTTTTTAGATGTCATGATAAATAAGCAAAAGCGTCCGACAGATCTTTCTATCGAATTAAATTAATTTACTGTATAAAGTTTGAAAGGAATGTACCCGCGTATATATAAAAAAGAAAAAACTGTTATATACGGGGTCTAATTAATGAAGGCTTTGTTGTGTGAAAATAGGACAGCCACACTGCGTTTCCTTGCAGAAAACAGTGGCCTGATTACCGTTAAAGTCTGATTGCTCAACATAGCTGGTATATTTACACAGCGCAAAGGTAGCTAATTTTTTTAGATAAGCATCATTTCCATTTAATATTGCAGCCCAAACTGGGTTTTTGTTCCGGATTGATAACCCGGTTGTAAATAACACCGTCAATTGCGCCTCTTAAATCGCTGCCGCTTAGCGGAATTCCGTTGGCGGGTCTGCTGTCGTCCAGCTGTCCGCGGTACACCAATCTGTCCAGGTTGTCAAATAGATAAAAATCCGGCGTACAGGCAGCATCATAATTTTTGGCAGCAAGCTGGTTCTCATCATACAGGTATGGAAACTCAAACTTATTCTCAAAGGCAAATTCCGTCATCAGCTCCGGAGCATCCTGCGGATAATTCACCACATCATTACTGGATATGGCGATAAAACCGATACCCTGAACGCGATAGTCATTAGCAATGCGGACAACTTCGTCGATAACATGATGTACAAAAGGGCAGTGGTTACAGATAAACATGACTACGGTGCCCTTTTCTCCTTTTAAATCGGAGAAGGAATAATAAGCCGCTGCCGAATTGGTATCTTTTAAATAAAATTCAGGTGCTATGGTTCCAAGCGGTAACATGTTTGACGGAGTACGTGCCATTTGTAAAATGTAGTATAATTATTAAAAGAGTTAAAGATAAATAAATGTAAAATGATTTGCTAATTTTGGAAAACGAATAGTTTAAAATTAATTATGGAACAAGAAACAATAAGCTGGGGCGATTTTGAAAAAGTAGAAATGAGAGTGGGTACCATACTGGAAGTCAATGATTTTCCGGAAGCCCGAAAACCGGCCTTTCAGTTAACGATCGATTTCGGAGCAGCAATAGGTATCCGCAAATCGTCCGCACAAATTACCAAACGATATACAAAAGACGTTTTAATAGGAAGACAAATTGTAGCTGTGGTTAATTTCCCTAAAAAACAAATTGGAAAATTCATGAGTGAGTGCCTCGTTTTAGGTGCGGTTCCCGAAGAGGGGGATGTTATTTTACTGGCTCCGGATTTTAAAGTTGAAAACGGTTCCAGAATAGCGTAATATAAAAGGGAGTAGTTTAGGCTCCCTTTAATTTTTTATAGTCTTCACTAAGCAATGGTATTCACAATAACCACAAGCGATACTACGGATATAAAAAGCCATAACAGGACACCCTGAGCCAAAGGTTTTATACCGGCTTTTTTCAGTGATTCTTTTGTTAATCCGGCTCCGATCAGGAACAGGGTTATTGTCAGTCCTTTTTTTGCCAGCATGACAATGACTTCGTTTATTGGCTGGAAAGCGGGAAAACAGCTGTTGAAAAGCATGGCCGCAATAAACAGGAAGATAAAATACGGAACGACTACCTTACTTTCCTTATTTTTAAAAACCAGCGCTGTTACAACCGAAACCGGTATGATCCATAAGGCACGTTGCAGTTTTACAGTAGTGGCTATCTGTAAGGCTTCGTCGCCAAACCGCTGGGCGGCTCCAACCACAGAACTGGTATCGTGAATGGCAATGGCACACCACATCCCAAATTGCGGCTGACTTAAATGAAAGACATGTCCCAACAGCGGAAAGACGAATAATGCTATTGAATTAAGGATAAAGATCGTTGCCAGAGAAACGGATATTTCTTCTTCTCCGGCTTTAACAACCGGACTCAGGGCAGCAATAGCACTTCCGCCGCAAATAGCGGTTCCGGAGGAAATTAAAAAACTGGTTTTCCGGTTAATCGCAAACAGCTTCCCGACAAGCAATCCGACGATCAATGTTGTAGTGATGGATACTATGGTGAAGAGAAAACCTTCCTTTCCGGTTTTGACCGCTTCGGTAATGTTCATTCCGAAACCCAGACCCACCACCGAAAACTGCAATAATATCCTGGTGGCACTGTGGCTGAATTTCTGAAAAGGATTGCCCAGGAACAAAGTGAGCAGGAAACCCGACAATAAAGCTATTGGCGGTGAAAAGAAAGGGAAAAGACATAAAATGATAAAAATGCTGAAAAACAGTATTTTGATTTTGTTTTCTGGGCTGGTTGATTCCATGATTTGTTTTGTTGTTTGTAAGCACAAAATTCGGAATATATACAGTCCCAGGCCAATGATAAATAGTTATAAGCTATAACTTCCGGTTATACTGTTTTGGGTGAAACGCATGAAGATTTCCGGGATGCGCTCCGTTTTTCCTTGTAAATGAGCGAAATAAAAAATGCGCTTGATGTCGAGGTTTTCAATGTCAATAACTTTAAACTCGCCGTTTACAATTTCTTTGCTAACGGCTGTAATGGACACAAAGGCAATACAATTGGAATTTGCCAGGAAGGATTTTATACTTTCGGTACTGCCCAAATGCATAATAACATTCAGGTCTTTCAGGTGAACGGAATGCTTGCCCAGTTCGTGTAAAATAATATCAAGACTGCCGGAACCGGCTTCCCTTAATACCAGCGGTGTTTTTAAAAATTCCGCCATGCTGAGGTTATCTTTGTTTGCCAGTTTTTGAGAAGTGTGTACAACGGCTACAATTTCATCCTTTAAAAAAGGCGTGTATTTTAAGGCTACATTTTTTGATTTTCCTTCCACAATTCCCAAAGCTACTTTTTTCTGGATAACGGCTTTTTCAATTTTTTCGGTATTGGCATTGATAAGCGAAATCCGGATATCCGGAAAATGTCTGTAAAAATTAGCCAGAACGGGAGGAAGGATATACTGGCTTAGCGTGGTACTGGCGCCCAGCTGCAGTTCACCGGAATGGCGTTCTTTTAAAAGACTTAAATCGAAATGGATCCTTTTGTAAATTTCAAAAATATCTTCCGAGTGATTGAAAAGCAGCTGCCCGGCTTCGGTTAATTCGATCTTATTGCCTTTTCTTTCAAACAAACGGATGTCAAATTCGGATTCCAGCTCTTTGATGTTTTTGGTAACGGCAGGCTGGGTAATGCATAACTCTTCGGAAGCTTTTGTAAAGCTCAGATGCCTGGCGACTGTGTGAAAGATTTTTAAGCGGGTATCCGACATGACTTCAATTTGGAGTAACTATTCAAAGATACGACTTATAGTTTTTTATTTCAGAATACTTCGCCTTGCTTTTTTCAGGATATAGGCTGTTTCTTTAGAATTGTTTTCCTTTTCCCATTTTTTACACAGGCTGACCACAAATTCCGGTCTTGTTTTGGAAGCATCGTTAAGCCAGTTGCCAACACTGTCGCGCACATATTTGGAAGTATCGGCTTTTAAAGGTTCCAATATGGGTAAGGCTAATTCCGGAGTTTCCTTTAATGCTTCGATATGTTTGCACCACACGCCTCTCGGCCTGATGGACTCACTGGCAAAACGCCGGATATATTCGTTTTCAGACCGGGTCCAGGGCGTTAGCAGTGTGATGGTTGTTTCCAGATTGTCAGTAATGTCCGGACGTATCGCCAGCCAGCTGAGTTCCCGTACCCCAAAATGACGGTCGGCGGCAAAGACTTTCATCCGTTCCAGTTTTTCCGCTACAGTAGCCTCGTCTTTACCGACAAAGAAGACCGCCCAGCAGCGTACGGTGTCTGACGGATGTTGCGACAGCAGATCAAAAAGTGCCGTATCGTTATGGATATAGCTTTGCGTTAACAACCCTACACCAATAGCCTCATTGATGGTTGTGACCGTTTGCTTTTTTAAATTTGAAATGTCCGTCAGGATATCCTGTAAATAAGTCTTCCGGTTGTATTGTGTTAAAACGGTTTCCAACAGCTGCTTCTGGTTGATGGCCAGCCATTCGTTAAGGTTGGCCGATTCAATTTCGCCCCTGTTGAGCTGGTCTAAAATTGATGGCGGTATTGCGGCAATGGTCCGGGCTCCTTTTCTTGTTGTCATAACGCGGCTATTAGTTCTGAAATAACGATACGGTTCCGATAATCAGCATCGATAAAACGGTAGGCAATGCTGTTATCTTCGTTTATCACAAATATAGCAGGAATAGGCAAAACAGCAGCAGCGGTATTGTTGAAATCCTGCAATTTAATTCCGAGGCTTTCATAATACGGAATAACAAAATCGGGCAGTGTAAAGGCAATGCCGGATTGTTTGGCAAGGTCGTTGTTTTTATCGGTAAAAATCTTAAAACCGAATGGATGCTCTTCCAGCAGTGCCGCATTATAAACAGGCATTTGGGGTGAAACGGCAATCAGTTCGGCTTCTTTTTCCAATATAAGCGGATAGGCGTCCTGTAATGCTTTTAATTCCAGGTTGCAGTAAGGACACCAGGAACCTCTGAAAAAAGCAATAACCAGTTTTTTATGTCGCTGCAGCCCGCTTAGCCAAACAGTTTCTCCTTTATGATCGAGCAGGGCTCCATCGGGAAAAGACGTTCCGGTTTTAAGAGCATTTTGGGTAATATTCCGGGATTTTAAACCGGCAATGGCTTCATTGAATGCGGCGATTACTTCCGGCGGCAGCTGAATGGCCAATTGCTTGTTGAGGGCTTCGATTTGCTCCTGTAAATGTTCCATAAGATTTCTTTTTTGTGTAAAAATCACCAGTTTCAGTGAAACGCACAATACCGCACTTTTTTACCCCATAGGGTGGAAAAAGTCAACTTTTATGAGTATCAGCGTAGTAGCTGTAAAAAAATAACGGCATATTTTTCACGGGATGTTTCCGCTACACTTTGTTTCGGTAATTCCTGTTTGTATTTTTGTGATTCTCCGATACCGATTGTTATGAAAACAAAAATCCGCATTACCGAAAATAAAATATGCCCGTTGGAAGAAGCTGTCAATACGATTAGCGGCAAATGGAAAATCCCGATTTTATGGCAAATGAATGAAGGAATGAAACGTCCCAGTGAATTTCTGAGGGGTATTGCCGTTGTGGATCGAAGGGTTTTAAACCAGCAGCTGAAGGAAATGGAAGAAAGCGGGTTGATCCGGAAGGAATCATTTAACGAATTGCCGCCAAGGGTTGAATATACTTTAACGGCTTTGGGCGACGAATTGGTAAAAGTACTGTGGAGCCTGAACGATTGGGGGAAAACACTGATGGCAAACCGGGAGAAAATATAATATAAAAGCATATTCCCCGTTACTTTCAGTATATTTTAATCCAGGCCCTACAGATGTCGCCAAACAGACGATTACACATACTCTTTTTTTTAATTTTATTGGCGTTTGAGCAAAATGCCATTGCCCAGACCGATAGTACCTATATCGGTACGTTCAGCCAGGAATATTCCGGAAGGGTTTTTATTGCCAGAAAATACACTTCGCTGTCCCATGAAACAGATAACGATAAAACGGATGAATACATGCCTAATAATCCTTTTGATATTGGTATAGGCTTTAGTTGGGGCGGTTCGTCATTCAGTTTTAGCCACGGCTTTAATTTCCTGGCCGATCCGGAAAAGGGAAAAACCCGTTCGCTGGATTTACAATATCATTATTACGGGAAGAAAATAGTACTGGATTTCTTCGGACAGGATTATAAAGGGTTTTACCTGGAAGATACGAATAAGGAAAACATCATCGGAATGTATCCCGACATGCAGTTAACCAAAGTAGGGCTGTTCGGGCAATATGTTTTCAATGGTAATAAGTTTTCCTATCGATCGGTATTTGACCAGACGGAACGGCAGTTAAAGTCGGCAGGAAGTTTGTTACTGGGCGGCGGTATTTATTATACACGGGTTCGCGCCGAAACCTCTTTAGCATTCTATAAAGACCTTTACCAGGTTGGACCCAGTATCGGCTATGCCTATACATGGGTTATTAACCGTCATTTTTTTCTGACGGGCTCTGTAACTCCCGGTTTGACGGTAGGGTTTAAAAATATAAACGATACGTTAATCTGGAATCCGAGTGTCTTTTTCAGATCCGCATTCGGTTATAATGCCGACAGTTGGTCGCTTAACACATCCTTTTTGCTTAACAAGCTTTATGTGAGTTATAAGGATGATAACCACATCAGCCTTAATTCCGGAAATTTCCAGTTTACTTTTATCAAACGTTTTGACAGTAATTCGCAGATACTTAAAAAAATACCAAGATTTTAAATGTTTCAAAAGCCGGATGTATAGGATCGGTTAAACAACACGAATCCGCCGTTATTATTTTGGGCAATGAAACCAAAATAATAACGGCAGATTACAGTATCCTACAACCATTGTCCGAACTTTTTGAGAAACTGTATCTTTACCAATTGGGTCAGCAGGCAATAGCCGGTTAATATGCCTATCAGCCATGGAAAATAAGCAAGCGGTAAAGCCTGCAGGTTTACCGTTCTGGCAAAAGGTGTAAACGGTATTGCCAGACCGACCAGAATTACGAAAGAAGTTAGGGCGACAACCGGAGCCGTTGCCCAGCTTTGTACAAACGGTATTTTTCGCGTGCGGATCATGTGTACGATTAATGTTTGCGATAACAATCCTTCTACAAACCAGCCGGTCTGGAACAGGCTCTGATGTTCGGGAGCATTCGCTTTGAATACAAAAAACAGTACGGCAAATGTGGCATAATCAAAGATGGAACTTATCGGACCGATACACAGCATAAAACGACTGATTCCGGTAGCATCCCATTTTTGTGGTTTTTCCAGGAAATCTTCGTCCATTCTGTCCCAGGGAATGGATATTTGTGAAATATCGTATAACAGGTTCTGGATCAGTAAATGGATGGGCAGCATCGGCAAAAACGGCAGCAGGATACTCGCACCGAGCATGCTGAACATGTTTCCGAAGTTACTGCTGGCAGTCATTTTGATGTATTTGATAATGTTTCCGAATGTCCGGCGGCCGTAAATAACCCCTTTTCGCAATACCATCAGGTCTTTTTCCAAAAGGATGATATCGGCACTTTCTTTGGCAATATCCACAGCGGTATCCACCGAAATCCCTACGTCGGCATTCCGCAGTGCCGGAGCATCGTTGATACCGTCGCCCATAAAGCCAACCGTATGCTGCTGTGCCTGGAACAGTTGTACAATCCGGGATTTCTGAACCGGATTCAGCTTTGCAAAAACACTGGTTTCTTCCAGTTTTGAAGAAAGTTCATCATCGGTCATTTTCTCAATTTCATTTCCCAAAAGAACGTGATGGAACGGAATGCCAACATCGCGGCAGATTTTCCGGGTCACGATATCGTTATCACCGGTTAGTACTTTTACCTGTACGCCCAGTTTCTGTAAACTTTCAATGGCCGGTTTGGCAGAAGGTTTCGCCGGATCTAAAAAGCCTATAAAACCGGTTAAGACCATCTTGCTTTCATCGGCTACGCTGTAGTTAGCCGAACGGTTATCGTATTCTTTTATTGCCACCAGCAATACCCGTAAACCGTCTTCGTTCAGCTTTCTTGAGGTATTTAAGACCGTTTCGCGCATGCCGGCATCAATCGGAACAATGGCATCTTTTTCGATGTGTATGTGGGCATTTTCACCGGGATAAAAAGAATGGGAACACAAATCGAGCATTTCCTCAACGGCACCTTTACAGATCAGCAGGTGTTTGCCGTTTTTCTGTTCCAGGATAACACTCATGCGGCGGCGCTGGAAGTCAAAAGGGATTTCATCTACTTTTTTGTAATCTTCTTCCACTTTCAGGTAATCGTGCAGTTCCACATGTTCTAAAACGGCTACATCCAAAAGGTTTTTTAAGCCGGTCTGGTGGAAGCTGTTAAAGTATGCCCATTTGAGAACCTCATCATCTTCATTGCCCAAAACGTTCAGATGCCGTTCTAAAATGATCTTATCCATAGTGAGCGTACCTGTTTTATCGGTACACAGTATGTCCATTGCGCCAATGTTCTGTATGGCATTCAGGCGTTTTACGATTACTTTTCGCTTACTCATGTTTTTTGCCCCTTTGGCCAGGTTGGCGGTAACGATCATTGGCAGCATTTCCGGGGTTAATCCCACTGCGATGGCAATAGCAAACAGCAGGGCATCAAACCAGTCGCCTTTGGTCAGTCCGTTAACGATAAAAACCAGAGGTACCATAACCAGCATATAGCGGATTAGCAGCCAGCTGACTTTATTGACGCCTTTATCAAAACTGGTTTCCGAGCGTTTGCCGCTAATGGCTTTGCCAATTGCACCCAGATAGGTCAGGTTTCCCGTGGCAACCACAATAGCCGTTGCGGTTCCGCTTACCACATTGGTTCCCATAAAGCAGATGTTTTCCAGTTCCAAAGGCGGTTTTGCCGTTGGATTCGTGACCGGAGCTTCTCCTTTTTCCAAAGGCAGGGATTCTCCGGTGAGTATTGCCTGGCTCACAAACAAATCTTTGGATTGTATTATCCGGATATCGGCAGGGATCATGTCGCCGGCACTCAAATAGAGAATATCACCCGGTACCAGGTCTTTAAACGAAATTTCCTGTTTGCCGATGGTTTTGCGCAATACGGTTGCTGTTGTGGTGACCATGTTTTTTAAGGCTTCGGCAGCCTGGTTGCTGCTGTATTCCTGCCAGAACCGGAGCAGGGAACTGAGAATGATCATCACACTCACAACGATTACCGTTTTATAGTCCTGTTCGCCCGGTGCGGCTAAAATAATATCCATTACGGCAGAGATAACCACCAGAGCGATTAATACGGCTATAAACGGGTTTACAAAAGCCATGAACAGCTGTTTGTACCAGGAAGGCGCTTTTTCGTGCTGGATTTCGTTAGGACCGAATTTTTTTAATTTTTCTTCCGCCGTTTGCTGGCTCAATCCGGCTTCGTTGGTTTCCAGTAAGGCATATATAAGATTACTGTCGGCTTTTGCAATAGCATTAAGCCGGGTAGCGGCACTTTCTTCAAAGTTTGAAAAAGCTTTGTTCCCGTTTTTTATTTTTGTTGTCAACATTTTGATAAGGTTTTGCTTTTTATATTTCAGCTTGTTGTCCTGTAAATTCCCAGCTCACTTTGGTTACTTCCTGTTCAATGGTGAGCCGGCTTACCATCTGTTCCATGATATAATCCTGTATGCCGGCTGCCGTAATTTCTGCAACGATTAAAGTTGAGGTCTGATTTTCATTATCGCTGCTGGCAAGGGAGCGGAGCACTATTTTTTCATTGTTCCCCAATTGCTGTATTAACAATACCCGGATGTGGTTTTCCACATTGTTTTTACAGTTAATGATAATTTTATAGTCGGCAGGCAGGGAGGTATTCTTAGGAATAAATGTCAATACACTGAGCTTTGTGCCTACAGTACGCAATAACAAATGGGTAATGATTACGGTAACTGTGGTGAGTATTGCCTGGGGGAATAATCCTATTCCGACCAAAGCGCCTACAGCAGCAGCACACCACAAAGTAGCGGCTGTATTTAAACCCTGTACGTTCAAGCCGTCCTTCATGATCACGCCGGCACCCAGAAAACCGATTCCGGATACGATCTGTGCAGCTACTCTGCTGGGATCGCCGGAATGGCCGGTAATCGAAACCGACAGCAGTATAAAGGCGGCTGCTCCAATGGATACGAGGGTATTGGTGCGCAATCCGGCACTTTTTTGCCGCCATTGCCGCTCAATGCCTATAGCGGCTCCTAAAACGAAGGCGAGTGTTAACCGCACTGCAAATTCAGTTACCGAAAGCATAGGCAGCAGGATTAGACGGTTGATACTGTTGCGGTTTCGGAATCGTACCGGACTTTAAGGTCTGTTCTTCGGAACCAATAGCGATAAAGGGCATAGTCCCGATACCGAGGTGAATATCGTAATATTCGGATGTGACAGGAGTTTTCTTGTTGTTGTAAAACGTCTTGTTTTTTATACGCTTTACGAATAAAAATATAAATTTCATGACTGATAAAGATTTTGTTCCCTGAAGAACAATACCGGTCATGTTCTTTACAGCGAAACGTTAGTACTTAAATTGGGATAATCGTCCATAATTTGTTTTATTAACTATGCAAAAGTAAAACAGCCCATTGGATTGGGCTGTTAGAGATGTTTTAGAAAAATATTAGAAAATCATTAGAGCGGGGAGAAGGTTTAGTTTTCGGTTCTTTTTTTCTCTTCTTCGTTCCCGAAATTTCGCTGGTCTACTTTCACTTTATTGTTTCCGAAGTTATACGTCAGTGATACTCTTACAAACCGGCTGCTGTTGTTTTCGTTATAAACTTGTTTGATGCCATTTACAACTGAAGTATAATCTTTTAAATAGGTTGTATTAAAGATATCATTGAAGAGTACGGCAACCTGCATATTATCGTTTAGAAAGCTTCGTTTTACTGCCAGGTTTAACCCGGAAACGGTTCCGTATTCATACAATCCTCTTTTGTAAGGAGAGCAATACAGATAGTCCAGCTGTAATTTGGTTTGCTTGTTCAGGGAGAAAGTATTGTTTGTGGCCAGATACACCTGCATTTTATTCATAGGAACCGCCTGGATGTTTGTTGCAAATACTGTTTTGGAACCCAATAGATAGATTAAGTTCTGACTTTGCCACCACGGTGCGATCGTTGCCATGTAGTTTTCCCCGATACCGTAATAGTATTCTTTAAAGTAGTTTTCCCGACTGATGATCTGAGTGTTTGTTGCTGCATTGGAACTGAACACCACACCATAACCATTGGTAATCACATTAAAGAAGGCGTTGGTACGCAATTTTCCTTTGTAGGTATAGGTAAGATCGAAGTTATCATTGTAGGAAGGCTGTAAAAAAGGATTTCCTTCGGAATAGCTGTTACTGTTCAGGTAAGCACGGAACGGGTTCAAATCGCGGAAACCGGGTCTGTTAATACGTTTTCCGTAGTTAAAAAGAAAACTGTGATTGTCATTTTCGGTATAAGAAAGATAAACGGTCGGGAACAATTTGAAATAGTTGTTGGTATTGTTTTGGTTTAACGTTTGGGAATATCCTTCCGTTTGGGTGTTTTCAAGGCGTAATCCTAATTGTACATTGAATTTGTCGTTTATTTTTTTAGTTCCGTTAATATAAACGGCCTGATTGCGTTCGCGGTATTCAAAGGTATTCGAACGGTTCGGATCCAGTTCCGGGCTACCGCTAATGGTATTGTAGTATTGAATAGCACCTTTACTGTTGCTGAAACTTACCTTGGCACCATAAGAAAGGCTGGCAAAAGCCAAAGGATGTTCCATATCGGCTTTTATAGTAAAGTTATTGATGTTCTGGCTGGAAATATTCCTGGCGGCCTGGTTAACGTTCAGGAAGGCGGCATCCGGTGAAAAGGTTTCGGCAGTAAAACGGTTGTCAATTTTAGCATCGAAAGTGAAATAATCCACATCTACGGCAATGTTTCTGCCCAGCGTATCCAATTTTGAGATGATGTGGGCATTGTATGTCTGGCTGTTTGAATGCTGGTTGTTGCGGCCGTTATTGATTAATAAAGAATCCAGTGTTTTTCCGGTATTAAAGATATTGATCACAGTTTTATCCTTGCTGTCCGGGCTGTTGAAATTCCCCAGGTACTGAGCACCTATGCTGGTACGGTCGGATAGAGCATAATCGGCAGTGATGCGTCCGGAAGCATGGTCCGTTTTTTGTTTGCCTTTGTATTTTAATTCCCATAATCCACCGGGATAGTAAGTGTCCAAATCCTGTCTGGACTGGGTATTTCCTGATTTTCCGGTACCGCTTACAGTGAATTTTAATTTGTCTTTGTTGTACAGGAAATTATTGCGCAGCGTAGTGGAACCGTAAGTATTCTGGTCATAGGTTAGCGTAGTGCTGTTTTTCCAGGAATCTGAGGCACCTTTTTTAAGGATGATGTTAATCAGGCCGCCATCGCCTGCAGCTTCATATTTAGCCGGCGGATTGGTAATGATTTCGATATTCTTAATGTCGCTGGCCGATATTGATTTCAGGAAACTGATTAGCTCCTCACCGGACAGAGCTACAATTCTTCCGTCGATCATCACACGGGAAGCACCTTTGCCCAGCATACTGATGGCATTGTTTTGCACCACAAGACCGGGAGCGGTACTCATGGCATTAATGGCATCACCACCGGCAGCAGCGGCATTGTTATCTACAGTATATACCAGGCGGTCAATTTTTTGTTCCACCATTTTCTTGTTGGTTTTAATCACGACCTGTTGCAGGGTATTGGCACTTTCGCTAACAACGATAGTACCCAAATCGACAGGGGTATCCATCATGATCTCTTTCTGCCAGTCGTTATAGCCTAAAAAGCTAATTTTAAGGTTGTAGGTGCCTTTATTCAGTTCCATTTCAAACGAGCCGTCTTCCAGGGTGGTCATACCGGTAATTATTTTTCCTTCGGGACTGGTGATAACAACATTTGCCCATGCTAACGGTGCTGCGGCATCGGTTACTTTTCCTTTTAACTGTAATGATTGTGCCATACAGCATAATGGTAATAGTAATAACAGAAACAGGTTTACTTTTTTCATGATCTCAATTTTTGCGTTGGTTTTAATTATTTGAAGCAAAATTGCGGTAGCGAAAGTTCCTGTGCGACCGATAAAAAAAGTCGAACCATTTTTTGAAGATAAAATTGGTTCGACTTTCTTAAATGAGGCGTTCGACTTTTTTTAAAGCCTTTAAGATGAGGTGTTTCGGTATTGTGTAGGCGTTAGATTTGTATATTTTTTAAAAGAGGTATTAAAAGAAGATTTGGAGTTAAAACCCACTTCATATAAAATTTCCAGTACCGTTACATCGCTTTTTTCGGGATTTCTTAAAAGGTGCATGGCTTTCTGAATGCGGTATTCGTTTACAAAATCAAAGAAATGCTGATCCATGTGGTGGTTGATCAAAACGGATAGCTCTTTTACCGGCAGCTCAATCTGATCGGCCAGTTGCTGTATTGTCAGCGACGGATCCAGATAAGGCTCCTGAGCGATCATATAGTTTTTAAGCTGATTGATTTTTGCCGTGATAGGAGTGTCCTGTTCCGCTACGGTTTCCGGATGCGGATTGGCCTCTTCCGTATGAACGATATCTTTTACCAGTTGTAATTTTGAATCAACGCTTCTGAATAGTTCCGGATAGTATAGGGCTTTGAGAACAAACCAGCATAATACAGATAAGGCAATCAGGCCGACAATTATATTCAGCCAGATAAAAATACCGTCATGATCGGTATAAATAACGGTGTTCTTTACAAGTACGATAGTATGCGCAACGGTAGAGATAACAGTAATCTGGAACAGCCATTTGTATGTGGCACTCGTCGGATCGGTATAGTTTTCCCGGTAAATTTCCCTGAATTTTTTCAGAAGCAGGAAAACGGCAATAATATAAAAGGCAAATTGCAGCTCTGTAACCACCCGGATAAAGATCATTTCGGGAGATTTGGTCAGGTGGCTGAACAGTTGTTCTTTACCGGCAGTATCGGCAAAATACAGGCGTGGCGCCATAACGATATTCCCGAAGAGGTAAGGAACGGCATGCAGCAAATGCTTGGGCTGTATGCAAAAATCGGAATAACAGACCGATAGCATGTACAGGTAAAAAAACGGCATGATTAACAGCGACATCAGGATCCGGAACATTTCCAGATTGAGATGACTGCCGGTATAGCTGAACATAAAAAAACCGCTGATATCAACAGCACTCAGGATAATAAAGCAGGCAAACAGCCGGTTGCTCAATTTGTTCCGGGTTTGTACCGTTATCAGGAAGAGCGCTAAAAGAAAGGAAACAAAAACGGTGATTTTTGCAATCTGCGTAATTAAACTGATTTTATCCATCTAACGATCTTTATTGTTTTTAGAAGTCAGTATCCCAAGGTTTTTCTCCTGCATTTTTTCAATATTAAAATACAGGCCTTTTATTTTAAATGTTTCGGTAGCGGCAATTTCAATAAAGTCACAATTGCCAACAAGTGATTGTCCGGTGTTGTTTAATTCCAGCATGTTGAGCAATACGTATTCATGTCCCACAACAATAATGTGGAAACCGGTTTCACAGGTTACCCCGTCACCGGAATGCATGATCGTATTTAAAATACCATGGAAAATAGCGGATACTTTTTTGGATTGTTCTTCATCGCCTTTTAAATGATAGAGGTAAGCCAGGATGTTCATCATTCTGATATCGAACGGGAATTCCTGAATAGCGCTTTGGGTCAGTTCGATAATTTTGTCGTAGTCTTTCGGATCGAGTACCTCGCGGTTTAAATAAAGCGCTAGATCGTCTTCTTTAGAAAAGTTCCTGTAAGGGTCATAGTCTTTATCAAAAATATAACCATAGTACAGGTATTGGAAATCTGCTGCTGTCAGCGATGCATCATAACGGCTTAACCGTTCCTTTAATAACGGATAATAATAAACCGATTTTTTATTTTGTACTTCTTTCTGTATCTGTTTATAGTCCGGAACCTTAAACTCAAAATTCTGAGCAAAAGCAGCGGTTACGAACAGTACGAACAGCGTGACTAAAAGGCCTCTTTTCATTAGAAATTAATTAAGGACTAAAAATAGTATTATGTTTTTATACTATTCAGGAATCATTGCAAATATTTTTGAAATTTCCCGGATTGCAATACTGCGATAGCCGGAGTACCCGGATTGCCGGGGTTTGCTATAATTCCGGAAGATATTGTTATTTTTAAAAAGTTCAGCTACTAAAAATAACTGATTTTAAGGGTGTTGTTATCATGTTGTTAATTTAATTTTTAATTTTCTGAGTAAAAATTAAATTATTGTGTAAAAATATATAAAATACACGCTTTTTTAGTAACTTGTGAAAGCGATCCCAAATCTAAATTACCTATGACTACAGTTGCTTTTTTCAGGTTATACAAAAATGTAACATTTTCATATTCAATAGTGAAAAGTTTAAAGAGACTACCGTTTCAGCGATATTTAGATTGCTTTAGTAGTATTATTTATCCACCGGTTTTACTAGAAAAATATGAAAACAGCTTTACTCCTGTATAAAGAGGCGTCATTTTTAAAAGAAAAGAATGACGACGGTTTGAATTATGAAGCCGCACAATTGCTTATTGGCTTCGGTGCTCCCGGATTAATTTCAGATCCCGATACGTATGCTTTTCTCAGAAAGCGGTTTCCGCTGGCCGATATTGCGCTCTGTTCTTCTGCCGGAGAGATTTATCAGAAAGAAGTAGTAGACGATACGATCACGTTAACGGCACATGAATTTTCGGCTACAGCGATCAAAACATCACAAATTGATATTGCGGATTACGATTCCGGTTTTACCGCCGGGAAAGCACTGGTGGAAAATCTTCCCGATGAAGGACTGCGGTTAATATTTGTACTGTCTGATGGCGGAAAAGTAAACGGGAGTGAATTGGTTAAAGGGATGAATGCGGCCAAATCGAAACAGGTATTAATTACCGGCGGACTGGCCGGCGATGCCGACCGGTTTGAAAAAACCTATGTGGGTTTAAACAGTGTTCCGCAAACCGGTAAGATAATTGCCATTGGCTTTTATGGTGATAAACTCTTGCTTTCACACGGTTCCTTGGGCGGATGGGAGACTTTCGGATTGAAAAAAACAGTAACAAAATCGAGTGAAAATATATTATATGAAATAGACAACAAGAACGCCCTGGACCTGTATAAAAACTACCTGGGGATATATGCTTCCGAACTGCCCGGATCGGCATTATTATTCCCTTTGGCACTAACTTTAAAAGACAGTGGGGAAACGATAGTAAGAACCATACTGTCCATTGACAACAACAATAAAAGCATGACTTTTGCCGGTGATTTGCCTGTAGGAAGTGAAGTACAATTTATGAAGGCAAATTTTGATAAACTGGTCGATGCGGCAAGTGATGCCGCCAATACGTGTTTAGCCATACAGCATGCCGCTCCGAAGCTCGCTATACTGATTAGCTGCGTGGGAAGAAAACTGATATTGGGAAACAGGATAGAGGAAGAGGTGGAAGCGGTTTCCGATATTTTCGGTGCCGCAACACTACTGACCGGGTTTTACTCTTATGGCGAAATTTCCCCGATGCGGCCTTTCTCTAATTGTGAACTTCATAACCAAACGATGACAATTACCGGACTTAATGAAATTGAGTGATCATGACGTATCATAAGCTATTACAAAAACAGATTAATAAATACCTGCCGAAAGATTTCAGGCAGCATAATGATTTCAGGGCTTTTCTGGAGTCTGTTAATACTTCTTACAACTCGTATGAGAAAGATAAAGGGATTATGAACCAGGCATTCCAGGAAAGTGAAAAAGAATACAATGAAGTACATGAAAATTTAAAAAGAGAAAATGACCTTAAAGAAAGGTCTATTGAAAACCTGTATGAAAGTCTGAAAGGAATTGACGATACGTATCAGGATATTAAAGATGAAGATAAAAACGATCTGCTGTTTATCTCCGGATATTTAAGTGAGCAAATCGAAAAAAGAAGAAAATCCGAAAAGAGCCTGAACCACACGGTTGAGCTTTTTAAAATGCTGCTGGCAAATATTCAGTCCGGTGTTATGGTAGAAGACGAAAACCGGAAAATCTTATTTATCAACCAGCTGTTTTGCAATTTTTTCGGGATAAAAGAGCGTCCGGAAACGATGGTTGGAATGGATTGTGCCGTTACGGCCGAGCGTTCCAGGTATATCTTTAGAAAACCGGACGATTTTGTAAACCGCCTGGAAACGATTTTTGAAGAAGGCAAAATTGTGACGAATGAATTGATCGAGACAACAGACAACCGTTTTTTTGAAAGGGATTATATCCCGATTGTTATCAATGGAGAACTACAGGGGAATTTCTGGAAATATACGGATGTTACCGAGAAAAAGCAGACGTTAACGCTGATTGAGCAAAATGAAGAGCGAAACCGCCTGATCATGAATGCGGCACTGAATGCAATTATTAATATTGACAGTGCCGGGAAAATCACTTTTTGGAACCGTCAGGCCGAGAAAATATTCGGCTGGAGCCAGGATGAGGTTTTAGGGCAAAACCTGACCGATACGATCATTCCGGAAAAGTATGCAAGCGGACATATTAACGGGATGAACCATTACCTGGAAACCGGCGAAGGGCCGGTGTTGAACCGGCAGCTGGAACTGAGCGGACTGAACAGGGACGGACAGGAGTTTCCTATAGAAATTTCGATACTGCCGATTAATCACAATGAAGAAAAATTCTTTTGTTCTTTTATTCAGGACATATCCGAAAGAAAAAAGGCGGAAACCAGCCTTAAAGCACAGGAAGAAAAATACCGCAACATTATTGCCAATATGAATATGGGGCTGATAGAAGTGGACCGGAACGATATCATTTTGTATGCAAACCAGGGCTTTCTTTCGATTTCCGGATACGAACTGGATGAAATTATCGGTAAGAGCGCCCCGGAGATTTTTATGTATAATGAAGATCTAAAGCTGGTGAAAAGCAAACAGGAACTGAGAAGAAAAGGTATTTCGAATTTGTACCAGCTGCCGATTAAAAATAAAAAAGGAGAACTGCGATGGTGGGCCATCAGCGGCGGACCGAATTATGACGACAATGGCGAATGGATCGGGTCCATAGGGATCCATCTGGATATTACTGAACAAAAGCGGATGGAAATTGAGCTGAAGAATGAAAAAATCAAGGCACAGCAGGCTTCGAAATCGAAAGAAGCTTTTCTGGCCCACATGAGCCATGAGATCCGGACACCTTTGAATGCGATAGTCGGCTTTTTAAGGGAATTATCGAAACAGGATCTGACCGCAGCACAAAAAGAATATGTAAACAACAGTAATATTGCTTCCAAACATTTGCTGGCGATCATTAACAACGTACTGGATATCTCCAAAATTGAAGCCCGGGAAATGTCCCTTGAAAAAGAAGACTTTATTTTTGAGAATACCATCAATAACGTGGTAACGGTGATGAAGCCACGGGCAGAAGCCAAAGAGCTATACCTTAGCAAATCGGTTTCGGAGCATATTCCGAAGGTTTTAAAAGGGGATGTTTTGCGATTGGAGCAGATTTTATTCAACCTTATCGGCAATGCGGTTAAGTTTACGACACAGGGCGGCGTTGCGGTTGATTGCAGTCTTGTAGAAAGTTCGGATGCCCGGCAAAAAATAAAGATCTCGATTTCCGATACCGGAATTGGTATTGACGCTGATTTCCAGAAAGATATTTTCCGAAAGTTCACACAGGAAGACAAAGCGCTCACAACAAAACGCTATGGCGGAACAGGATTGGGGTTGTTCATTACCCGGGAACTGGTAGAACTGATGGGCGGTACCATTGAAATTGAAAGCGAAAAAGGCAAAGGAACGGTATTTCATGTGTATCTGGAGCTGGAAAAAGGAGATGAGGAAAAGATCCAGAAGGCGAACCAGCAGGAAGAATGGATGAATCTCGAAAATGTTACGATCCTTCTTGTAGAGGACAATATTCTGAACAGGATGGTGGCACAAAATTCCCTGAAACATTATAAATGCAATGTTATTGAAGCAGAAAACGGATTAAAAGCAATTGAAATTCTAAAAACAGGCGCCAATATTGATTTGATACTGATGGATATCCAGATGCCGGAAATGGACGGTATTGAAGCAACAACGCTTATAAGAGAAGAGCTGAAACTGGATATACCGATTATCGCCTTAACGGCAAATGCGTTTAAGACCGAGGTAGAACGCTGCCAGAAAGTAGGCATGAATGATTATGTTACCAAACCGTTTGACGAAGACGTGCTGATTAACATGATTGCAAAATATACGAATAACGGCAAAATTGAAAAGATAGGCACTTTAACGAAGCTCTATGATCTGCGTTTAATCCAGGGATTAAGCAGTGAAAACGATAAGTTTATGAATGAGCTGCTGGTGGTTTTTATTGAGCAGGTTAACGAGACCATCCAAAAGACGGAAATTGCCCTTTCGGAAAATAATTTTACAGAGGTGGGCCGTATTATGCACAAAATAAGGCCGAGTGTGGAAAGCTTACGGATTCATTCCATCAGTAACGAACTGAAACAACTGGAAGAGTTGGCTAAAAATGCAGAGAATGTTACGGCCATTAAAATACTGTTTGGCTTTATCAGGGCGAAACTGGAAGAAGTGATTTTGCAGTTAAAAGAAAACGAACGGGATTTTCTGTAATCCGGAGCTACTATAAAAATATAAACCTGGCGTTAGTGGTAACGCCAGGCTTAACGAAAAAGTCAGTACATACTTAACTTTGCGTAAACAAAAAAAATTAAATTAAAATTAAAGTGTTTTACAGGATGTTATCGTTTTTGCTGCAACGAGTATAATCCGTTGGAAGTAAACAATTCATCCGGTTTTTCTACTGTTTCTGCCGGGACTACGATCTGATCGGCATTTTTTATGGTTTCCAGCCTGTCGGTAATGATAAGCAGGGTTTTGTTTTTTACCAGTTCCTGAATGGTTTTCTGGATACCGTTGTTCTGGTCTGCATCCAGAGAAAAAGCAGCTTCGTCTAAAAGCAGTATCGGTGCATTTTTTAGTATTGCCCGGGCAATATTGAGGCGCAGTTTTTCATTAACAGACAGTTGGTACCCGTATTTTCCTATCCGGGTGTGCAATCCTTCTGGCAGTTCCCAGGCAAAATCAATGACCTGAGCTTTTTCGGTAGCATCAAATATGGCATCGTCCGTGGCTTCCGGATTTTCCGATTTAAGGTTGTTGTAAATACTGTCGTTCAACACTTCACTATCCTGGAAAATTTCGCTCACAAATGCTGAAAGTTGCTGCTGCGGGATATTTTTGATGGGAATGCCGCCAATTTTAATGGTTCCTTTTTTAATATCCCAAAAGTGAGAAAGGAGTGTGGTTAACGTTATTTTGTCGGTTGCAGATAATCCCACTAATGCCGTGACGCTTTTTTCTTCGGCATGAAAGGAAATTCTCCGGACGGCTTTTTCACCATCGGCATTAAAAGCGACATTGTCAAACTGTATGTCGAAGGTGACCGGGCTTTCTTCCTGATTCACTTCCAGCAATGGCCGGTTTAAGAATTGTATGATTCTGTTTATATTAAAGTTCATCTTGTATCCTGTTTGGAAGCTGTTACCGGTATTCCGGACCGCTTCGTTTATTTTAGCTGGAACTCCTCGCGTCGTTCCATTTCCGATTGTTCTTCACTATTGCCTGCTTTCCAGTAAGAGTAGGCATAAAGTTCGCTCCGTTCCCATTTTTGCTCTTTTCGCATATAGTTCCGGATTGTTTTTACAGTAGCAAATTCGGCTGCTACATAGGCAAAACGGCTGATACCCGTGTCCGGTAACGGATGGTTTTTAACGGCATCTGCCAGTGCAGTAGTCAAAATATTGTCGTTATAGAACAACCAGTTGACCGTTACCTGCGATCGCGTTGAAATGGTTTGTATTTCCTGTTCGTTTTCAACAAGTATATAGGCAACACCGGTTGCCGTTTCGGGCAAGGTTTCCAGTATAACACTGATAACGGGAATAGCCGTAGCATCGCCGGCAAGCAAATACCAGTCGACTTTGGGGTAAAGTTCCGTTTTTAAGCCGTACATCGCCACGCCTAAAGGATCGCCAACATTGGCATGGATTGCCCAGGAAGAAGCCGGTCCGGAATCGCCATGAGCAACAAAGTCAATATACATTTCTTCTTTTTCAAGATCAATCCCCCTGTGGGTATAGGTACGGATGGACGGGCAGATTTCTTGTGGCGGAAGTGCCCATTTTCCGTTATCAAAATGCGGAAAATGAATCTCGCGAACACCTGCCGGCGGAATAAAAATTTTATTGTTTTCCCCTACGGTTGCTGCTGCATATTGGTTTACAGATGCTCCTGTTAGTGTAATCCGTAAATAATTAGGCGTTATATACTTTTTAGCTTTTACCTGAAGTGTTGCATTAATAATGTGCAGTAATTTGTTTTCTTTAGTATTTGCCATTGTGTGATTGATGATTTTGATAAAAATAAATTAATAGTTTAGATTGTTTCTAAATAATATTTATCTTTGAACAAAGGTCAGCTTTATCCCTTTTAAGGTTGTACTCAAAACGGATTATTGATAACGCTAAAAGGATTTTTAAATGAAAATGGTTATTACGAATACAGATCTCAATGATATTTTGTTTGAGCGGGATTTGCCACAGAATTTTAAAAGCGATAAAGCCTATACCGAAAGTAACACAGCTATATTTCATCCGAAATTCGGTTCGTCGGATATCGAAGATTTATGGTTTGAGGGAATCCACATTACGAAAGGACAAACCCGGATCAAAGAAGATATTTCCTTAAAAATAGAGAGTAATTATTCCGTATTTGAAATGCATTTTACGCTTTCCGGATCCAGCCAGGCCACTACTTTAGGCTCCAAAGAGATCTTTCGTTTTGAACCACAGCAGCATAATCTTATTTATACCAAAGACTTTGAGGGGTATTTTAATTTTTCGAAACAGGAAGATCTGAATAACTTTTTTGAAGTGCATTTTACCGAAGATTATTTTCAGCGTTTTATGAATGTTGAAAATACCGTACTGGATAAGTTTCTTAACGGAATTGAGAAAAGGAGTATGTCGGCAATGAAAGAGAAAAATATGGCGATTACGCCACAGATGAATCTTATCATTTCGGAAATCATGCAGTGCAAACGTTCCGGTTTGCTGAAACGTCTTTTTATCGAGTCGAAGGTTATTGAGTTGTTTATGTTACAGCTTGCCCAGTTTGAAACGACCTTAAAGGAGAAAAAAGAGGTGATGAATTTCCAGGATATCGAAAAAATCCATCATGCAAAATATTTACTGGAGCAGAACATCAGCAATCCTTATACGCTAATAGCGCTGGCGCATGAAGTGGGACTAAACGATTTTAAATTAAAAAAAGGCTTTAAAGCAATCTTTAATACTACCGTTTTTGGCTATCTGCACGACTTACGGATGGAAAAAGCGAAACATTTGCTGCTGGAACAGGAAAGGACTATTAAGGAAGTAGCCGATTACTGCGGCTATGAATATGTGCAGCATTTTATCACGGCTTTCCGTAAAAAATATGGCATCACACCGGGAAAACTACAAGCCTAAAGAAAGGCGATGGCTTATCAGGGCTGTTTTTTAAAAAAGATTTAAAACGGGTCCATAAATTCCTTTTTTCAATAACAATCTCACCTGTAAAAGCTTTGCTTTCATTCCTTTCGATCGTGTATTTTGCGGAAGGGTTGGTTATTTTACTGTATAGAATTGCTTAAATATGGGGTAATTCGATTGTAAAGGTGGTTCCCTGGCCGGGTTCGGACACTACGGAAATACTACCGTTATGCAAGGCAATTATCTTTTGGGTCAGGGACAGGCCGATCCCGTTTCCTCCGGCAAAATTCTTGTTGTCACCTCTGAAAAAAGGAGTGAAGATATTCGGCAGATCTTCGTTATTGATCCCGATACCGTTGTCCTGAAAACGGATTATCGTTTTTGTTTTAAAATAGGTTATCGCTACGGTACTTTCCTTTTCTTCCGAAAATTTACAGCCGTTTTCGATCAGATTCATAAAGGCAACTTTCAGCAGGTATTCATTGCCTTTTACGGATATAAAATCGTCGTCTTCAATTTCCTTTTCAAAAATAAGGTTTACTTTAAATTCCGGCTGGTTGTGCATCACATCGTTCCGCGCATCCAGTAAGACTTCGTCGAGGCGAATTTCTTTCAGTCCGATTTCTGCCTGGTCATAATTGGCTTTGGCAAGATCCAGCAGACTGTTGGATAACCGGACCAGCTTTTGCGCATCATTTATCGCGTTTGTAATGGATTTTTGATATTCTTCGTTGGTGCGCATATTGCTCACTGACAGCTGCAGTTCGGTTAGCATAGCTGTTAATGGCGTGCGCAGTTCGTGTGAAATATTGGAAACAAAATCTTTTTGTGCTTCAAATGATTTTTCCAGGCGGTTCAGCATTTCGTTAAAAGTGGTTGCCAGCTCAGCAATTTCGTCTTTACTATTGGGTATTTGTACTCTTAAATCCAGATTGGTTGCCGAGATCACCTTTACGTTGGCTACAATATTGCTCACCGGCGATAAGGCTTTTTTGGAAAAGATGCGCCCCATGATATAGATAAACAGGATAGAGGAGAAGAATAAAATAAGGATGGTGCGTTTAATGGAATCGGAACTGTGGTAACCGTTCTGGTCATAGGCCGCCGCCATGATAATATAGTTCTTGTTTTGATATTCGTATTTTAAACCGATAGCCTGCCATTTGTCGAGATAGAAACGGATTTCCTTTTTTTTCAAAACGGAATGGAGCATTTTTTTATTTTCTTTTACGATATCAATATCCACATCATCATGGTATAATAAGTTAAAGGAATCGTCATAAATGGCAACTTCAACTTCGTTGATTATCGAACGGTTATTGGTGTAAATCGCCTGCAGGGTCTGGGTGTCAATTTTAGCCTTGAAAAACAGGTTGGCTTTTGTGATGGCTTCTTTGTTCAGGCTTTTATAGAAGGCTCTTTCCCTGCTTTTTTCGCCGGACAGGTAGATAATGACTGCAAAGACCAACACGATGGAAGCCGTCAGAAAGGTAAATAATAGGCTGAGTCTGTTTGTAATTGTCATTTAGTCGTTGCTTTCCAGTTTCAGAATAAATCCCATACCCGATTTTGTATGGATCAGTTTGTTGTCGAAATCCTTGTCAATCTTTTTGCGGAGATAATTGATGTAAACATCGATAAAATTGGTTCCGGTATCAAAATGGGTGTTCCATACTTTTTCGGCAATTTCGGTCCGGCTCAGTACGCGTTCGGCATTTTGCATCATGTATTCCAGAAGCTTGAACTCTTTTGGCGTTAAGCTGATTTCTTTTCCGGAGCGTTTAATAGTTTTGGTGTTATAATCCAGTTCCAGATCCTGGTAAGTGAATTTGTCGGTATAATTTGGTGCGTTTGTACTGCGTTTCAGCAATACCCGGATGCGTGCCATTAATTCCCTGAAATCAAATGGTTTGACGAGGTAGTCATCGGCTCCGGCATCGAAACCGTCAACTTTGTCATCGGTCGTTCCCAAAGCCGTCAGCATAATAATCGGTAAGCCGGGATTACTGTTTTTAATCGACTGGCACAAATCCAGTCCGCTGATCTTGGGCAATACGATATCGGTAATCACAAGATCGTAAGTGTTGTATAAGGAAAGCTTTTTCCCCATTTCCCCGTCATAGGCCAGCTGGGTTTCATAGCCTTCTTCATCCAGGCCTCTTTTTAGCAGTTCGGCGACTCTTGTATCGTCTTCAATAATTAAAATTTTAGGCATAGGTATCGGGACTAATGGATTAGGCTTTAACAAAAATAAAATAATAAATCGAGTGTAGCGGAAGGGAAGCAGCTAAAAATAAAAAAGCCTGAAAATATTAATTTTTCAGGCTTTTATAGTGTATAGTTCTATTCAATATTAAATATCATCAAAGTCAATATCAGTGAAGCTTCCGGAAGATTTCGTTTCTTCTGTTTTCTCTGAAAAATATTCTTTTTTAAAGTCTTTTTGGTGTCTTTCAGAAATTACTTCTTCTCCTTTATGGTTTAAAACATAAGAAGTCATTTCATTTAAAATCTCTTTAAAAGCAACAAAATCCTCTTTATATAAATAAATTTTGTGTTTTTTGAAATGGAATGAACCATCATCTTCCGTAAATTTCTTGCTTTCGGTGATGGTAATGTAGTAATCGTCAGCTTTTGTAGCTCTCACATCGAAGAAATACGTTCTTCTTCCTGCTCGTAAAACTTTAGAAAAAATTTCTTCTTTTTCTAACATTTCATTTTCTCTCATAATCCTTCTGTCAATTATTAATTGTGTTAAGTAGAACTCAAAAATCTAAAAAAAAACCAAAATAACCAACATTTATTGTAATTCTTTTTCCGAAAGTTGCTTAAAATATAAGTCTTTATAATAGCCTTCCTGGTTTACTAATTGATTATGAGTTCCTTGCTGGATTATTTTTCCGTCGTCAAGAATGATAATCTGGTCGGCATTTTTGGCTGAAGAAACCCTGTGACTGACAATAATTGTAGTTTTATCTTTACAGAATTCCATTAAATTGCTCAAAATTGCCTCTTCTGTCTCGGTATCGACTGCCGACAGGCAATCGTCTAAAAGTAGTATCGGAGCGTTTTTAATTAAGGCACGTGCAATGGAAACCCGCTGCTTCTGTCCGCCGGAAAGTGTGATACCTCTTTCACCCAATATGGTATCGTACTGGTTTTTGAATTTAACGATGTTTTTGTGAACGACTGCCTTTTTAGCGGCTTCGATTACTTCTTCGTCGGTTGCTTCTTCATTTCCGAATTTGATGTTGTTTTTGATCGAATCGGAGAAAAGGAAAGCATCCTGCGGTACAAAGCCAATATTGTTTCTGACATCAAATAAATTTAAGGTGTCAATGTTTCGATGGTCAATTTTTACGGCACCTTCATTAACATCATACAGTCTGCTTATTAAGGAGAGTATTGTTGATTTACCGGAACCGGTTTTACCTAATATGGCAAGTGTTTCGCCTTTTTTGATACGGAAGGAAACATTGTTCAGGGCTTTGATGTTTGTGTCTTCATACACAAAGGTAACGTCTTCGAAAGCAATTTCGCCTTCAATTTCGGTTTTCTCCGGTACGGTGTTTTGGATTTCCGGTTCAATTTTCAGGAATTCGTTGATTCTTTTTTGAGAGGCTTCCGCTTCCTGAACCATAGAGGATACCCACCCTAAAGAGGCTACCGGCCAGGTAAGCATGTTGATGTAAAGTATAAACTGTGCGATCACGCCAATATCCGGAATGCTGCCGTTAATATACATCATACCGCCAACGTAAATTACAACAAGGTTACTGGCACCGATTAACAGTATCATTAACGGACCGAAAAGGGCGTTCACTTTGGCCAGCTGCATGTTTTTGTTTTTACTGTCCTGCGATAGTTTTATAAAGTCTTCCTGTTTTTCATTTTCAATGGAATAGGCTTTAATAACCCGTATTCCGGAAAACATTTCCTGAGTAAAGGTGGAAAGCCTGGAGAGGTTTTGCTGGTATAAGGTGCTGCGCTTGTTGATCTCGGAGCTGATCTTAAAAATACTGTAGGCCAGGAATGGCAATGGCAGTAATGAGTATAAGGTAAGCTTTGGCGAGATAATATACATTTGTACCGTAACAACGGCAAAGCGGATAACGGTATTGATGGAATACATCACGGCCGGTCCCACATACTGGCGCACTTTTCCAACGTCTTCGCTGATACGGTTCATTAAATCACCGGTTCTGTTTTTCTTATAGAAATTTTGCGAAAGGCGTTCGTATTGCTGGAATACTTCATTCTTTAAATCAAATTCGACATGACGGGACATTACAATTAAGGTCTGACGCATCAGGAAGGTTAAAAAACCGGCGATCAGGGTAGTGGTCAATATCAAAATGATGTTTTCCAACAGCAGGCTCCGCACCACGGAAGCGTCTAATTTACTGTTTTCCAATGCCTTTATAGAATCGCCAACCAGTTTAGGGGTATAGAGTGTAAAGAATTGGGCTACAATTGTAATTATGATTCCTAATAAAAAGCGGTATTTATATTTGATGAAATATTTGTTTAAATATTGTAGTTCTTTCATTTTTAAACGAATTGTTTTGCTTTATATATTGTTTTGATGTTAAAATGCTGTGTTTTTTATTGTTATTTTAAAAGTTGGTTTTAAAAATAATTATTAATGAATAATTAAAAATACCGATTTATGTTGAATTATTCTGAATATAAGTGTAATTTTGCAATCTATTTTTGAATAAATTTCAACCTCAAAATAAAATTTAAAACATGATAACAGAAGTTACAACTGCTAATGAGCTTCATAAAATTGACCCGGTTTTTGGTCAAGTTTCATTTGATAATCATGAGCAAATCGTATTTTGTCACGACAAAGATACTGGTTTAAAAGCAATAATTGGTGTTCATAACACAGTTTTAGGACCTGCTTTGGGAGGAACAAGAATCTGGAAATACACTAACGAATGGGAAGCATTAAACGATGTTTTGCGTCTGTCTCGTGGAATGACTTTCAAATCAGCAATTTCAGGATTAGATTTAGGTGGTGGTAAAGCGGTAATCATTGGTGATTCAAAAACGGATAAAACTCCGGAGATGATCACGAGATTCGGACAGTTTGTAAACTCATTAAGCGGTAAGTATATTACTGCTGAAGATGTAGGTTCTACTACAGCTGATATGGATCTTATCCGTGATGTAACGCCTTATGTAACGGGTATTTCAGAATCAAGAGGTGGTTCCGGTAATCCTTCTCCTGTAACAGCTTATGGTGTTTATATGGGAATGAAAGCGGCAGCTAAATACCAGTTTGGTTCGGATAATTTAGAAGGTAAAAAAATCTTAGTACAGGGTATCGGACACGTAGGTGAAACTTTAGTAGAGTTAATCACTAAGGAAGGTGCTTTGGTACAGATTACAGATATTAACGAAGGACGTTTACAGGAAGTTGGTGCTAAATATGGTGCTAAAGTATTCAGCGGTGCGGATTTGTACAGTGCTGATGTGGATATCTATGCTCCTTGTGCTTTAGGGGCAACAATCAACGATGATACTATCGAAAAAATCCAGGCAAAAGTAATTGCCGGAGCAGCAAACAACCAGTTAGCTGTTGAAAACGTTCACGGTGCAAGATTACAGGAAAGAGGTATTTTATATGCTCCGGATTTCTTAATCAATGCCGGTGGAATCATTAACGTATACGGAGAAATCGCCGGATATGGTAAAGAGGAAGCTATGCGCAGAACAGAAAATATCTTCAATACTACATTGGATATTTTCAATTATGCAAAAGAGAATAACATTACTACGCACCAGGCAGCTATGAGAATGGCGCAGAATCGTATTGATGCAAGAAAAAAAGAAAACACGAAGTAGTAGTTTTCAAATAATATATTTCATAATTTTGCGGAGCGAAAGAATTTTTCTTTCGCTTCTTTAATTTTTAAAAGTTCTTACAGCAGGATGTTAAACAGAAGACATATTCGTGTGAAAGTGATGCAGTCAATATATGCCATGCATCAAAATAGTTCAGATAATCTTGAAAAAGAGGAGAAATTCCTGTTCTATAGTATAGAAAATATTCAGGATTTATACCTCATTATGCTTTCTTCTCTGGTAGAAATCAAAAGAGCAGAAGAGGATTTCATCGATAAATCGAGTAAAAAGCACCTTGCCACTAAGGAAGAACGCAATCCCAATAAAAAATTTGTCAGCAATGCCGTTTTGGAAATCCTTTCCGAAAACAACTCGTTAAGCATTGCGTTAGAAGACAGAAAAATCAACAACTGGAAAAATAACGACGATTATATCCTTATTTTATTGGAGGACATCAAAAACAGTAAGTTGTATGCCGACTACATGCACAATGATGTGAATGACTTTGAGGAAGACAAGCAGTTTGTAGAAGATATCTTTACCGAAATAATTGCACCGAATGAAAAGTTATACGATTATCTGGAAGATAACAAACTAACATGGGTGGATGATATTCCATTGGTAAATACCGCTATTCAGAAGCAGTTAAAGCAAATTAAGGATACCAATCCGGATGCTGTTATTGTACCGAAGCTGTATAAGGATATTGATGATAAGGAGTTTGTTCGAAACTTATTCCGCAAAACGATCCTTAACAATTCGGAGTTAACCAAAGAATTTATTGATAAGACACCTAACTGGGATGCAGAACGTATTGCCGAGATTGATGCCATTATCCTTAAAATGGCGATTTGTGAATTTTTAAAATTCCCGTCTATTCCGGTAAAAGTAACAATTAACGAATATTTAGAAATTGCGAAAGAGTATTCTACTCCAAAAAGTAGTATTTTTATCAACGGAATTTTAGATAATCTGGTTAAAGATTATCAAAAAGAAAATAAACTGATCAAAACCGGCAGAGGTTTAATGTAAAATTGTAAAAAAACAAATATGATTAACAAAACTCTTGGAATGTTAGCCATAGCTTCATTAGTGCTAACAACTTCTTGTAAAAAAGAAAATGCATCGGATAAAATTGATGATGCGAGTGTTGAGCTTGCCACTAAAAACAACGAAGCTTCAGGGAAATTACCTGTAATTAAATTCAACGAAGAAGAGCACAATTTCGGAACAATCAACGAAGGAGATAAAGCGGAAACTGTATTTACAGTTACCAATGAAGGAGAAGCCGATTTAATTATTGTAAATGCACAGGGAAGCTGTGGATGTACAGTACCGGAATGGCCAAAAGAACCAATCAAACCGGGAGCTTCTGTACCGTTGAAAGTTACTTTTGATTCTACAGGAAAACCGGGACAACAACAAAAAACAGTTACATTAACAACCAATACAGCTAAAGGAACTGAAACAGTTACAATCAAGGCTGAAGTAACGCCAAAGGCTAAATAATTTAAATATGGGACAAATAAGTCAGTTTTTACCAATAATATTAATGTTCGTGGTGGTTTATTTCTTAATGATCAGACCGCAACAGACAAGACAGAAAAAAGAAAAACAATTTGAAAAAGATATTAAAGTAGGGGATAAGATTGTTACCAAATCCGGTATGCATGGAAAAATCGCTGAACTTTATGAGGATACAATCGTAATTGAAACGATGGCCGGAAAACTTAAATATGAGCGTTCCGCTATTTCAATGGAATTAAGTATGAAAGTAAACGCTCAGAAATAATTCTTACTTTGATTACAACATAAAAAAAGCAACTCGAAAGAGTTGCTTTTTTTATGCCCATTCCTGATCCTTCATTCCTGATCCTTCATTCCTGATCCTTCATTCCTGATCCTTCATTCCTGATCCTTCATTCCTGATCCTTCATTCCTGATCCTTCATTCCTGATCCTTCATTCCTATTCCTGATTCCTAATTCTTCATTATCTATTGCCTTTTGCTCTTTGCCCTTTGCTTCCCCAACCACCTCCCCCTAAAAACAAAAACATCCGCATATAGCGGATGTTTTCTTTTTATTGAGTTCGATCAGAACTATTTGTTTGTTTTGATCAGTCTCTTAGTTGTTTTACCTTGATCGGTTACGATGTTGAAGATGTAAACACCCGCTTCGAATTGATCAACATTAATGCTGCTCTCTTCGTTGTGTAAATTCTGACGCAACACCTGACGTCCGTTCATATCGAACACAGTCACGCTTGCATTAGAAATGTTGTTCATCAACTTAATCGTTACTGTAGTAGTAGCCGGGTTAGGATAGATGTTAACCAGCATTGTGCCGAAATCTTTAACACTCATTCCTGGCTCAACTAAAACAATTGCTGTTGCAGTACTACAGTTAGTACTGTTTGCAACCTCACAGATAGAGTAAGTCATTGTATACGTTCCCGGAGTAGTTCCTACAGGTACGTTTATCTCACCATTGGCATTGATTGTAGCACCGGTTAAACCACCGTTGTTAACTAATGTGATGGTTATGTCGCTATCGTTAACCGGAAGACCGTTTAAGGTATCGTTTAACGTAACATCACCAGCAACACCACCAGAACCAGCATAAACAGGAGTAGTAGTGAAATTGTCATTAACAGCAAGAATAACAAGATTGTTAACCGTTAATACACCAGCGGTTGTAGCAATTGCAGTACAAGTACCGTTAGCCACATTCGCTCTGAACTGATATCCATTGTATGATACCGGTACATTTGTTAATGTAAGGGTATTGGTTGTTGCTCCTGAAACTACAGGGTTTGTTCCACCGTTATTGATATCATTCCAGGTACCACCATTGTTAGTACTCACTTGCCACTGATAAACAGTTGCGTTAGTTGCCGTAACTGTGAAAGTTGCATTTCCACCAACAGTAATAGTACTGTTACCCGGTTGAGAAGTAATGTTAACAGCAGCCGGTTGTGTGATTGTGAACGATTGTGTTGCACTACATCCGTTAGCATCTGTAACTGTTACGGTATAGGTACCGGCAGCAAGACCAGAAGCGGTTGCAGCAGTTCCACCAGTTGGAGCCCAAACATAAGTATAAGCACCTGTTCCACCCGTTACTGCTACAGTAGCAGAACCATTAGATCCACCGTTACAAGCAACATTCGTTTGAGCTGAAGCTGAAGCTACTAAAGCAGCAGGCTCAGTAATTGTGAACGATTGTGTTGTACTACATCCGTTAGCATCTGTTGCAGTTACAGTATAGGTACCGGCAGTTAATCCTGTTGCAGTTGCAGCAGTTCCGCCAGTTGGAGCCCAAACGTAAGTATAAGCACCTGTTCCACCTGTTATAGCTACAGTAGCCGAAGCGTTAGCACCACCATTACAAGAAACGTTTGTCTGCGCAGCAGCCGTAGCGACTAAAGCAACAGGTTGTGTAATTGTGAATGATTGTGTTGCTGTACATCCGTTAGCATCTGTTGCAGTTACAGTATAGGTACCGGCAGTTAATCCTGTTGCAGTTGCAGCAGTTCCACCAGTTGGAGCCCAAACATAAGTATAAGCACCTGTTCCACCTGTTACTGCTACAGTAGCCGAACAGTAGCAGAAGCATTAGTACCACCGTTACAAGAAACGTTTGTCTGTGCAGCAGCCGTAGCGACTAAAGCAGCAGGTTGTGTAATTGTAAATGTTCTTGTGATTGTACAGGCGTTAGCATCTGTAATTGTACACGTATATACACCAGCTGCTAAACCAGAAGCAGTTGCTGCAGTTCCACCAGTTGGAGCCCAAGAATAGGTATATCCAGGAGTACCACCGGAAACGTTAACAGTAGCGACACCATTAGTACCACCGTTACAAGAAACTGTAGTCATCGATGTAGTAGCTGTTAAAGCAGAAGGCTGTGTAATTGTAAATGTTCTTGTAATTGTACAGGCGTTAGCATCTGTAATTGTACAAGTATATACACCAGCTGCTAAACCAGTAGCAGTTGCTGCAGTTCCACCAGATGGAGCCCAAGAATAGGTATATCCAGGAGTACCACCGGAAACATTAACAGTAGCTACCCCGTTAGTACCACCGTTACAAGCAACAGTAGTCATGGATGTTGTAGCTGTTAAAGCTGCAGGTTGTGTAACTGTAAATGTTCTTGTGATTGTACAGGCGTTAGCATCTGTAATTGTACACGTATATACACCAGCTGCTAAACCAGTAGCAGTTGCAGCTGTACCACCAGTTGGAGCCCATGAATAGGTATATCCAGGAGTACCACCAGTAACGTTAACAGAAGCTACACCATTAGCACCACCGTTACAAGAAACAGTAGTCATCGATGTTGTAGCTGTTAAAGCCGTTGGTTGTGTAATTGTAAATGATCTTGTTAATGTACAGGCGTTAGCATCGGTAACAGTAACAGTATAAACACCAACGGCTAAACCAGTAGCTGTTGCTGCAGTACCTCCAGACGGAGCCCATGAATAGGTGTAAGGAGCTGTACCACCAGAAACGTTAACCGTAGCTACACCATTAGATCCACCGTTGCAGGCAACAGTAGTCATCGATGCAGTAGAGGTTAAAGCTGTTGGTTGTGTGATTGTGAATGATCTTGTTAATGTACATGCATTAGCATCGGTAACAGTAACAGTATAAACACCAACGGCTAAACCAGAAGCTGTTGCCGCTGTACCTCCTGATGGAGCCCATGAATAAGTGTAAGGAGCTGTACCACCGGAAACGTTAACTGTAGCGACACCATTCGAACCACCGTTACAAGCAACAGTAGTCATCGATGCGGTAGAAGTTAAAGCTGTTGGTTGTGTAATGGTAACCGATCTTGTGATCTGACAAGCATTTGCGTCAGTGATCGTACAAGTATAAACGCCTACAGCTAAACCAGTAGCAGTTGCTGCAGTTCCACCAGTTGGAGCCCATGAATAGGTGTAAGGTCCTGTTCCTCCTGAAGGGGTTACAGTAGCCGTACCATTCGAACCACCATTACAAGAAACTGTAGTGAATGAAGTCGTAGCTGTTAAAGCAGCTGGTTGTGTAATCGTAAATGATCTTGTGATCTGACATGCATTAGCATCTGTAATTGTACAAGTATATACACCAGCCACTAAACCAGTAGCAGTTGCAGCTGTACCACCAGATGGAGCCCATGAATAGGTATATCCAGGAGTACCACCAGTAACGTTAACAGTAGCTGTACCGTTTGATCCACCGTTGCAAGCAACAGTAGTCATCGATGTTGTAGCTGCTAAAGCTGTTGGTTGTGTGATTGTAAATGTTCTTGTTAATGTACATGCATTAGCATCGGTAACAGTAACAGTATAAACACCTGCCACTAAACCAGAAGCTGTTGCTGCAGTACCTCCTGACGGAGCCCATGAATAGGTGTAAGGAGCTGTACCACCAGAAACGTTAACCGTAGCTACACCATTAGATCCACCGTTGCAGGCAACAGTAGTCATCGATGCAGTAGAGGTTAAAGCTGTTGGTTGTGTGATTGTGAATGATCTTGTTAATGTACATGCATTAGCATCGGTAACAGTAACAGTATAAACACCAACGGCTAAACCAGAAGCTGTTGCCGCTGTACCTCCTGATGGAGCCCATGAATAAGTGTAAGGAGCTGTACCACCGGAAACGTTAACTGTAGCGACACCATTCGAACCACCGTTACAAGCAACAGTAGTCATCGATGCGGTAGAAGTTAAAGCTGTTGGTTGTGTAATAGTAACTGATCTTGTGATCTGACAAGCATTTGCGTCAGTGATCGTACAAGTATAAACACCTACAGGTAAACCAGTAGCAGTTGCTGCAGTTCCACCAGTTGGAGCCCAAGAATAGGTGTAAGGTCCTGTTCCTCCTGAAGGGGTTACAGTAGCCGTACCATTCGAACCACCGTTACAAGAAACAGTAGTCATCGATGTTGTAGCTGTTAAAGCTGTTGGTTGTGTAATTGTAAATGTTCTTGTTAATGTACATGCATTTGCATCAGTAATCGTACAAGTATAAACACCTACGGATAAACCAGTTGCAGTTGCAGCTGTACCTCCTGTTGGAGCCCATGAATAGGTATATCCAGGAGTACCACCGGAAACGTTAACAGAAGCTGTACCGTTTGAACCACCGTTACAAGAAACAGTAGTAAAAGAAGTAGAAGCTGTTAAAGCTGTCGGTTGTGTAATTGTAAATGATCTTGTTAATGTACAGGCGTTAGCATCGGTAACAGTAACAGTATAAACACCAACGGCTAAACCAGTAGCTGTTGCTGCAGTACCTCCAGTTGGAGCCCAAGAATAGGTGTAAGGTCCTGTTCCTCCTGAAGGGGTTACAGTAGCCGTACCATTCGAACCACCGTTACAAGAAACAGTAGTCATCGATGTTGTAGCTGTTAAAGCTGTTGGTTGTGTAATTGTAAATGTTCTTGTTAATGTACATGCATTTGCATCAGTAATCGTACAAGTATAAACACCTACGGATAAACCAGTTGCAGTTGCAGCTGTACCTCCTGTTGGAGCCCATGAATAGGTATATCCAGGAGTACCACCGGAAACGTTAACAGAAGCTGTACCGTTTGAACCACCGTTACAAGAAACAGTAGTAAAAGAAGTAGAAGCTGTTAAAGCTGTCGGTTGTGTAATTGTAAATGATCTTGTTAATGTACAGGCGTTAGCATCGGTAACAGTAACAGTATAAACACCAACGGCTAAACCAGTAGCTGTTGCTGCAGTACCTCCAGACGGAGCCCATGAATAGGTGTAAGGAGCTGTACCACCAGAAACGTTAACTGATGCTACACCGTTTGAACCACCGTTACAAGCAACAGTAGTCATCGATGCAGTAGAAGTTAAAGCTGTTGGTTGTGTAATGGTAACTGATCTTGTAATAGAACAAGCGTTAGCATCTGTAATCGTACAAGTGTAAACACCTACGGCTAAACCAGAAGCAGTTGCTGCAGTACCTCCAGACGGAGCCCATGAATACGTATAAGGTCCTGTTCCTCCTGATGGAATTACAGTCGCTGTACCGTTTGAACCACCATTACAAGAAACTGTAGTAAAAGAAGTGGTTGCTGTGAAAGTAGCCGGTTCTGTAATCGTGTAGGTTTGAGTCTTAGTACAGCTGTTTAAATCGGTTACGGTACAAGTATAGGTACCTGCCGCTAAACCGGTAGCTGTTGCCGCTGTACCTCCTGTTGGAGCCCAAGAATAGGTATATCCCGGAACACCGCCGGATACAGTTGCTGTAGCCGTACCATTGCTTCCGCCATTACAGGCAACATTGGTCTGTGACGGTGTAATTGTAATAGCTGTTGGCTGAGAAACCGTAAAAGTTCGGGTAGCTGTACAGCTGTTAGAATCCGTAATCGTACATGTGTAAGTTCCTGCTGCTAATCCGGTAGCGGTTGCTGCAGTTCCTCCTGATGGCGCCCATGAATAAGTATATGGTGGCACTCCACCTGTAACATTAACACTTGCTACACCGTTTGATCCTCCGTTACACGATAAATCGGTTCTGGAAGTGGTAACAGACATAGCGGTTGGCTGAGTAATTGTAAAGCCTCTTGTAATGGTACATCCGTTGTTATCGGTAATAGTACAAACATAATTTCCTACTGCTAAACCGGAAGCGGTTGCTGCAGTTCCTCCAGACGGAGCCCATGAATAGGTATATGGAGCAGCTCCTCCTGTTGGTACTACTGTAGCGACACCATTAGAACCACCATTACAGCTTACATTTGTTTTGGATGATGTTGCTGTTAAAAGAGATGGTTGGGTAATGGTAGCAGATCTGGTAATGCTGGTTCCTTCGTTATCCGTAATCGTACAGGTATAAACACCTACAGCTAAACCAGTAGCTGATGCAGCTGTACCTCCAGACGGAGCCCATGAATACGTATAAGGCGTTACACCTCCTGATGCCGTAACGGTAGCCGTACCGTTTGAACCTCCGTTACAGGAAACTGTAGTAAAAGAAGTTGTCGCGGATAAAGCTGCGTTCGTTGTAAAAGTTAAATCACTTCCATAAGCGGTTCCTGATGAATTGATAGCATACGCTCTGAAATGGATAGTCGTAGCAGATGGTAATGACGAAATAACCGAACTAAAGGTGCCGGTGCCGCTTCCGATAATTACTTTGTTGTCTGATGTGGTTGGATTGGCTCCTAAAGCCCATACAACTCCTCTTTCGGTAACAGAAGCACCACCATCGGCAGTTACGTTACCACCTAAAGTAGCTCTTACTGCACCTATATTGGTTGCTGCAGTTGTTGTTACTGTTGGGTTTACAACAACGGTACAGTTTACATTTGGTGTCGGGTAATTAGCCGGTAAGATTCCTAAAGTTGCTGTACCGATTTTAGTCCAGTTTGCTGTATTGTTAATAGCTGCTCGTAAAGCAGCCGCAGTTCCGGTTAAAGTTCCGTTATACTTGCTGTAGGCAAGTTCCGGTCCCGGTGCCGGGAAAAGTGAAATACAGTTTACTCCGTTCGTAAGTCCTGCCGGAACAATACTTTCGGCTGTACCAGCTGTAGTATCTACATTCCAGGTAGTAACGGGATCATAGTTGGTACTGTTGTAGTCACCATGAACACCGGAAATAAAGATCGGGCTGGCTGGTCGAACTCCGGATGTACTTTGGTACGCCAGAATCTGGTCTCCTCCCGATAAGTTAAAGTTGGCATTTAAAGCAATACTAACTCCTGATGTACCGGTTACGGTAAAATTATCAGCTGAAGTTTCTACAATCGAAATGATTGTTCCACAGGGTACCGTTGAAGGAATAACCCATTGTAAGTGGGTCTCTGTATTGTTGGCCCAACCTGTTGTTGTCCATCCCTGTTCCGTAAAGTAAATAGTTTCACCGGCCGGAAGGGGCTTGAGGGCGATAAATGAAAACCCGTCTGTGGTACCGAAATCATAGCCGATAAAGGCGATGTCTCCCGGTCCGAGGGTTTGCGCTTTTGTATTCTGCTGTACAAAAAATGTACAGAGGAATACGAGGGTTGCGAGTAATCTCTGCTTCATGTGAATAATAATTGAGGTTAAATTTTTAATGACATAAATAGGCATTTTGCCATCCACCGATTTTTGGGGGCATATCCTGTTCCGTTACTTCATCGATAAAGTGTCCTTCGTTTACCAGTGTAGTCACCCGGTTAAAAAACACTTGATCATCCGAATTGCGTTCCAGTTTATAAATGTGATGATCAAATTTTGTACGGTTCGTTCCGGGATCAAATTGTATTGATCCTCGTGGCCCTTCGGTTTTTACTGTGCTTATATGTCGTAATAAAGTGCGTGTATCGGTTGCTTCGGCTGTTTCCAGTAGTTGTGCCAGTAGTGCACCATTTTCGTAGCCTAATAAAGCAAATACGGTTGCCGGCTCGTCATATTGTGCCTTAAATTCTGTATTGAAAGTACAGTCAGAAGTTTGAGCATAATTCTCAAACCAGGAGGCTACTACATATAACGGGAATGCATTGGATTGGTATTCGCTTATAATCGTATCGTTTATAGCAAAAGGGGTAGTGTAAAACGTGTATTGCTCCGTTACTTTGTTGTCACGGATAAAAGCAGCGTTTTCTTCGGCATATAAACCGCTATAGAATGCAAATACGATTTCAGGTTTATAATGGTCTAATGTTAACTGCATGCATTCGGCTTCGTTTTCTCTTGGGTAGAAAGGTGTAATGTAATGTCCGGAAAATAGAATATCGTTTTTACTTAATGATGTTTCTATAGCCGACAACATTCCGTAGCCGGAATCGTAGTAGGAGGTAGCTGAAGCAATTTTATCATATTGCTGTGCTGAAAAATGATTACCGAGCAGGAAACATGATTCGGTTAGTCCGTATGAATTGATATAGACACCTTTTTGCTTTTTCATGGCATACGGAACCGTAGCCCCAATGTCGGAAGCAATCAGTAATATATCATTATCGGAAGCATATTCGTATACCCTGGACATATTGTGATGGCCGAAAAATCCGATAATAATATTAATACCTTCCTGAAAATAAAATTTCTGGATTTTGTCTATTATTAACTGTTCATCGGAACCAATTCCAATACTTTCAACGTAATATCTGGCATTCAGGTTATTGAGTTTGATACCACGTATAAAATCCCTGTCCAGTTTTTTGTACTGTTTGGATTGCGGGATCAATAGTCCTATTTTAGTTTCTATACTCATGTAAAAAAAATAATAGGAGAGGATGAACGTATTCTTCCTCTCCTAAGATTAACTTGTTTACTTTCGTTAATTACGAGAAGGGAAGATACCGTATAATGCGATACTTGTGTAGATCCCTAAATAAGGGTTACGGATAGAGAATGGAGTGTTACTTCCTGCAATACCTGTACTTCCGCTAATAGCCGTAGTAATGTTACCTACTTTGTCTGTCCCTGAAAAAGGCGGTTCGCTATAGGTATTTGGAGCTGCTCCACCAGTACCAAAACTGTTGTTTCCGTTATCGGATTCGTTAACCGGGTTACCGGTATTGGTATGGATAACTGTTGAAACATTTACCTGTCCTGCTCCTGTTCCCGGAACTAACGGGTGAACGTGAGCCGGTACGTTAGCAAGTGATAAGGTAATACTTTGTGCTCCTCCTGATTCTCCCCACTGAACTGGTGTTAATCCTGGTCCTGATCCCGGGTGAACGATAGAACGTCCTCTTAAATCAGGTAAAGCAAATGTAGTTTGTCCGTTTCCTCCGAAAGTAGTTCCTAACAAAGAAAATAAAGCCGTGTTTTGGGCAATTGACATAATTTGTCCGTCGCAAAAAGCCCATTGTGCTGGTGCGAAACCAAATCCAAACGCCTGGATTTGTCCAATAATTTGTTCCATAAATGTAAATTTTGTGGTTAAGTTTATACAAAAATAGACAGATTGGCAGGATGGATATCAGGTAGAATTACGTGTTTTTGTAAGAAGCTTGTATTATTTGTAGTAAATTAATAATAATATAAGTATATTTTAATCAAATATACGATAAGTTGTTTTTATTTTAAAGATTTGCCGTTATCTGTGCGAAAGTCATATTCGGACATGGCGATAAGGAAAGTAATGGATAACCAACGTCAAAAGCCCGTAAAATACAGGGTTTATAAAAGAGGCTGCTTTTATATTTCTAATTCACTTTTGTTAGTGTTATGTTAGTGGGTATTGTAAAAGTACTCGGTTGATCTAAGCCACGCATTCCCATAGGTAAAGTTACCTCCCATTGCGCTGTATCAGGATTAACCGGATTGATTATCATTTCTAATCGTCCTGTTACCCCTGTCGGATATGATGGGTTTAGCGGACCTGCTACATCATAAATGGTACCAGTCATTTTGTATGGTTCCGTTGGTTGGTTGGACATTACAATAGTGGGCCATGGGGTGACTGAATTACCTATATTTTTTTCAGATGTATAAATAACTTGTTCATTTGGCTGCCCGTAATTCTGAACTAATTTATAGTGTCCGCATAATTCGTCTATATAAAACTTCGGATTTTCATTGATGTAGCTGACTTTCGTTTCTTTCCAAAACTTCATAACAAAAGTTTGGTTACCGTTTTGGTAAATCCAGGTTCCGATAAATGGAGTAAAATAATTGTTTACATCCTTATAGTAATAAATAATTAGAGAACTCTTTTTAAAATTAGAGTTGTAAAATTGTCTTATGTCCTCTATTTTCTCTGTCTGTGCGTAAGAAAAAAAGACTGTAAACATTAATAAAAACAGGTATACTATTTTTTTCATAATATATGTGTTTAACGGGATTAATTTATCTCATACTAAACGGATATATAATCACTAATTAAAAAATATGTCTGTATGATATAACACAAAAACCTGATAGCAATTAGGTCAGCTGTAACAAACAAATTGTAGCAATATCGTCATTGAATAGTAGTATCAAAAAGTATATAAAACCCGATAAAACTTCCCGGCTTTTTTATGTTACTGATTAACTTTTGTTAGTGTTATGTTAGTGGGTATCGTAAAAGTACTTGGCTGGTCAGAAAGACGTATACCCGGCGGTAATTTAACTTTCCATTGCGCCGTATTAGGATTAGCTGGATTAATTATCATCTCCAATTCTCCTCTTACCCCCAAAGGATAAGCTGGATTCACTATTCCTGTCACATCATAAACGAAACCACCCATTTTATACAGTTCAATTGGTTGATTTGCAGTAACTATGGTTGGCCAAGGCGTAATGGAATTACCAATGTTTATCTGTGAGGTATAAATTAGCTGTTCGTTTGACTGCCCGTAATTTTGAACTAATTTATAGTGACCCCGTAATTCATCAATATAATATTTTGGGGTTTCATTAAGATAAGCATTTTTAGTTTCCTTCCAGAAGTTAATAACAAAAGTTTGGTTCCCGTTTTGATAAATCCAGGTTCCAATAAATGGCGCGAAATAATTATTAACATCTTTGAAATAATAGGTAAGGCGCGTATTTTTCGTAAAATATTGATTACGAAAATTTTTTATTTCCTCAATTTTTTCCTGTTGCGAATAAGAAAACGTGGCAATAAACATTAATAAAAACAGGTATACTATTTTTTTCATAATATATGAGTTTAACAGGATTAACTTATCTCATACTAAACGGATATATAATCACTAATTAAAAATATGTCTATATGATATAACACAAAAACCGTTAAGCTATAACAAACAAATTGCAGCAATATCTTCATTGAATAGTAGTACCAAAAAGTATATAAAACCCGATAAAACTTCCCGGCTTTTTATGTTACTGATTAACTTTTGTTAGTGTTATATTAGTGGGTATCGTAAAGGTACTTGGCTGGTCAGAAAGACGTATACCCGGCGGTAATTTAACTTTCCATTGCGCCGTATTAGGATTAGCCGGATTAATTATCATTTCTAAATCCCCCCTTACCCCTGTTGGGTACGAAGGGTTTAATACACCGGCAACGTCAAAAATAGTACCTCTCATTATATATGATTCCATTGGCTGATTTGCCATAACGATAGTAGGCCACGGCGTAATGGAATTACCTACATTTTTTTGTGAGGTATAAATCACCTGCTCGTTTGGCTGCCCGTAATTTTGAACTAATTTATAATGTCCTTTCAACTCATCAATATAATGCTTTGGTTTTTTATCAAGATAGGCACTTTTAGTTTCCTTCCAGAAGTTAATAATAAAAGTTTGGTTCCCGTTTTGGTAAATCCAGGTTCCGATAAATGGGGTAAAATAGTTATTTATATCCTTATAGTAATAAATATAAAAAGGACTTGTGTTAAAATTGGGGTTGTAATATTGTCTTATTTCCTCAATTTTTTCCTGTTGCGAATAAGAAAACGTGGTAATAAACATTAATAAAAACAGGTATACTATTTTTTTCATAATATATGAGTTTAACAGGATTAACTTATCTCATACTAAACGGATATATAATCACTAATTAAAAAATATGTCTATATGATATAACACAAAAACCTGATAGCAATTAGGTCAGTTGTAACAAACAAATTGCAGCAATATCGTCATTGAATAATAGTACCAAAAAGTATATAAAACCCGATAAAACTTCCCAACTTTTTTATGTTACTAATTAACTTTTGTTAGTGTTACGTTAGTCGGTATCGTAAAAGTGCTTGGTTCGTCTGAGCCACGCATTCCCATAGGTAATATTACTTTCCATTGTGCTGTGTTCAGGTTAACTGGGTTTATTTCCATACTCAACTGCCCTTTTACACCTAAAGGATAAGCAGGATTCACTACTCCAGTAATATCATAAACGAAACCA
>NZ_MKTM01000037.1:0-53288 GCF_001898245.1 Flavobacterium sp. 40-81
CATTCCGAACAGAGAAGTTAAGCCCGCCTGCGCAGATGGTACTGCAATCCTGTGGGAGAGTATGTCGCCGCCTTTCTTTTGAAAACCCTATCCATAACGGATAGGGTTTTTTGTTTTTAGGAAGGAAGAGAAAAGAAGTAAGAAGTAAGAAGTAAGAAGTAAGAGGTAAGAGAAAAGAAGTAAGAGAAAAGAAGTGTGAAGTAGGGGTGTGGGGAACCGGTTAAATGATCGGGAAATCATCCTTTAATAAAAGATATTGTCTATAATAACGCACATAAAAAAGCCGGATCATTTAATGATCCGGCTTTATTTTTTAGGTTTTACCCCTTTATATTAATGCTTTCTTTACAAATAACTGATCGCTGTCGTTAAGAACGTAGTCATTAGTGTCCCTTTGCTTTGCTATTAAATTTATTTTTTGTTTCTAAAATTTCGGTTGTTCTGCGTTCTGGGAGAAAATACTTTTTTTACTTCTCTGCCTGGTGCCGGTTTCGGTAAACTGGCTTCTTCCGTTTTGCTGGAAGGAGCAATCAACTCGTTCAGTGTTTTGATTTCAGCATCCGTTAGATCTCTGTAACGGCCAACTTGAACATCCAGTGAAATATTAATAATGCGGATACGTTTTAAGACGGTAACCTCATAATCCAGGTATTCGCACATTCTTCTGATCTGACGGTTCAATCCCTGCGTCAGAATGATCCGGAAAACAAATTTGCTGATCTGTTCAACCTTACATTTTTTGGTTACCGTATCCAATATCGGAATACCGTTACCCATTCGCTGAATAAAACGATCGGTGATCGGTTTGTTAACCGTAACGACATATTCTTTTTCGTGATTGTTACGCGCACGAAGGATTTTGTTGACAATGTCACCATCATCCGTCATAAAGATTAAGCCTTCACTGGCTTTATCCAACCGGCCAATCGGGAAAATACGTTTCGGATAATTGATGTAGTCCACAATATTGTTGCGGACATCCTGATTGGTGGTACATTCAATTCCGGCAGGCTTGTTAAAGGCCAGATAAACCGGTTTTTCTGTTTTCTCACGAATCAGTTTTCCATCTACTCTTACTTCGTCATCAGGAGTCACTTTAGTACCCATTTCCGGAACGATCCCGTTAATGGTTACACGACCTTCCTCAATAAGCCTGTCCGCCTCACGACGGGAACAAAATCCGGTTTCGGATAAGAATTTATTAAGGCGTTTTACATTTTCTTCCATTTTACAAAAATAAGCTAATTTGAAGACTTCTAAGAATTAAAAAACGAAATAATCAGCAAAAAGGAGGGCTTTTTATTCAATAATTAATGGTTTTGACCATTGAATTCCGCTAATATCTGTCAATACTAATGTATAGGCTCCCCGGGGTAAATCCTGTATTTCTTTTGCATTAAGGGTAATTACAGCCTTGGCGCCAAGCGGAATAACCAGACTGTGTTTGCCGGGTTTGATTTTAGCGACATGTTTGTTTTGAATCTGTTCTTCCGGGAATGCCGCCAGCTCGTCATGCTGCAAGGCAAATACGGTTTTGGCAGCAGCATCCTGCAGGCTGATGCCAATCAGGAAAGAACCGTACACATCGGCTCCTTCAGTTCTGTAAACAGAAAAATGAAGTGCGTTGTTGTGATATTGCAGGGTTTCAAGGGCTATTTTCGGTTTTACCGATTTGTTATGCAGGGTTCCCCAGACACCACCATGGAAATACTGATTGGTAAACAGTGTCATAAAGGTAATGAACAGTGTACCGGTTATTCCTGTAAAGAGCATCTTTTCTTTAGATAACGGCAGCGGACCGGAAGTGAGGAATGCCGCCAAAGGATTCCGTTTTAAAAAAGGGAGATAGTTGTCTAAAGCAAATTTTCCTCCTCCGGTAAAGAAAACCGTAAATCCGGAAGCCAATCCCAAAACGCCGATCTGCCATTCGTCCAGGCAGGTGGTGCCTAGCCATCCGGCGCCTAAAAGAATACCCAAAGCAAGGAAGAAAACACCAATGCTCATTAATCTGGTAAAGAGCCCAAGCATAAAAAACAAACCTACAATTCCTTCGATGATTGTAAAGCTGATCATAGACCACCAGAGGGCATCGGGATGGGTAACGAGGTATTCGATAAGCGGTTGTATTCCCAATGCATTTGGGAGGAAATGATTGAATTTTTCGCCTATATATCCGGCGGTTTCGGGATCTAATTTGTTTTCGAGTACCAGGCGTCTCCAGAAAGCCGAAAAATACGTCCAGCCGGTAACGATGCGAAGGGAAAGCGTGAAAAATCCTGCCCAATAAAAAGTCGGGCTATTGTGTGGAATAGTCATAGTTGTAATTTTTAAAATGAATAAAGCATGTTGCTAGGTTTTTTAGCAAAGCGGATTTTAAAAATTACAATAAGGCAATCTTCTGTTTTTTATAGAGCAGGTAGAGCGGATGGAAATTCCTTTTTTTGGTACTGTTGTATTCCGGATTGACAGTAAGCCTGCCAATGGTATTTCTGGTAAAACCGGAACAGCGAATAACGGGAACTTCCGGAACCAGGTATGCCACAGCCGTATGCTGCTGTTGGAATGTAAACGATTCGGAGTTTTCGGTAAACGAGCAATCGCTTTTGTCAAAGTAAACCGTTTGGGAAAGGTTTAATGTTTTGGTGAGCGGAACATCCAGTATTGTATGGATCGATTTCTTCGTATTGCACGATGCTAAAATCAGCAAAAGCGACAGCATCACCAGCCGGATAAATCCGATGTGAAAGGAAACCGTTTTATTTTGCCTAATCCTCATCTGTCAAAAATAGGCTATTTAAAACGAAGAAAATAGTTAAAACTTAATCGGCTTCAAAAAGGAAACGGTAAATGCGCTGGTTTAAATGGTCGTCGTGTAAACTGTGTCCCAATCCTTTGGTTTCGATAAATTCTGCCGACTTCCAGGCTTGGGCTATTTTCTTGCCTTCGTTAAAGGAAACCACCAGATCGTCCACATCATGGGCAATCAAGCCTTTGAGTGTAAAATCGGAAGCAAACCGGTCGCCTGAAAATTCATTGGGATCAATATTAAAGCGTTCGGTTATTCTTTTTTCCAGCAGGCGGGATACTTTTTTATTCAGGCTGAGCATTTTTTTATAGTTGTTCAGTACGATCATAAATTCGCTCGGAGCGCCTAAAATAACCATTTTTTCCAGCATCGGGTTTTTATAGGTGTAGTGGTAGAATATACAGGTGGCACCGCCCATGGAGTGACCAATCAGGAATTTCGGATTGAATTTCTGCATAATGGTATCCACATACCGGGCATATTCCGGAATGTTGAATTCACGTCCGCTAGAAAGCCCCTGTGCCGGACCGTCAAGTGCGATAATGGTGCTTCCGGATTGCCGCAGCTGAACGATGATTCTTTCCCAGCGGGAAGCATTGCTTTCCCAGCCGTGTACTAACAGGATGCGGTGTTCGTTACCTTTCCAGGTATAGGTTTGTATGGTCTGGTTTCCAAAGGTGACTGCTTCGGCGTGAGCCTCGCTCAGGATACCCGGAATTTTATTCGGATCGAGTTTCCCTTCTCTGGGTTCTGTAAAAAAACGATAGGCAAGCTGTGCCGATTTTTCCGGAAATAAAAAGCTCATCAGATTAATATACAATCCGATAGACTTTGTGAGTATATAGTATAGTATTTTGTTGAGTAGTTTCATAAAAAAAGCCTCCGTTTGGAGGCTTTAAGTTACTTATATTTTAGAAAATAATTGTTCCATTTTCTCTTTTTCTTCGTCAGCTAATGCACTGTCTACTAAAATTCTTCCACTGTGCTCATCTGTAATAATTTTTTTACGGGAAGCAATTTCCATCTGTGTTTGCGGCGGAATTGTAAAGAAAGAACCTGCAGAAGCACCTCTTTCGATTGAAACAACTGCCAAACCATTTCTAACACTGGTACGGATTCTGTTGTAAGCTGCTAATAAACGGTCTTCAATTTGTGACTGATATTCGGCAGATTTGTTTAATAAGAACGTTTCCTCTTTTTCAGTTTCAGACATGATATCGTCTAATTCTGCTTTTTTGTGTTTTAAGTGAGATTGTTTTGCATCCAATCGCTCTTTGGTTTGTGAAATAACTTCTTTTTTATGTTCGATAGAAGCTTTCATCTCACGGATGTGTTTTTCCGCTAACTGAATTTCCAATTCCTGAAATTCCACCTCTTTTGTTAAAGAGTTGAATTCTCTGTTATTACGAACATTTTTTTGTTGTTCTGTATATTTCTTGATCGCCTCTTTGTGACCATCGATAGCATTCTTTTTTTCCTTGATTTGCTCTTCAATAGAATCCAAATCGCTTTTTAATTTCTCTAAACGAGTGCTTAATCCAGCTACTTCATCTTCTAAATCCTCCACTTCAAGAGGTAATTCTCCTCTCACGTTTCTAATTTCATCAATGCGTGAATCGATTAACTGTAAGTCATAAAGTGCTCGTAACTTATCTTCTACACTTAGTTCTTTGATGTTTGCCATATTTTAAAAGTACTTAACTGGATTTGTATTTTCTTCCGATAAAATGATTGCAAAATTAGCAATTTTTTTCGTAAGATAATCAACTATATAGTTTTTTGTATATCTTTCACTTTCAAAATGCCCGATATCGGCTAAAAGAAGCTTGTTTTCGGCTTCATAAAACTGATGGTATTTTAAATCGGCAGTTAAAAAAGCATCGGCACCCATGCTAATGGCGTTTTTAATGGCGAAACTTCCGGAACCGCCCAGTACGGCAACTTTTTTAATGGCTTTTCCGGTAAACGCACTGTGACGGATACCGCCGGCCAGCATTTTTTCTTTAACAAGTGCCAGGAAATCAGCTTCCGCTAGCGGATGGTCAAATTCACCGATCATTCCCAATCCGATGTTCTGATGGGTGTTTTGCAGATCGTAAATTTCATAAGCGACTTCTTCATAAACATGGCTGGCAAAAAGGGCTTTCAGAATTCTGGACTGAAGGTGTTTTTCAAAAGTGACCTCGATTTTAATTTCCGCAGCTTCTACAAATTCAAAACGTTCTCCAATTTCCGGATTGCTGTTTTCATTACCCATATAGGTTCCCGTTCCGGTGGAGTTAAAGCTGCAGTCTTCATAATTGCCTATTTTTCCGGCTCCGGCATCAAAAAGGGCATTGCGCACTTTGGCAACATTTTCCGGAATGGTATAGGTAACCAGTTTTTGGATAAAGTGCTGTTTCGGAACCAATACTTTTGTATGGGTAAGTCCCAAAGCATCGCAGAAAATTTTATTGACACCCTGCTGGTGATTGTCCAGAGCGGTATGAACGGCATATATGGCAATATCGTTGCGGATCGCTTTTATGACAGCGCGCTCCACATAGTTTTTTCCGGTTATTTTTTTTAATCCGGAGAAAAGTATCGGGTGGAAGCACACCACGAGGTTGCAGTTTTTGGCAATTGCTTCATCAATTACCGTTTCTAAAGCGTCATGGCAAACCAGGACACCGGTAGCATTAGCATTGGCATCGCCAACTAACAGACCAACATTGTCAAAATCTTCGGCATAGGCAAGCGGAGCCATTTCTTCCAGTATCGCGAGTATCTCTTTAATTTTCATTTGGATTATATTTTTAATTGGTGAAGCCAACTCTTTTAAGGAGTCTAAAGCTTAAACTTTACTGTGAAAGTTATATTCAAAGATAAAAAATAGCTACTTTCGTAATATGAATTTTCTGAGAAAAATACTTTTTCCGCTTGCTATAGTGTATGGTGGTATTACGGGTATACGGAATCTTTTTTTTGACAAAGGGATTCTGAAGTCCCATTCTTTTGACCTTCCTGTTATTGCTGTTGGTAATCTTAGTGTTGGCGGTACCGGTAAAACCCCGCAAATCGAATATTTAATCCGGCTGCTTTCCGGAAAGTATAAGATTGCGACATTGAGCAGGGGCTATAAACGGAAATCGGAAGGGTTTGTTCTGGCCGATGCGGCTTCCAATGCCGCAATATTGGGCGATGAACCGTTTCAGTTTTACAGGAAATTCCCGGAGGTAATGGTCGCGGTCGATGCAAACAGAACCAACGGAATACAACAGTTATTGCAGCAACAGGAAAAACCGGAAGTGATCCTGCTGGACGATGCTTTTCAGCACAGAAAGGTAAAAGCCGGCTTTTATATCATGCTTACAGCCTATAATGATTTGTATACAGACGATCTGATCTTACCGGCCGGTAATTTACGGGAAAGTAGAAGCGGTGTGAACCGTGCCGATATCGTGGTTGTTACAAAATGTCCGGAAAACTTGACGGCCATTCAGCAGAACGAAATTAAAACCAGGTTTAAACTGGCTTCACATCAGCAATTATTTTTTACTTTTATCCAATATCATGATGCTGTTTTTTCTGAAGAGAATTCAATAGCAGTCAAGGAAATAGACAGCGATAAAGTGCTGCTGGTGGCCGGTATTGCCAAGCCGGAGCCGTTTTTTAATCATTTAAAAGCTGCTAAAAATAATTGTATGGCGTTTCCGGATCACCATGATTTTACCGATAAGGATATAGCCGAAATAAAACAAAAAGCGAATAATAAAATAATAATTACCACCGAAAAGGATTATGTGCGGCTGGCAGGGAAATTGCCTTCAAGACAATTATTCTACCTGCCAATCATCAGTTCTTTTGTGGGTAATAAAGATGAATTTGATAAAACTATTTTAGATTATGTGGGAGCAAGTACAAGAAACAGTTAATTACATTAAGGAGAAAACCAATTTTACACCGGAATATGGTGTTATTTTAGGTTCCGGTTTGGGTGGATTTACAGCAGATATTAAAATAGCATTTACCTTACCGTATAGTGAGATTCCGAATTTTCCGGTTTCTACCGTTCAGGGACATAAAGGGGCTTTGGTTTTCGGAACCATAGGCGATAAAAAAGTGGTAGCGATGCAGGGACGTTTTCATTTCTATGAAGGATATGATATGAAAGAAGTTACTTTCCCGGTGCGTGTAATGCGTTATCTGGGAGTGGAAAAACTTATCGTTTCCAATGCTTCCGGAGGTGTGAATCCGGAATATCGCGTGGGTTCTGTTGTGATTATTAAAGATCATATCAATATGATGCCGGAGCATCCGTTGCGCGGTAAAAATGACGAGCGTTTCGGACCTCGTTTTGTAAACATGAGTGAGCCGTACAGCCGTAAAATGATTGCCAAAGCAAAAGAAATTGCAGCTTTATTAAATATAGACGTGAAAGACGGGGTTTACCTGGGATTACAGGGACCTACTTTTGAAACGCTGGCAGAATATAAAATGGTGAAAGCCATAGGCGGTGACTGTGTGGGAATGTCAACCGTTCCGGAAGTAATTGTTGCCCGACACATGAACCTGGAGTGTTTCGGTATTTCTGTAATTACCGATATGGGTGACGAACACAGTATCGACAGCATTACTCATGATGAAGTTCTGGAAGCAGCAAAGGCGGCAGAACCACATGTGCGTAACCTGATTAAAAACCTGATAGCAGCTTATTGATTGTTGCTCTGAAAAATGATGGTGGTTGCAATAATCTCGTAGAACTTTTCCGGATCGAAAGGTTTTGTAATCACCTCATTCATTCCATACGAAAGCAGCATTTCTCTGTTCTCATCCAGTGAGATCGCCGTTAAGGCAATAATAGGGGTTATGTTGTCAAACTTCCGGATCTCTTCCGTGGCGATCGTTCCGTTGATTCCCGGTAGATGTACATCCATTAGTACCAGATCATATTTATGATTGCGAAGGTGTTCAATGGCATCTTCTCCGTTTTCAATAATGGTACAGTCCATCTGTTTGCGTTCCAGCATTTTCTTGGTAATCATCTGGTTGATCTTGTTGTCTTCAACCAACAGGATTTTTTTACCAATCAGCCATTGCTCATCATAGCCCAGGCCGGTTTTCTTTTCAACAAGTATTTCTTCGCCTATAGGGAAAGAAAGGTCAAAATAGAATTTGGCTCCTTCGTCAAGCTCGCTTTCCAGGTTGATCTTACCGCCTAATAATTCCACCAAACGTTTAACGATGGACAGTCCTAAACCGGTTCCGCCATATTTACGGTTGATTTCTACAGAACCCTGCGTGAAGCTGTCGAAGATGGTTTCCTGCTTTTCTTTCAGGATACCAATTCCGGTGTCGCGGATTTCAAAATGAAGTTCCACAACAGCATCCACCTGTTTTTTAAGGGTTGCCTGTATCCAGACATCGCCATCTTTGGTAAATTTAAGGGAGTTGTTGATCAGGTTAATCAATATCTGGGAAAGTTTGGTAGGATCACCAACCAGGTTGTTCGGAATATTCGCATCAATATCGAGATGGCAGATAACATTGTTGTTATTCGCAAGTTCAATAAAGGAATCCATGATATTCTGAAACAGTTCCCGTATGTTGAAATTGATTTTTTCAACCTCAAGCGCATTCGATTCCACACGGTTGATCTCGAGGATATCGTTGATAAAGGTAGACAGGTAGTTTCCTGAGAATTTAAGGGAGTTCAGGTAGGCCAGCTGACTTTCTTTAGGCTTGTCCTCAATTAAAATATGGGTGATTCCGTTGATGGCATTTAATGGTGTACGCAGTTCGTGACTTACCGTCGACAGGAATTCGGCACGCGCTTTTGAAGCTCTTTCGGCTCTTTCTTTTTCAACTTCCAGTTCGAGGTTTTTCTCTTTTAGAAGCTGGTTGGTTTTTTTACGGATGATGTTATTCTTGTACAGCGAAAGGCTTAACAGGGATAAGATCGAAATTAAGGCAATGCTTAGTATACTGATCAGTTTGGAGAATTTAATGGATTTTTCCTGTTCCTTATTCTCCTTGTCCATTTTTTCAATGGTTTTCAGCTGTTCGTTGGCAATATACCGTTCAAAAGCCGCTTCGCCTATACTGTCATTGTTAATGGCAGTCAGGGAATCTTTTAGGTGTACATACCGTTTTAAATAGTAGAAAGACTGGTTAACCGCATTGGTCTTATTGTAAAGGGTGCTGATCTTCCGGATGATTTTCAGCTTTTGTGAAATGTTATTGTTGTTCGTCAGTACATTGGCTTTTTCCAGATAATCAATCGCTTTTTTCGGATTGTTGGCCTCGTTGATTTCCGCCAGCTGATAATAGGCCTCGGCCTTGGTTTCGAAAAGGTTGTCGATATTGCTTTTGGCAATGATGTTTTTGAATAGGGCCGTAGCCAGGTTGATATTGCCTTTCTTTTTGTAGATGATCCCTTTTTGAAGGTTGATCAGTTCAATCGCATCCGGAATCTGGATTTGCTCATAAATAGAAATGGCTTTGTCGAAATAATTTTCAGCTATTGAAAAACTGTTTTTATCCAGATAACACAAGCCTAAGTTATAGTAACAGAAGGCAATGTTGGAAGAAGGTTTCAGGTTGTTGTAAATGGCAAGACTGCGGATGAAATTTTCAATCGCGTCATCCGTCTTTTTTAACTGGTAGTATATACCGCCAATAGCCAGATAGGTATCGGCTAATCCTTTTTCAAGATTGTTTTTGGAAGCATAATTAACCGCTTTTTTACCAAACTCAAGCGCTTTATTATAGGTATAGTTGTTCTTGTGGAAATTCGATAATTCCAAATAGTAGGTTATACTATCTACTTTTATTGGGGTAATTTTTTCCTGTGAAAAACTTTTTAATGGTAGAAAAAATAATAAAAACAGAATATACCTCATTTCTTTGTTTAAAAATCAGTATAAATATAGTTAATTATTTGTTATATGTGTGGATAATTAGATCAATTATTCGTGAAGAATAGCCGATTTCATTATCATACCACCCTACAACTTTTACCATCTTGTCTATCACGGAAGTAAGTTGGGCATCAAACAGGCACGAATTCGGATTTCCGATGATATCAACCGAAACGATTGGATCTTCGGTATAATCAAGGATTCCTTTTAGGTTTGTTGCTGCCGCTTTTTGGAAAGCGTTGTTGATTTCTTCAATCGAAACCTGACGTTTTACATTGAAGGTAATGTCTGTTAATGAACCGTCCGGAACCGGAACCCGGATACCGCATCCTCCGATTTTCCCATCCAGATCCGGGAAAATTTTAGTCAGTGCTTTTGCAGCTCCTGTTGTGGTGGGTACTATGGACTGTGAAGCGCCACGGGCTCTTCGCAGGTCTTTGTGCGGCTGGTCGTGTAAACTCTGATCAGTTGTATAGGAGTGAACCGTGGTGATATAGGCCTGTTCAATACCGCATAATTCCTGAATTACCTGAATCATCGGAGCGGCATTGTTGGTCGTACAGCTGGCATTGGAAATGATCAGCTCTGTACCGTCCAGAATATGTTCGTTAACACCCAGTACAACTGTTTTGATGTTTTCATCTTCTGCCGGAGCAGACAAAATTACTTTTTTGGCGCCTGCCTTAATATGGGCTTCGGCCGAAGGATAAGTCTTGAATTTTCCGGTAGCTTCAATAACAATGTCAATATCCAGATCTTTCCAGTTTAATCCGGAGATTTCTTTTTCATGGAAAAACAGATAGGAATGACCGTCAATTATAATGGCGTTTTCGTCAAAAGTAACCTTGTTCGGAAGTACGCCGTGAATACTGTCATACTTTATTAAATGTGCCATGGTCCTGTTGTCGGCAATATCATTTATCGCAACAACTTCAATTGATGGATGATTGAGTAAAAGTCGGAAGAGGTTACGTCCGATACGACCAAAACCATTAATGGCAATTTTTATTTTCTGATTCATTTAACTAACAGTATTCAGGTGTTATATAATCGGAATGATTATAAGATATGTTTTTGTGCATGGTAGGAAGAACGTACCAAAGCGCCGCTTTCTACATGACGGAATCCCATTTCTTTACCGATGCTTTCATATTTTGCAAATTGTTCCGGGGTGATGAATTCTTTAACCGGTAAGTGTTTTTTGCTGGGCTGTAAATACTGACCGATGGTCACCACATCCACATTTGCATCGCGTAAATCCCGCATTGTCTGGATCACTTCTTCTTCGGTTTCACCCAAGCCTAACATGATTCCGGATTTTGTTCTTCGGATTCCTTTTTCTTTTAAGTATTTTAAAACGGCTAAACTTCTGTCGTATTTTGCCTGGATGCGCACCTCACGGGTCAGCCGTCTTACGGTTTCCATATTGTGCGATACCACTTCCGGATCGGCTTCTACGATACGGTCGATGTTTCTTTCCATTCCCTGAAAGTCAGGAATAAGGGTTTCTAAAGTGGTTTCCGGATTCATACGGCGGATGGCCTTAACGGTTTCTTTCCAGATAATGGAACCGCCGTCTTTAATATCGTCTCGATCCACACTGGTAATAACCGCGTGTTTGATGTTCATGATTTTAATAGAACGGGCCACTTTTTCCGGCTCATCCCAATCCACTGTTTCCGGACGTCCGGTTTTTACACCGCAAAATCCGCAGGAACGGGTACATACATTTCCTAAAATCATGAAAGTAGCTGTTCCTTCTCCCCAACATTCTCCCATATTCGGACAGCTTCCCGAGGTACAAATCGTATTTAACTTGTATTTGTCTACCAGTCCGCGTAATTCGGTATATTTTTTACCGGTCGGCAATTTTACGCGCAGCCATTTCGGCTTGCCTGTCGGGAGTATATTTGTGTCTAAAACAGTTTCCATTGCATACAAATTTGAAGTGCAAAGATAAAGTAATGTTGTGTATTTCCGAATCCGTTTAACGCATTTTTAATAGATGAAATCAGCGTGATTTTTACCTGTAAAACCGCTAATTTAAAAAATGGTATCTTTGTGATTATCGTTAAAAAGCCTAATCTGATTTTATCTCCCTATTATTTATGAAAGCAACCAAACTCTTTGCTGATTTTTTTGAAAATGAAAAATCATCAGGAATAGTCCTGATCGTCTGCACCATTATTTCCCTGTTGTTAGCAAATTCCGTGTTTCAGGAATATTATGAACACATCTGGCATTTCCGGATCGGAAGTCATTCGTTTGAGCATTGGATTAATGACGGACTGATGACCATCTTTTTCCTTTTGATTGGTCTGGAGCTGGAGCGCGAAATTTATAAAGGAGAACTTTCCAGTATTAAAAATGCGTTACTGCCCCTATTTGCTGCTTTAGGAGGCATGCTGATTCCGGCGGGAATTTATATGTTTTTCAATCAGGGTACGCCAACACAGTCCGGAGCCGGAATCCCGATGGCGACGGATATTGCTTTTGCATTGGGGGTATTGTCACTATTGGGAAGCCGTGTGCCTTTATCGCTAAAAGTGTTTTTAACGGCACTGGCCGTTATTGACGATTTGGGAGCCATACTGATTATCGCGATTTTTTATACTGATCATCTTTCGGTGATGAACCTGGGCATTGCGCTGGGCATCATGGCAGTTTTATTTGTATTTAACCGTTTGAAAGTGAATAATCCGTTTCCGTACCTGCTGGGTGGTGTTTTAATGTGGTATTTTATGCTGAATTCGGGGGTGCATGCCACCATTACCGGTGTTTTACTGGCTTTTGTGATTCCTTTCGGAGACGGCAGCAAGAAAACAATTTCATATAAAATGCAGCATGCCCTGCACAAACCGGTTGCCTTTTTTATATTGCCTTTGTTTGCCTTGGCGAATACGGCAATCATTATCGGAAATGACTGGGTAGAAGGGCTGACACATGAAAACAGCATCGGTATTTTCCTGGGACTTGTTTTAGGAAAACCGCTGGGTGTATTCCTGTTTAGTTTTGCAGCGGTTGCGATCGGAATTTGTAAACTGCCGCAGGATTTGCAATGGAAGCAGATTTTTGCGACCGGTTTTTTGGCCGGTATTGGTTTTACCATGTCGATATTTATAACCTTACTGGCGTTCAAATCGCAGCCGGACGATATTACCGTTTCTAAAATATCCATATTGATTTCGTCGCTGGTTGCCGGTATTATCGGTTTTATCTTTTTAAAGATTTCTTTAAAGAAGCAAACGGATACGATGACATAAATTAAAAAAGGCTGAACATTTGTTCAGCCCTTTTTTAATTTATGTTCACGGTTATCGGAAGGTTATAGGCGGTTCTGACAGGCTGACCGTTTTTGTAGCCTGGTGTCCATTTTGTTTTAATGGAGTTTAAAACACGGATGGCTTCTTTGCCCAATCCGTAGCCGGGATCTCTGGTAACCCGGATGTTTGATAGAGTACCGTCTTTTTCAATAACAAAAAATACCAGTACTTTCAATGTTTTCAGTTCTTCCAGTTCCGGTGTTTTGAATCGTTTGCCCACGGCGTTTAAGAATTCGCCCATACCGCCCGGAAATTCCGGTAAGGCTTCCAGTTCTACGGTGTTGCGGATCGTGTTTCCGTCGTCGGTACCGGTTCCTGTGCCGTTAGATGGAGCAGTCGTGGTAATGCTTGTATTTGATGTGGTTCCTTCCCCTTCGGTTGTTACGGTGCTGATTATTGCATTTTCGACTTCCCTGTTTGTGGGAATATCTGTAGCGGCATTTACTTTTGTTGCCGGAACAAGTTTGGTGTACTTAATTTGTTTTCCGGCCGGAGTTTCTGTTTCCTGCTTTGGTGCAGCCGCTTCTCTTAGCTGTTCGTTCAGTTTTACTTCTACTAATGTTAACGGCTCGGTTAGCGGCAGGTTGCAAATGGCAACATCATCTTTTTTATGGGTACTATTCAGTACGATCGGAATAGCGATAGCGCTTCCCAATAAGAAAATACCAGAAAATAAAGCTTTGATTGTTGTTTTTGGATTTTCGGCACGTAGCTGATAGGCGCCGTATTCTTTGTTTCGGCCTTCAAAAACAATGTCCAGCCACCGGGTGTCATAGATGTTTAGTTTTGACATAATAACGTAGTTTAAGGTTAATAAATAGTGGTATTACTTTAAATAACGTAAGAAGTCAGTTTTTTAGTGTTTTAATTGTTAATTTTTTAGAATAAAAACAATTGATTTGTTATTTTGTTAAAGAATGATGTATGTATGAGGTGTTTTGTGTGGAATATTGAAGTGTATTATCTTTTTTGTTGAATAATTTCAAATAAAAGCTTTTTGGCACGCAACAGTTTGATTTTTACATTGTTTAGCGGCTCTTCAAGCTGATCGGCAATTTCCTGATAACTCATTTCCTGGAAATAACGCAGCTGGATAACTTCCTGGTAGGCCGGTTTTAATTCCTTGATGTACAGTAATAAACGGGCAAGGTTTTGCTCTTTAATGATCTCGTCTTCAATGGTGGGTGAGGAGTCGATAACATTGTATGCCTGTTGGTTTTCTTCGTCATTGATGTCCAGAAACAATGCCGATTTCTTTTTACGCAGCATATCAATATGGACGTTCTTGGCAATGGTAATCAGCCAGGTATTGAATCCGAATTCCGGATTGTAGGAAGTTATTTTGTCAAAAGCTTTTGCAAACGTTTCAATGGCAATATCTTCGGTGTCCGTTTCGTTTTCGGTACGTTTCAGCATAAAGCCGTAAATCTCATTCCAGAAAAAATCCAGCAAAAATGTAAAGGCTACCTGATCTCCGGATTTTGCCTTTTCAATGTTTTTTTGAATTATCTCTGAATTTATTTCCAATGTACCGGTTTTGAAATAGAGTTTGTAAAATAAACGTTCAATTGCGTGAAGATAAGTATTAATTCGATAACAGGGAACCAATACATGACATCTTTCTCTTTAAGTTTGCCGGAAGCATATCCCAGTGTGATCCATGTGAAAATATAACGGAAAACAATTAACCCGCACACGATCATCCATTGAAACTGAAAAGCTAACAGGATTATTGCCAGAAGGAAAAAGAAAAGTTGCGAAAAGTAGAATAATCCCAATTGGAACTTGTCAAAACCCTTATAGAATGAAGCGGTGGAAACATGGCGGCGTTTTTGTTTGAACCACTCGCTGTAAGTGGTTTTTGGTGCCGATACGGTAAAACTTTCCGGAGCATAGCAAATGGTCGTATTTTTACTGTTGGATGCCTGATTGATAAACAGATCGTCATCGCCGGAACGGATTTTCATGTGATCCATAAAACCGTTCACCTTGAAAAATTCTTCTCTTTTATAAGCCAGATTACGGCCAACGCCCATATAAGGTCTGCCCATTTTTGCCCATGAAAAATACTGTACTGCGGTGAGTACTGTTTCAAAACGAATGATTTTATTTAAGAAAGAGCCTTTGATCTTTTCATAAGCACCATACCCCAGGATAATGGTTTTGTGCAGTGTGAATTGCGAGGTCATGTTCATGATCCAGTCTTTCGAAGTAGGATAACAATCGGCATCGGTGAATAGCAGGTATTCTTTTTTAGCGGCCTTGATACCCAGAGTCAGTGCGAATTTTTTATTTCCCCAGAAGGCTTCGTTGTTTTGAACCTTAACCAGGCGAACATTGGAATACTGTTTTTCGAAAGCTTCAAAAATTTCAAGCGTGTCATCGCTGGAAGCATCGTCAATTAAAACAATTTCATAATCCGGATAATTCTGCTCGGCTAAAAGTGGAATGAATTTCGTAACGTTTTCGGCTTCATTTTTAGCGCAGACAATTACAGAAACGGGAATGCGTTTAGGCGTTATTTTTTGAGGTTTTGCAAACGCAAATTTGCTGAAAACAATCAAATAATAAAAAATCTGAAGGGCTATAATTCCAATAAAAATGTAGAGTAGAATTGTTAACATATGCAATTCATGACAGAGTTAAATGTTGGACAAAGGTACAAATCAAATGTTAAATTTCAAGTCGAATTCAACAAATTACTGACAGGGCTATTCCCTTAATTTTCTCATTTCTTGAGCAATCATTGCCGAATTAGTATCTTTTTTGCTTTCTAATTTGGAAATGATGGCATTGTAGTTTTTATCGTCACGATTTTGTGATAATTTATGTACTGCCTGAATGTCTTCAATGGCAATTTCAAAAGCGACAAGTCCGTTTACCTGGCGCATGGTTTTTTTGGAAAGTTCTTCAATGCGCACCGGATTCTCCGAACCGGCTTCATATTTGTCAACCAGCTTTTTCAGCAAATACAGCACATCATCGCCTTCCAGGATTTTTATTTTTCCATAAACATGTACAGCGATATAATTCCAGGTAGGGACGTTTTCATGATCGTACCACGAAGAGGAAATGTACGAATGCGGTCCCTGGAAAATTGCCAGTACCGTATTGTTGTTTTCAAAATCTTTCCACTGCGGATTGGCTTTGGCAATATGACCGAAAAGGACTTCTTCTCCGGCTTTGTTGGTTTCCAGTTCCAGCGGAATATGGGTTCCCCACAGCTTTCCCTGTGTCTGGTTGATGAGGATGCCAAAACTGTTTTGTCTGATAAACGTTTTGATAGCGTCTGAATCCTCGTTTTTATTGCTGTCGTCAATATACATAAGGACCGGTTTAAATAATGTTTACTTCGGCTTCGATAGCGATGCCAAAAGTATCCACTATGGTTTTTTGAATGTTTCTGGAAACGTTCAGGATTTCCTGTCCGGTTGCATTGCCGTAGTTTACCAGAACCAAAGCCTGGTTTTTGTGTATGCCGGCATCACCAAAACGCTTTCCTTTAAAACCGGCCTGTTCGATAAGCCATCCGGCCGGAACTTTAACCAGCGTATCGGAAACGACATAATGCGGCATGTCCGGAAATTGCAGGTGGATTTTATCAAAATCGGCTTTGCTGATAATCGGGTTTTTAAAGAAGCTACCGCTGTTTCCTAATTCTTTAGGATTCGGTAATTTACTTTCGCGAATCGCAATAACCGCATTGCTGATGTCTTTAATTGTCGGGTTGCTGATGTTTTCTTTGGTAAGCTCCGCTTCAATCGCACCATAAGAAGTGTTCGTCTTGTGGTTTTGTCTGGTTAGCTGAAACGTTACGGAAGTAATGATATACTGGTCTTTGGCTTCGTTTTTAAAGATACTTTCCCGATAGCCAAAACGGCATTGCTCCCTGTTGAAAGTGGTTATTTCCTGTGTTTTAATATGCATGGCTTCGCAGGAAACAAATGCGTCTTTGATTTCCACGCCATAAGCCCCGATATTCTGAATAGGTGTAGTGCCCACATTCCCGGGAATAAGCGATAAGTTTTCCAATCCGCCCAGATTCTGATCGATACACCAAATCACAAATTCGTGCCAGTTTTCACCGGCCTGTGCCTGAACCAAAGCATAATCGTCATTTTCGGAAATTACTTTTTTTCCTTTCAGATCGACATGAATAACCAGGGCGTCAATATCCTGTGTTAAAAGCATATTGCTTCCACCGCCTAAAACAAATAATTTCTCCGATTGGTGTTCTTTTAAAATTTGAGCCAGTTCGGTTTGATTTTCAACAGCAACAAAAGCTTTTGCCTTCGCTTCAATACCAAAAGTATTATAGTTTTTAAGGGAAAAATCAGTGGAAATCTTCATGGTAAAAAAATAATTTTAGAATGCTGTAAAAATAGTCAAACCGTTTTTAATTCCTTTCCTTTTCATCGCGATAATTGTAAAAAACAAAGGCGATGAAAAAGAAAAGAACTGTAAAGGTCTCCGTGCGGAGGTTATGATAAAACTTTTAGAATTTTAGTGTAAAATTCCTCTTTATTTATCGGTTTGAGTATAATGTCATCAAAAGGAGTGGTGGCGATATCATGGGAAGTCATGTAGTCATCGCCGGTAATCGCCAGGATCGGAATACCGGCGTTTATCTCATTTTGCTGTTTGATATCCCGGGCTAGCTGTATTCCGGAAACACTGTCAAGCTGTAAATCGGTAATGAACAGGTCAACCGGATTTGTCTGCAGATAGGTTCGGATCTCTGCCGCCGAAGAGAAACCGATGGCTTCTGCTTTAACGGAGGTGATCAGTTTTTTTACGGTTGCCAGGGTTATCATATCGTCATCCACAACGGCAATGGTTGTTTTTTTGAGTTCCGTGATTGCCATAAGTTTTTCCTGGCTGGTTTTGATGGTCTGTGGTTTGTCCAGTATCAGGTGGAAGCTCACTTCCGTTCCTTTTTGCTGCACACTGTTGATGCTGATGGCGCCATGGAAAAGTTCTACGATCTCTTTGCAGAGGTTTAAACCCAGTCCGGCACCAAATTTAAACTGCTCGGAATGGAATTTACTCTGGTAGTGTTCGTTAAAGATGTTTTCCAGATCTTCTGCCGGAATACCGGAACCGGTATCTTTTATGGTAACATTCAGTCGGTATTTTGTATCGGTAGTATCCAGTAGTTTAGCGGTAACGGTAATGTTTCCTTTAGTGGTGAATTTTATCGCATTGCCGATTATGTTGTAAAACAACTGGTGGATCTTCACATTGTCAGCCCAAACTGCGGTGTCCAGATTCTGGTCCAGTTGCATGATCAGGTCGATTTTTTTGATTTCGGCTAAAGAACGCAGCGATTCCAAAACGGAAAGGATTTCCTCTTTTAAATTAAAATTGGAATTATAAACCGCCAGTTTGCTGCTTTTGTTTTTAAAGAAATCCAAAATCTGGTTTACAGTGATCTGTAAGGAATTGGAAGTAAAAATAAGCGAGTTAACCGTTGGTGTTTGCTCTTTGGGTAAACCGGATGCTTTTAATTTTTTTGAAAAATTCGAAATGATATTTAACGGCGCCCGCATTTCATGGCTGAGCATGCCAATAATACGGTTTTTGAATTCCAGGTTTTTTTCGGCTTCCATCTTGGCATTCGATAAATTCCGTTCATACATATAGGCAAATAAGGTATAGGCAAGCAATATCAGCGTGATAACCGCCATGATGCCCAGCAGTGTTAATATGAGTGTTTTCTGACTTTCAATATTGGTGATCGCTTTGGTGTATTTTATCTTGTCCATTTCCTGGGCCGATTCGGAATAGAGCTCTAAGATCTCCTTACTTTTATGAAGAATGGTTTTGTTGATCTCCAAAAGTTCCTTGTCCTTACTCCTTAAATTATTATAGGTATTGTTCAGACGCTGGAATTCGTGAGTATAGTATTTGTCAATACTGTGAAAAGTGTTTTTTAGCTGGTCTTCAAAAGAACCGATCTTTTCCGTATTGCCATACATCATTTTAATGCGCACCTGAAGCTGCTCTTTCAGGATGTCGCTTTTGCCGGAAATGGCTTTTCCGATTCTCGTGAAGAAACCTTTTTTGGAATCCTGGTTGGAAGTTAAAATCGTATCGTAGGTAATGGAATTTAACGTCCGGATGTAATTGTACTTTTTAACATTGAAGTTTAACGGTACGACCGTATCCATTAGCGGTATGATGCCGCGCAGCATCAGGGAATCCAGTTGCTTCTTGATTTTGTAGATCTCCCTTTCTGTGGTTTCTTTGGATTTGATCACATTAAAGAAATCCTTATTCACACTGGTCAGATTGTCCAGGCTATCCAGGTATACGGTCATCTCTTTAATCGAACTCTCGTATTTGTTTAAGGAAGACTTTTTGTGATTGAGCAGGTAATCGTTAAAAGCATTCTGGGCATCCAGGAAACTGCTGGTTGCTTTGTCTGAAAAAAACAGGGCGCGGTTGGGCTTGCTCGCATTTTGAACGGATTCGGAAAGATTGTTGTATTCTTTGCCTTGTTTGTACCAGATCCAAAAAAATAATAATTGAATAATAATGATGGAAATAAAAAGGGCAATATGAACTTTTTTTCTTTGTTGCAACGGGATCTTCATCAGCTATTTTTATTAGTTTTTACTATGTTAGAACAGCATTAGGCAGGAAGGGGCAGGTAGCAATATTGGGGCAGTAAAAATAGAAAAGTCTCTTTGGGATTTTAAATGTTTGGTAATCAAAAAAATAAATATCCTTAATATTTATCTAAATTCCAAATAAAAAGAGTTTTTGGTGCGGAAAAAGAATAGCAATGAGGTAGTTCTTTACATTTTAAGTAAAAAAATACCCTGAAAATTAAAGCTGAAAAATCCTGTAACTCTGTAAAGTAGACTTTACAATGGCTTCTGTACGTTCCGGATGGGTGTCGGAAATGAATAACTGACCGAATGTCTCATCGTTAACCATTTCAATGATTTTGCTGACGCGTGTTTCGTCCAGTTTGTCGAAAATATCATCAAATAAAAGTATCGGAGCAACCCCGTTTAGTTTTTTGATAAACTCAAACTGTGCCAGTTTTAAGGCGATAAGAAATGACTTTTGCTGCCCCTGGGAACCGAATTTTTTAATAGGATGGCTGTCAATTTCAAAAGACAGATCGTCTTTGTGAACACCCACACTGGTATATTGCAATGCGCGGTCCTTTGCCAGATTGTCCTCGAATAATTCTGTCATGTTTTTTTCAAACAGCTGGCTGTCATAAACAATCTGAACCGTTTCGGCAGCATTGGTTATTGCCCGGTGGTGCTCATTAAATATCGGGATAAATTCCGCTATAAAGTTTTTTCGTTTTTCGAATATGGCATGTCCCAGTACGGCTAACTGCTCGTTATAAACGGCAAGGGTGTCTTTTTCGAAAGTGTGGTTCAGGGCAAAATACTTTAAAAGAGCATTGCGCTGTGCGGTTATTTTCTGGTACTGGATTAGCTGCTGCAGGTAGTAGCTGTCTGACTGCGAAATAACGCTGTCTATAAACTTCCGGCGTGTTTCGCTTCCTTCTATAATTAAATCCTGATCGGAAGGGGAGATGATCACCAGCGGAATAAAACCGATGTGGTCGGAAAACTTATCATAGGGTTTGCCGTTGCGTTTCAGGATTTTCTTTTGTCCCTTTTTCAGACTGCACACAATCTGTTCCGGACGTTCTTCTTTTTCGAAACTGCCGTCGACTACAAAGAATTCTTCGCCGTGTTTTATGTTTTGTATTGCTAACGGATTGAAATAACTCTTCCCGTAAGCCAGGTGGTATATCGCATCCAGGACATTGGTTTTACCAATGCCGTTTTTACCCACAAAACAATTGATTTTGCTGTCAAAGTCGTAAGTGGCTTCGGATATATTTTTATAATTAAATAAGGAAAGCTTCTTTAAATACACGTAGCGAAGGGATTATTTCTGAATTTTTCTGTCCATTTTTCAAAAGTGGGTGCAAATTATTGAAAAATATCGATAAAAAGGTCTTTTAAGTTTCAATAAAAAGTATATTTTTGCAGCTCAATAAATTTAAAATAAATGGCAACATATAACAAAAGAGGATACAAAGCCCCAAAACCAAAGGACGAAGCTGTTGAAAACGAATTTGACCAAGTAGAAGATATTCAGGATAAAAATAGTGCTACTGCGGAAGTTTTTAATAAATTAGACGAAGGTGCTTCCAGAACGGAAGAATGGGTAGCTAAAAATCAGAAATATATTTTCGGATTTGTAGGAGCTATTGCCATAGCTGCTGCCGGGTACCTTTTGTATAATAAATTTGTAGTAGGACCAAAAGAGGAAGATGCTGCAAATGAAATGTTCCAGGCACAACAATATTTCCAACAGGCAGTAGACGGACAGGCTTCGGATTCTTTATTCGCTTTATCGTTAAAAGGTGGTGAAGGAAAATTAGGATTCTTAGGGATTACTGAAAACTACTCCGGAACCAAAGCGGCTAACCTATCGCATTATTATGCAGGTATGGCTTATTTGAACACTGCAAAATACAAAGAAGCTGTACAACAGTTAGAGCAATTCTCTTCTGACGATATGATGTTAAAAGCGTTAGCTTTAGGCGGTATCGGTGATGCTTTTTCTGAATTAGATAAAAAAGAAGATGCTTTAACGTACTACAAAAAAGCGGCAGAAGCAAACGATAACGAATTTACAACACCAAGATTCCTGTTTAAAGCCGGTGAAACTGCTTTGGCCTTGAATAAAAAAGCTGAAGCTTCTAAATTCTTTACACAAATTAAAGAAAAATACGAAAGTGCTGCTGAAGCTGCAAATATTGATGCATTGATCGCAATGACAGAATAATAAATATGGCTACTGCAAATAAAAACTTATCCAATTACGATAAAAACACAATCCCAAGCGCGAAAGATTTTCGGTTTGGGATTGTTGTTTCAGAATGGAACGACAAAATAACGGAAGGATTATATTCCGGAGCGGAAGCAGCCTTATTGGATTGCGGTGCTTTGGAAAGCAATATCGTCCGTTGGAATGTACCGGGAAGCTTTGAGCTGGTATACGGTGCTAAAAAAATGATAGCAACGCAAAATGTAGATGTAGTCATCACCATTGGCTGTGTGATTAAAGGCGAAACCATGCATTTTGAATTTGTTTGTGAAGGAGTAACGCAGGGAATCAAAGACCTGAATGTTCAAACGGATGTACCGGTTATTTTTTGTTTACTGACCGATAATAACGAACAGCAGTCCATTGACAGAAGCGGAGGCGCTCACGGAAATAAAGGAACAGAAGCTGCTATTGCAGCGATAAAAATGGCCGACCTGAGAAAAAAGGCGTAATTTTTACCAACACTATACCTGTGAAACCTGTAACGCAAAACGTTACAGGTTTTTGTTTTCAGGGAATCCCGTATTAACAAAAAATTGAGAGGCTTCATTCGTTAATGTCTGCCATTTTCTTTAAATTTGGTGATTCGGAAAGAAAAAACTTTTAATTTAAACAGCTTCAAAATATACGAATGTCGAGTATTATCCAATTACTTCCCGATCACGTTGCGAACCAGATTGCTGCTGGTGAGGTGGTGCAAAGACCAGCCTCAGTAGTTAAAGAATTGATTGAAAATGCAGTAGATGCCGGAGCAACCGAAATCAAACTTATCGTGAAAGATGCGGGTAAAACACTTATTCAGGTCATCGACAACGGTAAAGGCATGAGCGTGACCGATGCGCGTTTGTGTTTTGAACGCCATGCAACTTCAAAAATACGCCATGCCGAAGATTTGTTCGCCCTGCATACGAAAGGTTTCCGCGGGGAAGCACTGGCTTCCATTGCGGCTATTGCTCATGTGGAACTAAAAACCAAGCAGGACCAGGAAGAATTAGGAACCCATCTTATTATTGAAGGAAGTAAATTCGTTTCGCAGGATGTGGCCGTATTGCCAAAAGGGACGTCCTTTTCGGTAAAGAACCTGTTTTTTAATATTCCGGCGCGACGCAACTTTTTAAAATCGGATACGGTTGAGTTCCGCCACATCGTGGATGAATTTGAACGGGTGGCTTTGGCACATGCCAATATTCATTTTGTCTTGTTTCATAACGGAAGTGAAATGTTTAACCTTCCGGCTTCTAATTTCCGCCAGCGTATTGTGAATGTCTTTGGCGGGAAAACAAATGAAAAACTGGTTCCGGTTAAGGAAAGTACCGAAATTGTGGGCATACAGGGATTTGTCGGGAAACCGGAATTTGCCAAGAAAAGCAGGGGAGAGCAGTTCTTTTTTGTGAACGACCGTTTTATTAAAAGTGCCTACCTGCATCATGCGGTTATGGCAGCCTACGACGGTCTGCTGAAAGATGCCAGCCAGCCCAGTTATTTCTTATACCTGGATGTACCGCCGCATACGATTGATATCAATATCCATCCGACCAAAACAGAAATTAAATTTGATGACGAACAGGCTTTGTATGCCATTTTACGCTCGTCAATTAAACATAGCCTAGGGCAATTTAACGTGTCGCCGGTTCTTGATTTTGAACGGGATGCTACATTAGACACGCCTTATGAATATTCGGGTAAAGAAGCGGAAACACCTTTAATCCAGGTGGATGCAAATTTTAACCCTTTTTTAGAGGAAACCCCTAAAACGTCGCAGGCGTTTACGGCTTCCTTTTCTGCTTCGGCAGGAAATTCTACAAAGTCTCCGGGTTCGAATCCCTCTTTCTCCGCAAGCTATAAAAAACAGGAATCCGGTCAGAGCTGGGAGAGTTTGTATGTAGGCTTAAAACAGGCTACAGAAGAAGTGGATGTGGCCGAAATTCAATTTGAGAGCGAGGAAGTAACCGGTTCTCTTTTTGATGACAGCGCGATAGAAGAGGTATCGAATAACAGAACCTATCAGATCCATAAAAAATACATTGTCAGCCCGATCAAATCGGGTATGCTGATCGTTGACCAAAAAAGAGCACACCAGCGTATTTTGTACGAACAGTTCCTGACAAATATTACCGTACAGCAGGCTGCCAGTCAGCAGCTGCTTTTTCCGTTAGAACTGTATTTTACCAAAGCAGAGTTAATCCTGATTAAAGAATTGCAGCATTCACTGGAAAGCACCGGATTTGTTTTTGAATCCCTAGCTGAAGAAAGTGTTACCATTTCCGGTTTGCCGGTTAACGTAGCCGAAAGTGAAGTGTCTATTTTACTGGAGGAATTGGTTGGTGATTTACAGGGCGAGCTTCCGGACAGCAGTTTCAGTCAGTGTGACCGCATTGCCAAATCGATGGCAAGAAGCCTGGCAGTAAAAACCGGGACCTATTTAACGGAACGCGAACAGGAAACAATGGTGAATGCCTTGTTTGCCTGTAAAGAACCGAATGTTTCCCCTTTTCATAAACCCACTTTCATCACGATGCGTGTGGAAGACTTAGATAAACGATTTGCAATATGATGAATATGACCGAAACCGTAAAACAGTTAATTATAATTAACGTTATCTTTTTCCTGGGCGCAATGTTTGTTCCTGCGGCAAATACTTATTTGGCATTATGGTATTTAGAAAATCCTAATTTCGGTATCTGGCAGCCGTTAACACACATGTTTATGCATGGCGGATGGATGCACATTTTCTTCAATATGTTTGCGCTGTATTCTTTCGGGTCGGCTTTGGAACATTTCTGGGGGGCAAAGAAGTTTTTATTCTTTTATATTTCCTGCGGATTGGGAGCAGCCTTACTGCATTCGGGGGTAAATTTTTACTTATTCCACGACGGACTGAATACTTTGGTGGAAAGCGGTATTCCAAAATCGGAAATTCTCCAGATTCTGGCAGAGGGAAAATACAATACAAAATGGCAGGAAGTTTTATCGGTAAACCAGTTTAACAGCTTTATGGAAGCGTTTAGTGTTCCTGCTGTTGGAGCATCCGGGGCTATTTATGGTCTGCTGGTTGCCTTTGCGTTTATGTTCCCAAATGCAGAACTGGCGCTGATGTTTATTCCGGTTCCGGTAAAAGCAAAATATTTTGTACCGGGATTGTTAATCATCGATTTGATTTCAGGACTTTACGGAAGATCTATTTTTGGAGGCGCGAGCGGTATTGCCCACTTTGCCCACATTGGCGGAGCTGTTGTTGGTTTCCTGATGATGTGGTTCTGGAAAAAGAATCAGTTCGATAATAACCGTTGGGACCGATAATTCGGAAATAAATTATAAATTAGGAGTAGAATAACTGTAAAACATAAAGACGAGAATGAACATCATTGAGGATTTTAAAATGCAATATAAAATAGGGGGAATAGCACAAAAGCTTATTTTCTGGAATGTAGGTATTGCTATCCCGTTCTTTCTTTTAAGAGCATTTGCTCCTGCTCTTTTTGAAACAGTATTGGCCTGGACCAGTCTTTCATCCGTTGTGATGACGGCGGTAACCCGACCGTGGACGCTGCTGACGTATGCTTTTCTGCATGCCGATTTCTTCCATTTGTTGTTTAACATGATCGTGCTCAATTTTGCCAGCCGCTTGTTTACAACCTATTTTACACAAAAACAACTATTCGGTTTGTACCTGCTTGGAGCGATTTTTGCAGGAGTGTTGTTTGTTGCAACCGATTTTATTTTTCATAACAATACCATATTAGTAGGCGCATCGGGAGCCATCATGGCGGTTTTGATTGGTGCGGCGGCCTATTCGCCTTTAACCGAAATCCGCCTGTTGCTGGTTGGCAACGTAAAGCTGTGGCACATTGCCCTGGTACTGGTTGTTTTAGACCTGATCCAGATTCCGGTGAGCAATACCGGCGGACATATTGCCCATTTGGGTGGTGCTTTCTTCGGGTTTTTATATATAAAATTGCTGAAAAACGGAACCGACCTGACAAAAGGAGTTTCTGCTTTTCTGGATACGGTAGCAGGTTTATTCAGCCCTAAAAAAACAACACCGTTTAAAACAGTACACCGAAATACCCGTCAGCAGACAAAATCGACCGGCAATTCCGGAACATCCAATAAAGATGTTACCCAGAAGCAAATTGACGATATCCTGGATAAAATCAGTAAATCCGGGTATGACAGCCTTACAAAAGATGAGAAAGAATTCTTGTTTAAAGTTGGCAAATAAATAATTTCTGGCACACGCCTTATCCGCAAATTTAGTCTTTGGACGAAACAGTATGAAAAACTTATCATGGTTTAATAAAGTGGCTTTCTTTTTCAATATAGTGTTGACTGTATTGAGCTTTATTGCCTATGTACTGCCGTTCCTGGCGCCCAAGCTGTTTCCGTTCCTTTCGGTACTGACGCTGGTGCTGCCGCTGATGCTGATCCTGAATTTACTGTTCCTGTTTTACTGGCTGATCCAGCTGAAAAAGCAGGTGCTGCTTTCGGTTTTTGTATTCCTTATCGGGATTACATTCTTTAATAAGTTTTATAAATTCTCGGCTAAAGATTTAATTGCAGAAGATGATGATTTTGTCGTGATGAGCTATAATGTGCGTTTGTTCAACGTGTTTGAATGGATCAAGCAGGACAATGTGATCGACAAGATCCAGGCTTTTGTATTGTCGCAAAATCCGGATATTCTATGCCTGCAGGAATATTCGAATACGCAGCCGGTGCAGTTTGACGGCTATAAACACCAGTTTATTTATATGCAGGGCGATAAGGTAAAAACCGGTCAGGCTATTTTTTCAAAGTTCCCTATTGTAAATGGCGGTAATATTAAGTTTCCGAATTCGAATAACAATGTGATTTTCGCCGATATTAAAAAAGGAAGGGACACTCTTCGCGTGTACAGCATGCATTTGCAGTCTATCAAGATAAGTCCCGATATACACGAGAAAATCGATGAGGTGAAGTCTAAAAAGATATTCAGACGTATCAGTGAGGCTTTTGCCGTACAGCAATTACAGTCGGAGCTGATCAAGCAGCACAAAGCCGAATGTCATTACCCGCTGATCATCTGCGGCGATCTGAACAACAGTGCCTTTTCCTATGTGTACCGAAACATTAAAGGGAACATGAAAGATGCGTTTGAAGAAGCCGGTAAAGGTTTCGGGAAAACGTATGACTACGACTATTATCCGGCACGAATTGATTATGTATTTGTGGACAAACGCATTGAGGTGAAAAACTTTGTGAACCACGATAATTTTATCAATTCCGACCATTTTCCTATTACCACCCGTCTGACTTTACGGGATGAGGCACCAACGACCAATACTAAAGAAACAACGGAAAAGAAAAAGTAGTTTTATAAAGACTGGTTTTTCAGGTATTCCATGGCATAACGCCCTTCGTTAAAAAGTACGTCCAGGATGCTCAGGTTGTTAATAAACCCGTGTTTTTCTTCAAATACCTGTGTGTAGGGTTCAAAAACGGAAGTGTCTTTTTTACCGTTTGCTAAAGAACGGAAATCAGCTTTATCTGCCGGTTCGGCGAAATATTCAGTTGTTTTGGAGTAGGAGAAATCCATGCCCAGACAATCGGTAACGATTTCCATAACCTCAAAATTCAGGTCCATCATAAAAGTGTGCTCTTTTTCAAATACCGGACGGATGTCGTCTTCAAAATACTCAAAGAAAGGCGATGTTCTGTAGGCTGCTTCCAGTGATTTCCAGTGCTGTTTCTGCCAGTTAAAGGCATTTTCAATCTTTACATCCTTAAATTTCTGGTGTAACACCGGACTGTGCTTTACCGGAATATTGAGCATCTGCATCCCGTTAGGGCTGTAAATATACATTCTGTTGCGATTGGTTTGCTTCTGGAAGTTGTCTTCCGTTTCAAACGTAATCGTATCTGCTTGTACCATCGCTGTAAAATGACTGATGGAAGGAAAGTAGGTAGGATGTATAAGGATGTTCATTTTGATGTGTGATTTTTGATTTTTGATATATGATGTGAGATGTACGCTATATGAGGTTTGATTTATGAAGAATGAGAAGTAAAAATAATTGCTGTGGTTTATGACAACTTTTAATTTTACTTCTCATCCTGTTTATGACGTCTGTATATTACAACGTAAATCAGACATCTGATATCATAAATTCAATTACGAGTTTCTTTTCGCTTTTCTTTTCTTATAGAAGTCATATCCGAACCATGCTGCCAAAGCAACTACGAAGTAGATAAAATAGGATACCGGTTTTCCGCTTCCGCCAACCGTTGTGAATAGTCTTTCCCAACGTATTTTGTCGATGGCTTTAGCCCAGGGAATATTCTGATCTAAACTCATCCAGATAAATACCGGTTTACCCACTACGTTTTCGAAAGGTACATACCCCCAGTAGCGGCTGTCCTGCGAGTTGTGACGATTGTCACCCATCATCCAGTAATAGTTTTGTTTAAAAGTATAAGAGGTCGCTACTTTACCGTTAATACGGATTTCGTCGCCATTCACTTTTAAATCGTTGTTTTCATATTCGGTAATGATCTGCTTGTAGAAAGGAAGGGTTTCTTTGTTTAGAACAACCGTTTTGCCTTCTTCCGGAATGTAAATAGGGCCAAAGTTATCCTGAGACCAGTTTTGTGTACCCGGGAATATGCCTTGCTCGCGTTCTTTGGAAATATTTTTTGTGATCGATTTTACAATCGGATTGTTTTTGATGCGTTCTGCCGCTTCATCCGTTAAGCACTGAAAGTAGAACAGGTTTTTATCCTGAACATAGTGAACTTCGCTCGGATTTAATTTCAGGTCATTAATCAGGTAGTTGTAATCAAAAGTATTACCGTCAGTGATTACCTGGTAAGAGAACTGTATTTTTTGTCGGTCGTGTAATTCAAGCGGTTTCCCGTTAATCATCACTACCCCGTCTTTAATGGAAAGACTATCGCCCGGAATACCAACGCAGCGTTTTACATAGTTGGTTTTTTTGTCAACAGGCTTATAGGTATATTGTCCGGAATTGTCGCCAAACATGGTTCTAACGGTGTCTACCGGCCAGTTGAAAACAACAATGTCGTTACGTTCGATTTTTTGGATTCCCGGTAAGCGGAACGATGGGAATTGCGGCCAGCTCAGGTAGGATTTGGTATTGATAAGCGGAATGGTATCGTGAACCATCGGCATTGCCACGGCTGTTTTTGGCGTTCTGGCGCCATAGTGAAATTTGCTTACAAAAAGGAAGTCACCAATCAATAAGGATTTTTCCAATGAAGAAGAAGGAATGGTGTACGGCTGCATCACATAGGTGTGTACTAATGTTGCCACTACCACGGCAAACAACAGCGAACTTAAGGTGTTGTCCTTTTTAACTTCATTCTTATTCGGGATATAAGTTACATTCTGGGTATAGTTGATATAATAGATATACAAACCTAAAGTCACCACACCTAAGATGGTGTCAACCGGCGTATTCTTACCAAAGCTTCTCAGGGTTTCCACCCAGATAACCGGGAACATGATCAGGTTCACGATAGGGATGAACAGCAGGATGGTCCACCATTTCGGGCGGTCGATAATTTTCATCAATACAATCGCATTGTAAACCGGAATAGCGGCTTCCCAGGATTTTCTACCGGCCTTTTCGTATAATTTCCATGTTCCTATATAGTGTACAAGCTGTATAACCAGGAAGAATATAAACCATTGAATAAGTGTCATGTCTTTGTTTGTTTAGTATATTATTAAATCAGATTTAATACGTCTTTCATTGTGAAAACACCCTTTTTTCCGGAGATCCATTCGGCAGCAATTACGGCTCCAAGAGCGAATCCTTCCCGGTTGTGGGCAACGTGTTTGATCTCTATAAAATCCACATCAGAATTATAGGTCACCGTGTGTGTGCCCGGTACGTTTTCAATACGCTTGGCATCAATCTGTATTTCACCGGCTTTGGGAGCATCCATCGTCCAGCTGTTGTAGCCGGAATTTTCGATAATTCCTTTTGCCAGGGTAATCGCCGTACCGCTTGGCGCATCCAGTTTTTGCGTATGGTGGATTTCTTCCATCGAAACGTTATATTCTTTTACATTCGCCATCATCTTTGCCAGATAATTGTTCAGTTCAAAGAAAATATTAACACCCAGACTGAAATTGGAACCATAAATAAAGGCTCCGTTCTTCTCCTGGCACAATTGTACCATGTCGTTGTATTGTTCCAGCCATCCCGTTGTTCCGGACACTACTGGTATATTAGTAGCAAAACAGGCAGAAATGTTACTAACGGCACTGTCGGGAACGCTAAAGTCTATGGCAACATCGGCTTTTTCAAGTCCGTCATAAGAATCGGTACTGGATTTTCGAAGTACAATTTCATGACCTCTTTCTAAAGCAATTCGTTCAATTACTTTACCCATTTTACCATATCCTAAAAGAGCAATTTTCATTTGGTGTGTAGTATTAAAAATTATAATTCAGTGTTAATCCTAAACTGTGTTTATAATTCATATCGTTTTGATAAATGTCAGGACGAACGGAAAGATTATCGTTTACGTTAAACTGCATTAAGTGGGCATCTACATTGGCATCTACGATGTTTAAAATGTAAATCCCTACGGTAATCAGCATGGAAAGGTCACGGTTTCGCTGATAGAATTTCTGGGCTTCTACCAGTCGGTTGTTATCCAGACCACCAAAATAAGGATCGTTCGGATCAGATGTTCCGTTCAGACGCTTTTTGTATTCGCTGCGGAAATCGTGATACTTGTTATTGTTTGTGGTGTAAAAATACAAACCGGTTCCCAGTCCGATATAGACTAAAGGAACCTTCCAGTATTTTTTATTGTATATCTGTCCTAATCCGGGTACTACGGCAGAATAAAAGGCTGCTTTAGAGGGGGCAAGCGGATTAATCCTGACGGGTTTGACAGAGTCAAGTGCTTTTAATATGGCGTCGTCTTTTTTATTTTGAGAAAAAACAAACTGACTTATTAGAAGCAGTGTGATAATCAGTATGGAATTGCAGCGACTCACTAACCTTCTATTAGCTTAATAATTCTTTTAAAATCTTCTTCAGAATGGAAAGGAATGGTGATCTTCCCTTTACCATTGCCGGCAACTTTTACATCAACCTTAGCCCCGAAAAATTCGGTAATGGCTTTTTTGTTTTCTTCAGCAACATTAAAAGAGGTGCCTTTTGGTGCTTTTGGTGCCGCCGGTTTTAAACTGTCCTGATATGCTTTTACCAAAGCTTCCGTTTCACGGACAGAAAGATTCTGGCTTACAATTTTCTGGTAAATATCGGTTTGAACGTCAAGATCTTCAATGTTGATGATAGCACGGCCATGACCCATAGTGATAAAACCGTCACGGATTCCGGTCTGGATAATCGGATCCAGTTTTAATAAACGAAGATAATTGGCAATAGTAGAACGTTTTTTACCAACACGCTCACTCATTTGTTCCTGTGTTAACTGGATCTCGTCAATTAAACGCTGGTAGGATAACGCGATCTCGATAGGGTCTAAATCGTGACGCTGAATGTTTTCTACCAATGCCATTACTAACGATTCGTTATCGTTAGCCAGACGGATATAAGCCGGAACAGTTGTTAATCCTACTAATCTGGAAGCACGCAAACGGCGCTCACCTGAGATCAGCTGGTATTTGTTGAAATCTAATTTACGAACGGTAATCGGTTGGATTAAACCCAGTTCCCTGATGGAAGACGCTAATTCCTGTAAGGATTCCTCGTTGAAATTAGTACGCGGCTGAAAAGGGTTTATTTCAATAGCATCTAAGTCAAGCTCAATAATATTCCCAACAACCTTATCGGCATTTTTATCCTCAACCGATTTGATATCGTTTTCAGGATCTTTTAATAATGCGGATAAGCCTCTTCCTAATGCTTGTTTTTTAATTGCCTTCGTCATAAAACCTTAGTTACTATTTTTTTTAATAATTTCTTCTGCTAAATGAATATAATTGGTTGCGCCTTTGCTGGTTGCATCATAGTTAATGATGCTTTCACCAAAACTTGGTGCTTCACTTAATTTTACGTTACGCTGAATAACGGTTTCAAAAACCATATCGTTAAAGTGCTTCTGTACTTCTTCCACTACCTGGTTCGATAAACGCAAACGGGAATCATACATGGTTAGCAATAAACCTTCGATATCCAGCTGCGGGTTGTGGATTTTCTGCACGCTTTTAATCGTGTTCAGTAATTTACCCAAACCTTCCAATGCGAAATATTCACACTGAATCGGAATAACAACCGAGTCGGCTGCCGTTAGCGCATTTAGCGTTAACAAGCCTAATGACGGTGCACAGTCAATAATGATATAATCATATTTTTCCTTAACACTGGCCAAAGCCTGTTTTAGCATATATTCACGGTTTTCTTTATCAACCAGCTCGATTTCGATAGCTACCAGGTCAATATGAGCCGGAATCAGCGAAACATTCGGTGCCGTACACGATAAGGTTGCTTCGTCCGGAGTATTGCTATGCTCTAATATCTGGTAGGTTCCTATTTCTACACTTTCTACGTCAATACCCAATCCGGAACTGGCATTAGCCTGTGGATCTGCATCAATCAATAAAACTTTTTTTTCCAATACGCCTAATGCGGCGGCTAAATTTACTGAAGTTGTAGTTTTTCCAACGCCACCTTTTTGATTGGCAATAGCAATGATTTTACCCATTTTGTCTTTAAAAATTTTGAACCGTAAAAATACAATTTATTATGGTTTATGAAAATGTTATTTGTTAACAATGTGATAAAGTTAAAAGTCCGTGTGAATGCTATGTGTATTGTGTTTAGGACTTTAGTTTTTGTTAGATCTTTTATTAAAAAACAACATGAAAGATTTAATGTTTTAATTGAGATTTTGTTACAAATGGTCTTTATAAGAATGCTTTTTTTGTGGTTTTAATACGAAGTGTTGTTTAATTTTATTATATTGCTATATTATTAACACAAAATTTTATATTATGAGCCTAGATGATTTTGAAAAAAATGTAATTACTCAAAAGAATGTAATTACAAAAAAAGAGTTGATTAATGGTGGGTTGCTTACAGGAACGCAAACTGCTAAACCGTACAAAACCAATACAGCCATGAGCACAATTCTCGAATGGATTTACGGAAATGATTACGGCACTCAGACAGATACTGCGGGCGATTGGAATGATGAAGGAACTTGTTAACCTTTTTTTTAGCAGATCTTTTTTAAAAGAGGTCTGCTTTTTATTTTTTTTAGGAGCTCTTTGTGTGTCGTGTAAAAATTTTAAAGAACGGAGTTGCTATGAAGATAAGACGTTTATTGATAACGGGAAACCGAATATTAATAATTTAGACAATAAAATTTATAAAAGTGGATTGAAGTTTGTTCATTCCATACGCTTTTTTAAAGGTGAAAAAGAATATTTTTTAGAATTAAAAAATTTAAGAGAGGAGCCTGTTTTAGTTCAGAAGAAAGATGTTGATGATGATGCTGTATTAATAAATAAATTTATTCTTACAGTTTTTAAAGGTGTTTATAAGTCAGTATTAGAAGATCAAACAATAATAAAATACGATTATTATAATGATGATTGTCCTATTGGAGCTCTTTCGGAATTGTCCGGGATAATTGAAGATGAAAAAATGATTTTTTTGCATCCACCTAGGACTCCTTCCGGTTTTTCTTTTTTCGAAGTAGTACCTTTTCCCGATATTAATTTGCCTTTAGTATTAAATAAAGAATGGGAGAGTAATTTATATATTTCGGAAGATATGAAACAAAGTCTTAAAATAAATGAATCTAATATTTATAAGAAATATAAAGTTATTGGAAAAGAGGCTGTTAAGATGGGGGGAACAGGATTGGTTGATTGCTATGTTATTAATTGCGAGTCTTTTACTGGAGAGAAAAGAATTTCATTTTGTAAGTACTATTTTAATGAAAAATTCGGTTTTGTAAAGTTAGATATTAACTATAGAGGGAGGAAAATAATTGTGGATTTGATAGAGGTAAAATGATTTTAATCTTAAGTGCTTATTTTGATCAAAGTACAAATGATGTTATAGATTGGCTCTGTCATTACAAAGCATCTTTTGTTAGAATTGATGGTGAATCATACTTGAATTCTGAACTGAATTATAAAGTAATTCTTTCAGATAACGGTATTGAATTAAGTCTTGGAAATATCTTGTTAAACAATCTTACAGCTGTTTGGAATAGAAGATGGATTCCGTATAATTTTTCATTTAATGATGAATTGAAAAAGTTTGAAGATGTTGATATCGGAGTTTTAGCAAATATTAAGAATAATGTAATAATCGAAATGAGGAAGTCATACAAACTGCTTTTCGATTTTTTACAAACTAAAAATATTAAATCGTTACCCTATTTTAATTCAATAGCTATAGATAAATTAACAGTTCTAAAAGCCGCTGCCGGTGTTGGATTGAAAATACCTGAAAGTATTATTTGTAATAATAAAAATGACTTATTGAGATTTTACGATAATCATCAGAAAATTATAACAAAGCCTTTAGGAGAAGCAATGAGTTTTTCCGGGAAATCACATAGTTATCTAAATAAAACGGTTATAATTGAGGAGTGTTTTCTTGAGCAAATTGAAGAAATATTTTTTCCTTCACTATTTCAGAAGTATATAGAAAAGGAAATTGAAATTAGAAGCTTTTTTTTAGAAGGTAAGTTTTATTCAATGGAAATTTTTTCTCAATTAGATAAAATGACTTCCGTAGATTTTAGAAATTATAATGATTTGCATCCTAATCGAAATACACCTTTTAAATTACCTGAAGAAGTTGAAAAAAGAATAGATAATTTGATGTCTGTTTTGAATCTTAATACAGGATCTGTTGATATTATACTAACTCCTGATAATGATTTTGTTTTTTTAGAAGTGAACCCTATAGGTCAATTTGGGATGACCTCATATCCATGTAATTATTACTTAGAAAAAGAAATAGCCAAATCTTTAATTGTAAACGTTTATGAATAATAAATTACCCGCCATATACTCATTATTGGAAAAAGTTGAAAAGCAGAAAGAAACTGAAATGCAGGAATTGTTTTTTGATCATATAGGTAAATATAAAACAAAATTAGCTATGTGTTCAGGACCACAAAAACCTATTTCAAAAATGTTAAAAGATGAAGTACTTTAAATTATTTGCCACTTGTATAATTGTAAAAGGTTTTAAACGAAGTTCAATATCAGATTTAGAAAGAAATAAAAATTATATCATTCCAAATTTTGTAGCCGACTTTCTGTTAAGAGGGAATGCTACGATTGATGTAGATGACAATTTAAAACAATGGATTGATTTATTTGTGAAAGAAGAATTAGGTTTTTTTACAAAATATCCGGATTATTATCCAAATTTAAGTTTGGAATGGGATAGCCCGGAAACGATAAATAACGCCATTATAGAAGCGGATAATTTAAATGAAACAGCGCTTATAGACCTTATTAATCAATTAAACGATTTAAATTGCAGGTACATTGAATTCAGATTTTATTCAAATATAAATATTTCATTATTTGAACAAATACTAATAGACTTACATAAAGGGAGCGTTTCTGGTATCGTGATTTACGCTAAATATGACTCTAATGATATGGAATGTATTCAAGGGTTATTAGCGAAAAGTAATATTATATTAAGTGTTGTTCTTCATTCCTGTAATGAGGAAATAATTAATGATAATCCGAGAATATACATTACAAATCAAATTATTAACGCATCTGTTCATTGTGGTCAGATCTCTCAAGACTATTTTTCAATTAACATAAAAACATTTACAGAATCGAATCATTTTAATACCTGCCTGAATAAAAAAATTGCCATTGATAATGATGGAAATATAAAGAATTGCCCGTCCATGAAAGAAAGTTATGGAAATATTAAGGATACTAAGTTAATAGATGTCGTTGATAATTCTTGTTTTAAAGATTATTGGATTATTAAAAAAGATGTAATCGATGTGTGTAAAAATTGTGAGTTTAGACATATTTGTACAGATTGCAGAGCTTATATTGAAGAACCAAACAATAAGTTTTCAAAGCCTTTAAAATGTGGGTATAATCCCTATACTAATAAATGGAGTGAATGGAATTCAGATCATTCTAAAAAGATGTTAATAGAATATTATGGTTTATGAAAATGTTATTTGTTAGCAATGTGATAAAGTTAAAACAGTGAGGGAATTAGCAAATTACAATTATTTGCAGTAGCAATACCGGAGCCGAAATGGTTTTGCAGGATTTTTAGGATTATATAATCAGCAGTAGTAATACTACTCGTTGTATCCGTAAAAAGCAATAGAAAATAACAGCAATGCATTCGTTTATGCAGGTTGTGTACTAGATTGTTTAAGCATTGCAATGCATGATATTGTTGAGGTGTTGCAGCTGTTTGTTACTGTCCTGTCATTGATTTTAAACAAGTTGATTTACCAAAATAAAAAAGACCGGTAATTGCCCGGTCTTTTAATATTTTATTTGTTTCCTTTTTGTTTGATCATGGCTTCCAGCATGTCCCACATTTCTTTTGGAATAGCTTCTAGCAGGTTAAATTGTCCTGCGCCTTGCAGCCATTCGCCACCATCGATGGTAATCACTTCACCGTTAACGTAAGCCGAAAAATCGGAAACCAGATAGGCAGCTAAATTAGCCAGTTCCTGGTGGTCACCCACACGTTTTAACGGTACTTTTTTAGCTAAATCGAACTTGTCCTTTAAGTCACCCGGTAACAAACGGTCCCAGGCACCTTTGGTAGGAAAAGGTCCCGGTGCAATGGCGTTGGTACGGATGCCGTATTTCGCCCATTCTACGGCTAAACTGCGGGTCATGGCTAAAACACCTGCTTTTGCTGTGGCCGACGGGACTACATAAGCCGAACCGGTCCAGGCATAAGTGGTGACGATATTTAAAATAGTGGTATTGGTCTGTTTGGTGTCTATCCAGTGCTTACCAAAAGCAAGCGTACAGTTTTTAGAGCCTTTTAATACGATATCAATAATCGTGTCGAAGGCATTTGCCGAAAGACGCTCGGTAGGAGAGATAAAGTTTCCGGCGGCATTGTTTAGTAAAACATCTACTTTTCCAAAAGCGTTCAGTACTTCCTGAAACATGGCTTCTACCTGCTCATAATGGCGGACATCACATGGAACGGCAAGGCATTTTCCTCCGGTTTCCTGCTCCAATTCTTTTGCAGTATTTTGCAATTTGTCCAGGTCACGGGAAGTTATCGCTACTTTTGCGCCTAATTCCAGGAAATATTTTGTCATGGCTTTTCCCAAGCCACTTCCGCCACCGGTTACGACAATTACTTTGTCTTCCAGCGCATTATCACGAAGCATTTTTGCTGTAAAATTCATAAGTTTTATTTTTTGGAAACGTAAATATAGGGAATTTTTTTATTATGCATGCATAATAAAAAAGAAAGCATGCGAAAGGTTTTGATACCGTTGAAACGGGAAACAAATTTAGGTAAAACAGGTTTTTAAACCTATACGAAAAGCAGCCGGTTGCCCGGGAATCATAAGGATTGCGGGTGCTGCTACGGTAAAAGCAAAAGGGATAACAACTGCTGTTATCCCTTTTGGTTATTGGATTTAATAGGTCAGGACGATTCCGCCTCCCATACCCATATCGCTGTCGTAATGAGCCGAGAGCGACCAGTATTTGGTGAGGATATACCGGGAACCGACACTGTATTCAAAATCGGTATTCCAGGAACCCCAAAGCCGGACCCTTTCGGTTACCGGAATGTCTTTGCGGACAAACTGCAAACGGGCTTTGCCTTCATGATCCAAGCGGACATCGGCATTGATAAGCCAGGGCAGCTGGTAGATCAACCCGATACAGGCCACAGCCCTTTGGTTTTGCGTACTTGCCTGCCCGAACAGGTTTTCTTCCCGTTCAAGGCTGTTGTGGTAACGGAAATCAAATCCGGTATATACAGACAGGTATTGGTTTTTATCCAGATAGCGTCCGAAATGAGCTTCGGTTTCATATCCGGTATTTTTGTTAAAGCCCAGGCGCCATTCCACATCAAAGAAATTACGGGTGTTTTCCAGGCGCATTTCGCCATCGCTTCCGTTGCTTTCCAGGCCAACCTCAGCAGAAAAATAATAACGTCTGTCGTCGTTATAAACCATTTTCAATGCCATTTCCGGATCCGGAATCTGCGGGTTAGGCGGAGAGTTCTCATAAGTGAAGATACGACCCATTCCGGCCATCATGTGGTACAGAATGTGGCAGTGGAAATACCAGTTGCCATATTCCTCCGAAGCATGGAATTCGATCGTGTCGGTTTCCATCGGCATGATGTCCAGTACATTTTTTAACGGAGCATAATCCCCTTGTCCGTTCAGGATACGGAAAAAATGTCCGTGTAAATGCATCGGGTGCCGCATCATCGAATTGTTCGTGACTACAATACGGATGTTTTCTCCTTTTTTGATCAGTACTTTATCCGATTCGGATATGGTTTTATTGTTCAGGGTCCATACATAACGGTTCATGTTTCCGGTGAGCTCAAAATGCAGCGTCCGGACCGGACCATCGGGAAGGTTTGTTTTTACCGGCGATTTCAGCATGGCATAATTCAGGGTAACAATATCGGTATTGCCCGTTTCCTGATGGTGGTGACCTTCCATAGCCATACTGGCAGTTTTTTTATCCTTTTCCTTTCCGGTTATTTCGGGATACATAACAGTGTTCATGTCCATTTGCTGCAGGCTCATGTTCATGCCCATATCTTTCATGTTGCCGCCCACGGTCATCATGTCGTTCATCATTTTCATCCCTTCAAAATATTTCAATTTCGGTAAAGGCTGCTGCAGCTGTTTGACGCCGTTGCCTAACCAAAGGGAAGCCTGCCCGGTACGGTCTTCTGCCGTAGCAACCAGTTCAAAGGCGGTGTCTTTATCCGGTATCGTAACGATAACATCATAGGTTTCGGATACGCCTACAATAAAACGGTCGACCGCTACCGGTTGTACATCCATACCATCGCTGGCGACAACCGTTATTTTTCCTCCGGCATAGTTGAGCCAGAAGTAGGTGGAGGCACTGCCGTTGATAATGCGTACGCGTACTTTTTCGCCGGGTTTGAATTGAGGCGCATGATCTTCCTGTTTGCCGTTTACAAAGAAGTGCTCGTAATAAACATCGCTCACGTCCATAGCATGCATGCGTTTCCATTCGTTGGTAAACTTGGTCAGGAAATGACCCTTTCCAATTGCCTCGGCATAGTTTTGTGTGGCACCTTTTTTAATGGCATACCAGTCGTTTGCTTTGTGCAGCGAACGTTCGATTTCATGCGGATTGGCATCGGTCCAGTCACTCAGCAGCATGGTATATTCCGGTAGTTCCGGTTCCTGCTTTTTATGGATGATAAAAGCACCGTACATCCCGATTTGTTCCTGCAGCATGGTATGGGAATGATACCAATAGGTTCCGCTTTGCTTAATCGGGAATTTATAGGTGTGTGTAGACATGCCTTTTATCGGGGCAGTCGTCAGGTAAGGAACCCCGTCCTGTTCATTTGGCAGGAGCAGTCCGTGCCAGTGAATGGATGTTTCGTGGTGCATTTTATTGTGTACGCGGATCACAGCAGTATCTCCTTCGGTAAAATGAAGCGTAGGCGCCGGAATGCTGCCGTTTATGGCAATGGCTTTTACTTTTTTGCCGGTATAGTTCACCACAGTGTCCGTGACATAGAGGTCATATTCCTTACTGTTTTGGGCATAGCCGCTAAGGACTGCAAACAGCAGCAGCAGTTGATAACAATGTTTCATGCTACTGTTATTTTAAAGTTTCCACAGTACTGCCGCAGCTCAGCATGGCAGAGCCGTAATAAGGGTTTTTAATGGTGTTTTCTTTACTTAACCAATGGGCGCCCTTACCGTTATCATACATCGGACACTTCTGATAATAATACGGAGCGTCGTTAGTTGTTGTTTTGGCTAAAGCATACAGGTTTTCCGAAAGGGAGGCAAAATGATCGCGCTGGTGTTTTACATCCGTTGTTTCGGCTATATGTCCGGCATCGGTTTTTAAACTGTTCTGGATTTTCATCCACAGGGTGTGCTGTTCGGTTTTCATTTTGTCCATTGGCGCAGTAGCAATGACTTTTAGCAGTTCGGAAGCTTTGGCGGAAGCCGTTTTTCCGTCTGATTTAATCAGCGCATCTTTGATGGAAAAATAGGCCGTATATACCGGGTTAAAAAGCGGACTGTTCTGGTTGGTTTCCGCTGCCGGCATATCATGTCCTTTATGAGAATCATGGTTTTCTGCGATTGCGCTCACTTTTGCCGGTCGGTCATACTGGCAGCATTCCGGCAGGTTTTTATAGGCATCATCCGGTGCGCGGAATGTTTCGCTGTCATAACCGGCATAGGCTACTTTTTTAAGGATGGCATCGGTATTGGTTTTGGTCTGATCGTAGGTTAGGGTCAGCATATCGGTATCGACATTCCAGTCGGCTTTTACGATACCTTTTTCATTTGCGGCTTTTTCGATGGTTTTCTTACACATCTCGCAGTTGCCATACACTTTTACGGTTTCCGTTTTCGGGTTTTTTATCTGTGCTTCACAGCTTGTAAAGACGAATGCCATAGCAACAGCCATGGCTATATTTCTTAAGGTTTTCATTGTATTGAATTTTTGAATTAAGGAATGATGTAAATAACAATAACCCGTACTGTTTGGGGTACAGGTGTAACAATATTCTAATAATCAAATTCGAAATACTCTGTTAAGCAGGTATATGGGCTGCTTGTAGCGGTTGGGTGGGTTGTAATAGGAATAATTAAAGGACTCGGTACTTTTAAATACATAGGGTATTTCAAGTACGGCCGGTATTGTAAACTGTATATGAAACGGATTGCTGAATTTTTGGGTCAGCAATTCTGCTTTTTGCTGGTTGTCGTCAATTTTGATTTTAACCTGTTTGTCTTCGCAGCACGGTTTTTTGGTTGCCTTAATACCGCAAAAGCATTTTGTTTCGTTGGCAGCAGTATGACTCAGTGAGGCCAGTTCTTCTCCGCAAAAATGCGCGGATACATTAACCCCGACTGCCGGGATTAAGTATAAGAGCATTAATATGGTTGCGAAAAACTTTTTCATGAATAAGAATCAATCTTCAAAATTATCGAATTAATGGGATTTTGTCATTAATAATGTGTTAAAAAGTTTTTTAAGGGCTTGGCGGCTAACCGGGATAAGGTTTTTATCGGGTGATCTTTCGCAGGCGTTCCGTTGCCTGTAACAAAGTGTTGTCGTCTTTGGCAAAGCAAAAGCGGATTAGTTTAAGGTCTTTGCCATCGGCATAAAAAGTGGATATCGGGATGGTTGCCACACCATAGTCGGTGATGAGCCTTTTCGTAAAGTCGATATCGTTTTCATTCGAAAAAGAGGCGTAGGAAGCCACCTGGAAATAGGAGCCTTCACAAGGGAGTATCTCAAAAGGAGTTTGGGAGAGCAGTGCTTTAAAGTAATCTCTTTTTTTACGGTACATCGAGGCAATTTCTTTAAAGTCCACAATATCCAGATAGTCGCTAATGGCGGCCTGTGAAATACTGTTGACACTGAATACTAAAAACTGATGGACTTTTTTGATTTCTTTCATCAGGTGTTCGGGTGCAATGGCATACCCGATTTTCCATCCGGTGATGTGCAGTGATTTTCCAAATGAAGAAATCACAATACTGCGGTCGCGGAGTTTTTCATTGGTGTTAACCGATATATGGGGTTGTTCGTAGGTAATGTATTCGTAAACCTCATCCGATAACAGCAGTACATCCGGATACAGGGCCAGTAATTTTTCAAGCTGCAGGAAATCGGCAGCAGTCCATATTTTACCGGTTGGGTTATGCGGATTGTTGATGATAAGCATTCTCGTTTGAGTATTCATCTTAGCTGCAATGGCTTCCCAGTCTGGAGTGTAATCGTCATTTAGCGCCACCCGGACCGGTTTGGCATAACTGAGCAGGATGGGGGCTTCATAACAGTCGTAGCTTGGGTCAAGAATGATCACTTCTTCGTTTTTGTTTATCAATGCCTGTATGGTGGCAAAAATGGCTTCGGTAGCGCCTGCGGTCACTAACATTTCCGTAGCCGGATTAACCGTACGATGATAGGACGCTGAGGTTAATGCCGCAATTTTGCTCATCAGTCCCGGATGTCCGGCCATTGGCGTATACTGGTGTACATTTTCTGTAGCGAGTTTTGCCGTAATGGTGGTCAATCGTTCGTCTACCGGGAAATTCGGAAATCCCTGCGACAGGTTAATGGCCTGATGCTCGTTTGCCATTTGGGACATTACGGTAAAAATACTGGTGGTAATATGCGGGAGTTTGGACATTTTTTTGTTTTTATAGTGGATGTACCGGTGTATAAATGTATAAAAATATTTGTTGGAAAGGTAATCTTAGCAGGAGGGATGGTTTGGCGGCTGCCGGAAAACAGGTGTATTGTGCCTTCACTGTTACGGATTTTTGAGTGAAGGGCGTTATATGTTCCGGTTTAGGAGAGGTTTTAAGTGTTGCAATACAGGGTGTTGTGTTGTTTGTGATGATTTTTACAATGTGACATGCTGGTTTTTATCATTTTTCTATTCGTTCATGCCGGGCTTTTTACATTTGAAAAACAAAAATACCATTGTCATGCAAAACCGTTTTTGGGCTGTTAGTATTATGGCCATATTTTTTTCCGCACAGCTGCTGGCTGCGAACGGAAAAAGCGTTATCCGGCAGAAAGAATCCGCTGCCTTATCGCTTTTTAAAAATGATACTACTTCCGCCACTTTTCCCGGTGGATTCCAAAGCTACTATTCCCTGTTTTTCAGGAATTTTGAGTTTGATAATGTTAAAGACAATAATAAAGAACAGGTTACTGTTACTGTGAATTTTGTTATTACCGAAAACGGTGATATGGAAAACATTGGTGTAACGGGAAGTAATGCTTCGGCTAATGCGGAGGTATTGCGTGTTATAAACAGTCTTGTAACACATAAATGGCTTCCGGCACAAAAGAATGGCATTCCGGTTCGACAGAAGTTAAGACTACCGATAAGTTTGATTTTTGGTGAAGAAGGAAATGATGGAAAAGACGAGCTGATCAGGGCGCTTTTAAAAGTGCTTAAAATAGAAGAACAGGGCGCCAGAGAATTTACGCCGGTACTCAACGCTTTGAAACAAAAATATAAAGGGGTTCCGGATGTCTTCTGGAAAAAGGTATTTAATGAAGGTAAGGAAGCGTATCAGGAACTATATAAACAGGGATACCGGTCTGATTATACGGAAACGGAGATTACCGGTTTACTTGAAAAAGCAAAAGGAGAACCAGGCAATACGGCAAAAGATTTTTATACGGTTACGGAAGATCAGATAAAAGGTCTTAAGGATTATTTTACGGAAAGAATAACTGAGGTGATCGCGAAAGGGATTGCCCTTGGTAAATTCTCTTCCGATTAAGTAATGTAAATGCAAAAGCCAACCCTAAGGCTGGCTTTTTATAGTGTTTTATGAAAGTAGTTACGCTTCCATTAAAATATCCAGAATCTTAATAGCGGCTTCACTGATTTTTGTTCCGGGACCGAAAACGGCTACGGCACCACTATCGAACAGGTATTGGTAATCCTGCGCCGGAATTACTCCGCCTACGATCACCATAATATCTTCACGGCCGTATTTTTTAAGCTCTTCGATAACCTGCGGCACCAATGTTTTGTGTCCGGCAGCTAAGGAAGAAACACCTAAAATATGCACGTCATTTTCAACGGCCTGTTTGGCAGCTTCTGCCGGTGTTTGGAATAGCGGACCGATGTCTACGTCAAAACCAACATCGGCATAACCGGTCGCTACTACTTTTGCCCCGCGGTCGTGTCCGTCCTGACCCATTTTGGCGATCATGATACGCGGACGACGTCCTTCGGATTTTGCAAAAGCATCGGCCAGTTGTTTTGCTTTTTCAAAACTTTCATCGTTTTTAATTTCTTTACTGTACACGCCACTAAAGGATTTAATTTGTGCTTTGTATCTTCCGAAAACCGATTCCATAGCATCGCTGATTTCACCTAAAGTGGCTCTGTTGCGTGCTGCATCTACGGCTAATTCCAATAAGTTCCCGTTTCCGGATTGTGCACAGGCTGTCAGTGCTGCCAGGCATTCCTGTACTTTTTCGGTGTTTCGGGTTGCTTTAATATGTGCTAATCGTTCGAGCTGTTGTTTACGAACGGTCTGGTTGTCTACTTCAAGGATGTGTAATGGATCTTCTTTTTCAAGACGGTATTTGTTTACGCCTACAATAATATCCTGCCCGCTGTCGATACGCGCCTGTTTACGGGCGGCAGCTTCTTCAATTCTCAGTTTGGGAATTCCGGCTTCGATGGCTTTTGTCATACCGCCTAATTCTTCTACTTCTTCAATGAGTGCCCAGGCTTTCTGTGCAATTTCATGCGTCAGGCTTTCTACATAATAACTTCCTGCCCACGGATCAACCGTTTTGCAGATTTTGGTTTCTTCCTGTAAAAAGATCTGGGTATTACGGGCAATACGCGCCGAGAAATCGGTTGGTAAAGCGATCGCTTCATCCAGGGCATTGGTGTGCAGGGACTGGGTTCCTCCAAATGCTGCGGCTGCGGCTTCAATAGCCGTACGGGCAACATTGTTAAAAGGATCCTGTTCGGTCAGGCTCCATCCGGATGTCTGGCAGTGCGTTCGCAATGCTAATGATTTATCGTCTTTAGGTTCGAATTGCTTCAATAGTTTTGCCCAAAGCATTCTTCCGGCACGCATTTTGGCAATTTCCATAAAGTGGTTCATCCCGATAGCCCAAAAGAAGGACAAACGCGGGGCAAATTCGTCAATTTTCATTCCGGCAGCCAGTCCGGTACGGATGTATTCCAATCCGTCTGCCAGGGTATAAGCCAATTCAATATCTGCGGTTGCTCCGGCTTCCTGCATGTGATAACCGGAAATAGAGATCGAGTTGAATTTTGGCATTTTTTTACTGGTATAATCAAAAATATCAGCAATGATTTTCATCGATGGTGTAGGCGGGTAGATGTAGGTATTACGTACCATAAACTCTTTCAGAATGTCGTTCTGAATGGTTCCGGACAGTAATTTTGCTTCTACGCCCTGTTCTTCGGCAGCGACGATATAGAATGCCATGATGGGCAATACCGCTCCGTTCATGGTCATGGAAACCGACATTTCATGCAACGGAATCTGGTCGAATAAAATTTTCATGTCTTCCACACTGTCAATCGCTACGCCGGCTTTTCCAACATCACCCACTACCCGTTCATGGTCGCTGTCATAACCACGGTGTGTCGCTAAGTCAAACGCAACGGAAAGTCCTTTCTGTCCGGCAGCAAGATTCCTGCGGTAAAAGGCATTACTTTCTTCTGCGGTAGAGAATCCGGCATACTGGCGGATGGTCCACGGACGGCGAACGTACATGGTTGCATACGGACCGCGCAGGTTGGGTGCAAATCCCGCTCCGAAGTGAAGGTGCTCCAGATCCTGTAGAGCTGCTTCGGAATAGGTTTGTTTGATTTCAATTCCTTCTGCATTCACAATGGTTTCCGCATTAACGGCATCCGATTGTGTTCGGGAATTTTCTAAGGTTATATGTTGAATGTTCTTTCTCATTTCAAATCTGATTATTATCCTGATTAGCGTTAAGAAGCTCTTATTGCTTTTCCGTTTCCAGTCGTTCCTGTTCTAATTTTTCAGCCAATCGTTTTTCGATGATCGGTGTGATTAATGTTTTTCTCGGGTTGACTTTTACAAAAGGATATAATTCTAAATCATGGCTCATTCGGTCTTCTTTATTAGGGTATTTGTTGGTTCCCAATAAGATTTCTTTTCCATTATCGAATAATTCCTGTTCTTTTTTAGCACTTTCACTGATTTTTCGCTGGATGGTTCCTTCGATTAATTGTGTGATGAATCCGCCGTTTGTTTCGATATCTTTAAACAGATTCAGTGCTTTTTCGGCTAACTGATCTGTCAGGTTTTCAATATAATAGGCACCGTCAGCCGGATTGTTAACGATGTCGAAATAGCTTTCATGTTTTAAAACCAAAAGCTGGTTTCTTGAAATTCTGTCGCCAAACTCGTTGTCTTTATGATAAAGCGCGTCATAAGCCAGATTGGACACGGCATTGGCACCTCCTAAAATAGCACTCATGCATTCGGTTGTGGTACGAAGCATGTTGACGTTGTAATCGTAAAGTGTTTTGTTTCGTTTGGTAGGAATGGCAATGATATGGCAGTCAGATTTATGGTCGTATTCTTTTGCCAGTAAGCCAAACAGCAGGCGTATTGCACGTAGTTTGGCTATTTCAAAGAAATAATTGGTTCCTACAGCTACCTGGATCGTTACCGGAGTGCCGATGGTGGCTATGCGGTTGAAATATTCGTTTGCATGGGCTAAAGTGTAAGCGATCTGCTGTACAATATTGGCACCGGCATTTTGATATAATGTACTGTTAATGCTCAGGAAATGAATGTTCGGGCATTTTAGGGAAATGTCATTCAGCGTGTTGAAATCGGTATCCAGATTGCTGTGCCAGTTACCTTCTTTTGCCAGCTGGCCGATAGGGTCAATATGAACAAAAATGGTAGTCTGGTGTTTTTTGGCAATGGCATTTATCTTTTCAAGAAACGGCAAATCCAGGAAATCGAAGTTCAGATATACCGGAACGGTTTCCAGCGGAAGGGCGGATAACAGTTTTTCAATATCGACTTTTTCATTTTCAAGTGTGAATCGCAAACTTTCTGCACCGCGGGCTACTGTTTCTTTAGCTCTTGCGATGGATTTATCAAGGTCGTGAACAAAGATGTTCTGTACAATCTTAAAATTAGAAGCTTCGGTAGTAACTCTTAAAGGTTTTTCGGCTTCATCGATATGATAAAACGGACGAACCTTAATTCCTTCGGGACTTTCCCAAACTAAAGTTTCGTTATAATCGGCTCCTTTCAGTTCATATTGAATTTGTGTTTTCCATTGTTTGGACGACACTGGTTCAAAATCAGTAAACAGTTTGTTACTCATAATGCAAAATTAAAGTGATTTTGTGTCTTCTTCAGGCACATCTTCTTCAAACTCGATGATATAAATATCTTCTTTGTCACGTTTCATATAATATTTTTCACGTGCATATTTTTCTACCTGATCGGGATTTTTAAGTTTTTTGATATTCTCACTGTCCTTTTTGATCTCTTCCTGATAGTATTTTTTATTGTCTTCGAGTTCGTCGATTTCCTTATTTAAAACGCGGTGTTCCAAATAAGAGTAGTTGTCCAGAAAAAGCATCCAAACAGCAAAAAACAGCAGCACCAAAACATACCGGTTCCCGAGTATTCTCAGAAATGGATATTTGGTTACAAGTTTTTCGAATGCTTTTTTCATGGGTTATAAAGGTAATTATAAATTATGATATTCTCTGATTGATTACGGCACGAACTACATCGATGGCTACCGTGTTGTATTTGTCATTTGGAATAATAATGTCCGCATAGGCTTTTGACGGTTCGATGAATTGTTCGTGCATCGGCTTTAAAGTAGACTGATAACGGCTTAAAACTTCTTCCATGTCACGGCCGCGTTCGGCGATATCCCGTTTTAATCGTCGGATTAAACGCTCGTCAGAATCAGCATGAACAAATATTTTAACATCGAACATATCGCGTAATTCCGAATTGGTAAGGATCAGGATTCCTTCCACAATCATTACCTTTCTGGGATGGGTCACAATGGTATCGTCTGTTCTGTTGTGTGTTACAAAAGAATATACCGGCTGTTCGATTGTTTTTTCCGCTTTTAAATCCTTCAGGTGTGCCACCAGTAATTCAAAGTCGATGGCTCTGGGATGGTCAAAATTAATAAGAGCTCTTTCATCAAAGCTTAGGTTGTGAGTAGCCTTATAATAGGAGTCCTGCGAAATAATCCCTACTTCTGTTTCGGGTAATTCATTCATTATCTGATGGACTACTGTCGTTTTTCCACTGCCTGTTCCTCCGGCAATACCAATTATTAGCATAAAGCGTTTTTATTATTTTTAATCTCGGCAAAAATAATAATTAATAGGATGTAGGGTTTATTTTTTTTAGTTTTATGAGGTTGCAATTCTTTTTGGAAAGTAATTAAGAATAGGTATAAATTGTTCTTTGCAAAAGAAGAACGTAAAAATAAGCAGGAATGGACTTTAAAACATTGGAAAACATCAGTGATACGATTATCCTGGAAGCCTTTAATGCTGCTTTTTCGGATTATTTTATCCCGCTGTTTTTTGATTGGAACAGTTTACAGCTCAAATTGTATTCGGAAAGTATCTACAGGAACGTTTCAGTGGGCTGCTTCGATGGTGATAAACTCGTTGGGTTTATGCTGCACGGAATGAATGTTGTTGACGGTGTAAAAACAGCTTATAATGCCGGAACCGGTGTGCTCCCGGAAGCCCGCGCCCATAACGGTAAGCCATTAGCGGTGACGAATATTGATAAAACGACAGCACAGGTCAGCCGCTTTCTGACGGCTCATGGGCTGGAACCTTTTATCGGGCAGTATGAAATGAAAATGATGCTGACTTAAGTTACAATAGTACCAATATGAAAAATACAACGATTAACGATGAAGAAGAGGTAAAGCGCTTTATGCTTTATCTTGCCGGTAAATATGCTCTGGAAGAGATTAAAGTTGATGCCAAAAAAACTCTTTTAAAAGAAGGGGAGAAGGCACTGCGTATCTATTTTGTAAAAGAAGGCTGCCTGCGGCTGTGGATGAACAGTAACGGAAAAGAGATCACGAATCAGTTCTTTTTTGAAGGAAGTCTGGTGGCTTCTTTGGAAAGTGTGATCACGAATCAGCCGAGTGATTTTTACCTTGAAACATTAGAAAAATGTACGTTGTATGTTTTGGAGAAAGACCAATTTGAGGTTTTATGGAAAGAAGATGCCGAATTTAAAGAATGGTTTGACCGTTATATTTTAAACCGGTTTATCTATTATTCCAAACATTTGTTATCGTTTTTAAAAGACAAACCCGAAGACCGCTATGTCAACCTGCTTAAAAAGAATCCGACAATCTTCCAGCGGATTCCGCAGCATTATATCGCTACCTATTTGGGGATAACGGCGGTATCGTTAAGCCGTATCCGGAATAAAACGGCGAAACAATCCTGATTTCTTAACAATTGTTATCGTTTGGCACAAGAAGTCTGGCGGAACTTTGCCTAAAAAATAACTTATGAAAGCAGCGATTATAAAACAATTGGGTGATGTTCCGGTTTGTGAAAATTTTCCGGATCCTATTCCTCAAAATGAAAATGAAATTCTGATTAACGTTACGGCAGCGTCGGTTAAAAACCTGGACAAACTGCGGGCGAGCGGCAGACATTATGCCAGTTACAAACAGCTTCCTGCTGTTGTAGGCTTTGACGGTGTGGGCATTCTGGAAGACGGAACCCGGGTATATGCACAGGGTATAAGCGGTATGATAGCCGAAAGAGCCCTGATTCCCAATCATAAATATATTGTCCTGCCGGAAAAAATCGATGATGTAACGGCAGCGGCACTTCCCAATGCGGTTATCGGTTCGGCAATGGCATTGCTGTTTCGCGCTAAAATTCAAAAAGGAAATGTTGTACTGATCAACGGAGCTACCGGGGTGACCGGTCAGGTAGCGGTACAGCTGGCCAAACATTATGGCGCTTCCAAAGTGATCGCGACCGGCAGAAACGAGCAGTCTTTAGCAAAGTTAACATCTCTTGGAGCCGATATAGTTGTTTCTTTAAAAACAGCGGATGAAACCATTGTTGAGGAATTGAAAAATATTCAGTTGGCAACACCTGTAGATATTGTTATTGATTACCTGTGGGGACATTCGGTGGAACTGTTGTTAAAAGCACTGAAAGGAGCCGGCGGTTATACCCATCCGGTGCGTATTATTACCGTGGGAAGCATTTCCGGAGAAGAAATTGAGTTGCGTTCCGATGTGTTAAGGAGTTCAGCGATTGAAATTCTGGGTTCCGGGATTGGCAGTCTTTCCGAAGCGGAAATGAAAAAGTTTATCACCGAAATCCTGCCGGAAGCATTTCAGCTGGCAGCAACGGGAAAGCTTGTCATTGAAACGGTAACCGCACCATTGGACGCCGTTCATGAAGTTTGGAGTGCCAATATAGATCCGGGAAAAAGACTGGTGATTTGTATGTAGTCAGAAAATGCTAAAAATAAGTTTGCTATCCGGAATCTTAAAGAAAATTTCCGATGTTTGTAAATAAAATAATGCCTAATAAAAATGATAGCAATAGTAGCAACGCTTAAAGCAAAAGAGCACTACAGGGAAGAAGTTGCAACCGCACTTCAAAAACTGGTGGAAGCATCTTTACAGGAAGATGGATGTCACGAATACCGTTTGCATACCGCAATTAATAATCCTTTGGAATTCCTGTTCTATGAATTATGGGAAGACAAGGAAGCTATAGATAAGCATACTCAAACGGAGCATTTCGTGGGTTTCCAAAAAAATGCTGCCGAATGGCTTGAAAAAAGTGAGATCAATCTTTATAAACCTTTATAAAAATAATTTTAGAATGTCAAAAACAAAACTGCTGGCGTTTTTATGCTGCTTCACTTCCTTTGTTGCCTTTTCCCAAAGTAGTGTTAAGCATGAAGGACAGGAAATCAACCGGATCGATAAGGACGGAAAGAAAACCGGAATCTGGAAATTATTCGATAAAGCAAGGGATATTACGATTGTCGGAAAAATGAAGGATGATGTTTTTGTTTCCAATATCGATTACTATCAGAAAGGAAAGTTAATGGTGACGCAGGATAAAGACAATAATGATGCGTATATTTTTTATATTGATTCGAAACCCGTTTCCGTTAAAGATGTAAGGGAAAATGACAAGGTCAAAATGGTAAAAGATAACGGAGAAGAGCTGGATAAAGGAACAAGAGATTCCTTTTTTAATATCATGATGGTAGAAGCGATGTTTTATGGTGAGACCGGTGCGCTGCCTAATTTTCTTAACAATGAGTTGAATAAAAAAGAATGGGATCATTCCGGGAAGGTAAAAATAGTGTGGATGATTGATAAAAACGGATCGGTAAAAGATGCTAAAGTGATGAAAACCGATGATCCGGTTTTAAACGAAGACGCCATTCGTATTATTGAAAGCATGCCGAGATGGCAGCCGAGTTTTTCCAAAGGAAAGTTTTATCAGACCAGATTAAATACAACAATATCGTTTAATGATATGTAATTTGCATTGAGTGTTACGGACTTCCGTAAGGTGTTGAAAAAAGGATTCAATAACTTTCGTTATAGTAATTTTAAATTCAAATATTATGGCGAAAACAAGTCCATTTCACAGTGAAAAACAATCTGTGTATCACAACAACACCAGTTGTACGGAAGGTAATAACATCGAAAAAGAAAATCGAAGAGAAGGAACGGGAGGGAAACCTCTTTGTAAACATTGTCAGAATCTTTAAAATTCAAGCCGCTTGTTAAAGCGGCTTTTTTATTTACAAAAGGCACTTACTGGAGGCAAGAGTCAGCAAATTCAAAAGAACTTACATGACAATATGGGCTATTTCTTTTTACAGAAATAATTTTGACAGTTCTTCAGCATGTGCTTGATTATAAGATAGTACATAAGCGATATAAGGAACGAAAAGCAGTATGCTAATCAGTAAACCGATCCCTAACGCCTTATATTCCTCATGCCTGATGATTATGAAAACGACCCATATTAAATTGAGTGTCATTATAATATGTCCTGAATGTGCGATCAGATTTATGGCATTCCATGACAATACAAACATTGCCATCGTTCCAAGAAAATAGATCGGCAGAAATGTTATAATCAGGTAAGCAGCCTTTTTCCTTATCAGAAACGCAAGGAATAAGAGTAAATATAAGAAACTGGTTGGAGCACAGGAATTAAATGAAATCCATTGTATCCAGCTAACGTTCAATTTTACCAAGAAAAAGAATGTGCTGCTCAGGGTGATAAGAAACAACAATACTGCTAAAATAATTCCTGTTGTTTTCTCTGTTTTGGTAAGCTTCATATTTCAAAAAGATTATAAGGGTTTTATAGGAATACAGATATCTACGATAAACCTGTGTTCAGGATTTTCACTGTAATCGTTATGATAGTATTCATAAGTAGGACTATCAGCAGGCTGGCAGCCACTTTCTGTCAGCCACGCACACATCGTGTTCCAGGCTTCTTCAAATTCAGTTTCTTTAATTTCAAAACGACCGACAGCATACTTGCCTGATGGAATATTTAATTTGCCAATTTCGCCGTCAACTTTTATATTACCATCTACAATAATACTGGCATCCTGGCGTACTTTATCGATACTTGTCACAGCAGGGTCATCCTGATAAACGGTTACGGTTCTGGTGTCTGGGTTCACCAATCCACGGGGAATAGCCCACTTGAAAAGCTTTTCGTAAGCCTGTCCGATCTTGTTAAATGCCCCTGTGTGGCGACAATAGATCAGATTCAGTTCCGGCATTTGTCTGATTTCAATTTTTGTGTCCATAATGATTAATGTATTCAATTCGACACTGTAAAATTGTGCATTAATCTGCTGGTAATTTTTGCCAATCTTGCTGACTGCTTTGCAATCCTTGCTATATCTGATCCCGTTTTTAATGTAAATCGGCTTGTCCTGATTGCGAAATTCTGTGGTGGTCATATTAAAATGACTTTTAAATGCCCTGCTGAAAGAGGAAATATTAACGAATCCGCAAAGGAATGCAACATCACTTACCGATGCCTTAGGGTTATTATGCAATAATTGCGCTGCTTTTTCCAATTTAATACGGGACACAAAGTTATTCGGGGTTTCACCCACCATTGCTGTAAATATCCGGTGAAAATGATATGGAGAAAAAGAAGCAACACCAGCCAATGTGGCAAGATCGAATGATTTATCTAAATGGAGCCTTATGTAGTCCATCACCCGGTTTATCCGGGTTGTGTACTCTTGTCTGCTAAGTTGTTTCGGATTCATGTTGTCAATTTTTCGATATAAAGTTACATAATGATGCTGTTGTATTTTATACGAATCTTGCTGATAATAAAATGATTAGCAAGTATTTCGCTTTAGCGCATTTACAGACTGTACAGCATTATCTTATTTTTGATAGCAACTCGTCACATTTGAAATTTGAAGGGAGTATTTAAAAAGCAAAAGCCACTGAATCTTGAGTGGCTTTTTTTATCCTATCTGTCCCGTCCTGAAATAAGTTGACACAAAATCGACTTATTATGAAAGACACAACAACAACGCGAGTTAAGCGTACTCAAAAGGATTATAATATGGCTTTTAAATTAGCTGTAG